>JBHHWG010000046.1:0-21752 GCA_046756385.1 Sphingomonadales bacterium | reverse complement strand
AATTTTCATCTTGTTCGCCGTAGGTTAAGACTGCTTCCCGAATTCGGCGCGAAGCTAGCAGGTTGGCCGGTTCGGCGCAACGAAGACGTGGCGGCTTTACCGGGACCCTTCGAGTGAACGGTTAAGCTCGCGCACCGCCGCCGCCGGGCCCTGGTCGTAGTCCCACACGCCGGAGGACACCGCAAGGAAGTCGGCGCCGGCCTTGACGAGCGGCGCGCAGTTCTCGACGGTAATTCCGCCGATGGCGACGCACGGCACTTCCATGGTTTCGCTCCACCATTCCAGAATTTCGGGGGCGGCCCGGGTCCTGGCGTCCTTGGTGGCGGTCGGAAAAAACGCGCCGAAGGCCACATATTCCGCCCCGGCCTCGCCGGCGAGCATGGCCAGATGGCGCGAATCATGGCATGTCACGCCGACGATCCGGTCGGCGCCGACCAGTGCCCGCGCGGCTTTATAGTCGCTGTCGTCCTGGCCGATATGAACCCCATCGGCATCCAGTTCCGCCGCCAGATCGGGTCGGTCATTAATGATGAAGGCCACGTCGCGAGCGTGACACAGCGGCATGAGAATCCGCGTGGCGCGCCGGATTTCATCATCAGACGCGCCCTTGAGGCGTAATTGCACACAGGCCACGTCGCCTGCGTTCAGCGCCGCCGAAAGCGGTTCGGCGAACGCTTCGGCGTCAAGGCGCGGCGGCGTCACCAAATAGAGGCGGCATTTGCTGGTCATGGTTACGGTGATCCGCCAACTCAGGCAGTGGCTTGTGCTTCCATCCCTGCGTCCCACTTGCCGCCGGTGGCCAGACCATTCATGCGCGCGCGGTGCGTGAACGCCGCTTGCGCCTTTGCCAGATTGACGCTTTCGCCCGCCCAGGCTTTAAGCGGCGCCGCCTGTAACGCCCGGCCGTAGGAGTAGCTGAGGCGCCACGGGAACGAATAGCCCCGGTTCATGGCGTCGAGATGGGCGGTGGCGTCGATGTCCGACTGACCGCCGGACAGGAAGACGATGCCCGGCACCGCCGACGGCACCGTGCGTTTAAGACAGCGAACCGTCTGTTCGGCTACTTCCTCGAAACCGGCCTGCACGGCGCAGTCCGACCCCGAGACGACCATGTTGGGCTTCAGGATCGTGCCTTCGAGCATGACACGCTGTTCGAACAGCGCGTCATAGAGGGCGTTAAGCGTCGCCTCGGTGACGTCGAAACAGCGCTCGATGGTATGGCCGCCGTCCATCAGCACTTCGGGTTCGACAATCGGCGCCAGCCCGGCTTCCTGGCAAAGCGCCGCATAGCGCGCCAGCGCGTGGGTGTTGGCCTTGATCGCGTAATTACTGGGCCGGCCATCGCCGATAGTGATCACCGCCCGCCATTTGGCGAATCGGGCGCCGAGCTCATAATATTCGCTCAGGCGCTCGCGCAGGCCGTCCAGGCCCTCGGTGACCGTTTCACCTTTTGCGCCCGCCAGGGCCTTGGCGCCCTTGTCGACCTTGATGCCCGGTATCGATCCGTGGCGTTTAATGATGTCGACCAGCGGCGTGCCGTCCGCGGCCTTCTGGCGGATTGTCTCGTCGAACAGAATCACGCCCGAGATGTGCTCCGCCATCACATCGGTGCGAAACAGCATTTCCCGGTAATCGCGGCGGTTGGTTTCCGTCGATTCGACATTGATTGAATCGAACCGCTTCTTGATCGTGCCGTTGCTTTCGTCAGCCGCCAGAATGCCCTTGCCCGGCGCTACCATGGCATTGGCGATATCGCCCAAAGTCTCGCTCATCTTGGTCTCCGCTGTCTCGGTTCAGTACTAGTAATTCTAGCTTATATTTAACGCTTTCACACCGGGTAGCTGCTTACCTTCGAGCCATTCCAGGAAAGCGCCGCCTGCGGTCGATACATGGGTGAAATCCTCGGTCGCTTGCGCACCCTTCAATGCCGCGACCGTATCGCCGCCCCCGGCGACCGACAATAGTTTCCCGGCCTTGGTCAATGCCGCCGCCGCCCTGGCCGCCATGACCGTGCCAGTGTCGAAGGGCGCGATCTCGAACGCACCGAGCGGGCCGTTCCACAGCAGCGTCTTGCAGTTCTCGAAGCGCCGCTCGATGTCGGCGGCGGAGCGCGGACCTATGTCCAGAATCATATCCTCGGGGCCGACATCGTCGACGCCGACGGTTCGGCTCGGCGCGCCGGCCTTGAATTCACGGGCGACCACGACATCCGTGGGCAAAACAATTTCGCAATCCGCCGCCGCGGCCGCATCCAGAATTTCCCGTGCGGTGTCGGCCAGTTCGTATTCGCACAAGGATTTGCCGATCGCCGTTCCCCTGGCGTTCAGGAACGTGTTGGCCATGGCGCCGCCAATTATCAGCACGTCAACCTTGGCGATCAAATTACCCAGCACCGAAAGCTTGGTCGATATCTTCGCGCCGCCCACGACGGCCGCGACCGGGCGCTCGGGCGATTCCAGCGCGTTTTCCAGAGCTCGAAGTTCCGCGGCCATGGCCCTTCCGGCGACGGCGGGCAGGATATGGGCGATGCCCTCGGTTGAGGCATGGGTCCGGTGGGCAGCCGAAAAGGCGTCGTTCACGTAAAGGTCACCAAGCTCGGCGAGCGCCTTGACGAAGGCCGGGTCGTTGGCCTGCTCGCCTTCATGAAAACGGACATTTTCCAAAAGCGCGACGCCGCCGGCTTCGAGCGTGTCGACCACTGCGCGGGCGGCGGGGCCGATGCAGTCCGGCGCGAAATCAACCGGCGCGCCGATCGCCTGGGCCAGCGGCGCGGCCATGAAACGCAGCGACAAATCCTCAACCACCTTGCCCTTGGGCCGGCCGAAATGGGACAGCACGACGACACGCGCGCCCCGTTCCGCCAGTTCGCGGATGGTCGACGCGACCGCATTGATCCGTGTGTCGTCGCTGATCCGGCTGTCTGTGCCCGGGCCGCCTATAATCGGGACGTTCAGGTCGGCGCGAACGATCACGCGCCGTCCCGCGACGTCCAGTGTGTCGAGGGTTCCAAAGCCCTTCATCATCCGGCCTTTGCCTGGTTAGCCGAGCTTGCCCAATGCGGCGGCGGTGTCGCCCATGCGGTTGGAGAAACCCCATTCATTGTCGTACCAGCTCAGCACCCGGACCAGCCGGCCATCGACCACGTTGGTCTGGCTGAAATCGAAGCTGGAACTGGCCGGGCAATGATTGAAATCGATCGACACGGCGGGTTCGTCGACAATGTCGAGCACCCCTTTCAGCGGACCCGCGGAGGCGGCGCGGATGGTGTCGTGGATTTCCTCGACCGAAGTGTCGCGCGAGGCGTTGAAAGTAAGGTCGACCATCGAAACATTGGGGGTCGGCACCCGGACCGCGACACCGTCCAGCTTGCCCGCGAGTTCGGGCAGCACCAAACCCACCGCGCGCGCCGCGCCGGTCGAGGTCGGGATCATCGACATTGCGGCGGCGCGGGCCCGGCGCGGGTCCTTGTGCAGGGTATCGAGCACCGGCTGGTCGCCGGTGTAGGAGTGCACGGTGGTCATGAAACCCTGCTCGATGCCGATGGTGTCGTTGAGCACCCTGGCCACCGGGGCCAGGCAATTGGTTGTGCACGAGGCATTCGAGACGATGGTGTGCCCGGCCTCAAGCTTGTGATGATTGACGCCATACACCACGGTGAGATCGGCGCCATTGCCCGGGGCGGAGATCAGCACCTTCCCCGCGCCGGCCTCGAGATGGGCCGAAGCCTTGTCGCGGGCCGTGAACAGGCCGGTGCATTCGAGGGCGACGTCAACGCCCAGCTCCGACCACGGCAGCTTCGACGGGTCGCGTTCGGCGGATACCTTGATCGGGCTTCCATTGACACTCATTATGTCGCCGTCAACCACGACGTCACCGGGAAACGGTCCATGGACCGAATCGCGCTTGAGCAGAAAGGCATTGGTTTCAACCGGTCCCAAGTCGTTGATTCCGACCACTTCCAGATCGTTCCGGCCCGATTCGTGAATGGCCCGCAAGACCAGTCTGCCGATCCGTCCAAATCCATTAATCGCCACGCGTACAGCCATCTTTCAGCTCCGTTAGGTTGGGGTCTTGTTGGCCTTAAGGATACCTTGTCAATGAATTAGCGCGCTCAACCTAGAGCCGCTCTTTAACGATGGATATTATCGCTTCCGCGGTTATACCGAAATGCCTGAATAAATCCTGGGCCGGCGCCGACGCGCCGAACGAGTTCATCCCCACAACCGCGCCCCGATCGCCGACATAGCGCTCCCAGCCCATGGTCACGCCAGCCTCGATCGCGATGCGCAGCGTGTCCAGGCCCAGGGTGGCGGCCCGGTAATCAGCGTCCTGGCGGTCGAACAGTTCGGCGCAGGGCATCGACACCACACGAGCGGCAATGCCGTCCTTGGCGAGTTGTTCCCGGGCGTCGAGCGCTAAAGCCACTTCCGAGCCGGTTGCGATCAGGGTGACTTGCGCTTTCCCTTCGCAGCCTCTGAGTTCATAGGCGCCACGGGCGCATAAATTTTCGCTTGTATGTTCGAGGCGTACAGCCGGCAGGCCCTGACGGGTCAGCGACAACACCGACGGCGCGTCCTTCGATTTCAGCGCCAGCGCCCAACATTCGGCGGTCTCGATAACGTCAGCCGGGCGGAACAGGAGAAGGCCGGGCATCGCTCTCAGGCTTGCGAGATGTTCGACCGGCTGGTGGGTCGGACCGTCCTCGCCGAGGCCGATCGAATCATGGGTCATCACATGGATCACCCGTTGCTCCATCAACGCCGACAGGCGGATCGCCGGTCGGCAGTAGTCGCTGAACACCAGAAACGTTCCCGCATAGGGAATGAAGCCCTTGTGCAGCGCCATGCCGTTCATGATCGCGCCCATGGCATGTTCACGCACGCCGTAATGGATGAAGCGGCCGGAGAAGTCGTCGGGCGAAACTGCCGCCATATCAGCGGTTCTGGTATTGACGGAACCGGTCAGGTCGGCCGATCCCCCAATGGTCTCCGGCACTGCGCGATTGAGGGCCTCCAGCACCATTTGCGAGGCCTTGCGGGTCGCGACCTTGGGCTTCTCGTCGGCAAGCTTGCGCTTCAAGTCATTGATCACGTCGTCGAATGTCGCGGGCAAATCCCCGGCGATCGCCCGGTCGAACGCCTCTCTTGCGGCCTCGGGCATTACCTCGTGGCGCGTCCGCCACTCGGTGACGGCGACGTTCGAGCGTCGCCCAGCCTCGCGCCATGCGGCAAGGATCGGCTCCGGCACCTCGAACGGCGCATGGGGCCAGCCCAGCGCCTCCCGCGTCGCCGCGATTTCGTCATCCCCCAGCGGTGCGCCGTGGGTCGCCGCCGTGCCTTGTTTGTTGGGCGCGCCGAAGCCGATGATCGACTTGCAGGCGATCATAGACGGCCGGTCGCTCTGTTTGGCGGCTTCAATGGCGGCCGCGATCGCCACGGGGTCGTGGCCATCGACCGCTTGCGTGTGCCACCCGGACGCCTGGAAGCGCGCCAACTGGTCGTCGGAAACGGCAAGGTCGGTCGGTCCGTCGATCGAAATATTGTTGTCGTCGAACAGCACGATCAACTTACCGAGCCCCAGATGGCCGGCAAGTGAGATCGCTTCGTGGCTGATACCCTCCATCAGGCAGCCATCGCCCGCGAGCACATAAGTGTAATGATCGACCATATCGGCGCCATGACGGGCCGCCATCATGCGCTCGGCCAGCGCCATGCCGACCCCGTTGGCCATGCCCTGGCCCAATGGACCGGTCGTCGTTTCGATCCCACCGGCATATCCATATTCCGGATGGCCCGCGCACCGGGCGTGCAATTGGCGGAAATTCTTGATCTGTTCGAGGTCGATGTCCTTGTATCCGGTCAGGTACAAAAGCGAGTAGAGCAGCATCGAACCATGGCCGGCTGACAACACGAACCTGTCCCGGTCGGGCCATCCCGGCCACGATGAATCGAATTTGAGGAACTGTTGGAACAACACCGTGGCGACGTCGGCCATTCCCATGGGAAGGCCAGGATGGCCGGAGTTCGCGGCCTGGACCGCGTCCATTGACAAGGCGCGGATGACGTTGGCCAAGTCCTTGTGCTTAACGCCGGCGTTCTGTTCCGCGACCATGGGCGCGGGATCTGCATTCACATGATTCATGGGAAAATTCTGGTCAAACTCGTTCGGCTCACGGAGCGGATACCTGACATCGTCAACAGGGCGAATCGACCGGCGTTTCCCACCGCCACAGGGTCGTGGACGGAATGTTTCGGTTTTTGACCGACAAAGTGCCCCTGACGGGCGTCACAATGGCGTCAGGATTCGACAACGTCAACCGCCATTTCCACAGATTCCGGCTGAATTTTAATGCATTTCGGCCCCGCGGGTCGTGGCGCCGCCGTCCGCGCATTGGGCGACGCATTTTGGGCTGATACCGGGGCTGCAAAGTCAAGTTGACTACGATCAACGCCCGTGCTTATGTTTGTTTCTCAAAGACGGGGCGTAAGTCTTTGTTATAAGGTAATAATCGTTTCCATGAGCGCACTCGCATCAGCCACCAAACGGATCGACGCCGCTTTAGCGCGCCTGGAGGTCGCTGTTGCGTCCCCGCGCCAGATGTCGCCCGAGTCGCGCGAAACGGACGGGCGGACGGAGGCGCTGGCCCTGGAGCGTGACGGGCTGGCCGCCGATTTGGCGGCGTCGCGCCAGGAATGCGACAAACTGAGGAAACGCGCGTCAGACGCGGCGGACAGGCTGGCCGATTCGATTGACCGGCTCGAGAACATTCTGGGAAATAGCGGTTAGGGTCTGACTGTCCGCGTGAGGCGACCGGCGCGAACGGGCTGAAGGGGGAGCAATTGGCACAGGTGACGCTTACGGTTAACGGTCGCTCCTACGAAATTGCCTGCGAGGACGGCCAGGAAAGGCGGCTCGGCGAACTGGCCACCTATATTGACGGCAAAATGTCCGCCCTCAATTCGGCGCTGGGCCGGGTGGCCGACACGCGCCTGTTTCTGATGACGGCGCTGGTATTGGCCGATGAATTGTTCGAAAGCCGGGACAGGGAAAACACCGACCGGGAGGCGGAGGAAACCTTCGCCCGGACGCTTGATGACGTGGCGCGCCGTATTGAGCATATTGCCGAACGCATCGAAGACGCCTAAATTAAGGGTTGGGTGCTGCCGGGTGCGTGAGGACGATCTTTCCCTGGGGCCAATACAATTCCTTTGGGAGCTGTCCCTGCCGGAGCCCTGGTTTCGGTATCACGGCGCCCACCTGCATCTGCAGGCCACAGAGGACGGACCACGCCCACGGCCACGGCGGCCCCACCAACCGACATGCCGTCCGGTGATGTCGGTTTTTTGTTGAGGGTCAAGGCCAATGGATGTGCGACAGGCCAAGGCGGACTTGAGAACAGAAGCACGGGCACGGCGCGCCGCGGCATCGCACGACGCCGGGGCTCACGCGGCCGCGCGGCTTGCCGAACGCTTCCCCAAGCATTTTGATGTCCGCCCCGGCGAGGCCGTCTCGGGATTTTATCCGGTGCGTGAGGAAATCGATCCCTTGCCCCTGATGAGACGGCTGGTCGAGCGCGGCGCGATAACCGGCCTTCCCGTGATCCAGGGCCGGGGCCGGCCGTTGAAATTCCACAAATGGCTTCCGGGCGACCTGTTGGCGTCCGGGCAATATGATGTTCCGGTACCCGATGCGTCGGCGCCAGAAATCGAGCCGGTCCTGATGTTGGTGCCGCTGCTGGCGTTTGACGGCGCCGGCCACCGGTTGGGGTACGGCGCCGGTTATTATGACCGGACGATCACTGTCTTGCGTCAAAGGTTGGGCGAGCGGCTGCGCACCATCGGCCTGGCGTTTGAAGCCCAAAAGGTCGAACGGGTGCCTCATGACGACAACGATCAACGCGTCGATTGGGTGATGACCGAACAGGCCCTTCATTCCTGCAATTCTTGATCTCGCGCATCCCAGACGGCACACTGCCCCAAAATCGTGCAATCTCGAGGCAGGGCATGGTAGGGGTCGCTCGGTTATGGATCTGGCCTGACAGGGTTTATTTGTGAAACTGCTGTTCATCGGTGACATTGTCGGACGGGCGGGACGCGACGCGGTCAAGAAGCATTTGCCTGACCTGCGCGAACGCCTGGCGCTCGATTTTGTGGTCGCCAATGCCGAAAACGCGGCTGGCGGTTTCGGCATCACCGCGAAGATTTGCGGCGAACTCCATGATGCCGGGATCGACGTCATTACCACCGGCAACCATCTGTGGGATCAGCGCGACATCATCGGCTATATCGACACCGACCAAAGGTTGTTGCGGCCGATCAATTATCCCAAGGGCACGCCGGGGCGCGGCAAGGGGCTCTATCAGGACCGGCGCGGCCGCAAGATTCTGGTGATCAACGCCATGGGCCGGGTGTTCATGGATGCGCTCGATGACCCGTTTTCGGCTATTGCGGAGGAACTCGCCCGGGTGCGGCTTGGCGCGGGCGTCCATTTCATCCTGATCGACTTCCACGGCGAGGCGACCAGCGAGAAAATGGCGATGGGGCATTTCGCCGATGGCAAGGCGTCGCTGGTGGTCGGCACCCACAGCCATATACCGACCGCTGACGCCCAGATACTGGCCCAGGGAACCGCCTATCAAACCGATGCCGGGATGTGCGGCGATTACGATTCAGTGATCGGAATGGAAAAGGAAGAGCCGCTGCGCCGCTTTACCCGCAAAATTCCCGGCGGGCGGTTCACGCCGGCGCTGGGCGAGGGGACGTTTTGTGGCGTCCATGTGGAGACCGACGACAAAACCGGCCTCGCGGTCACGGTCTCGCCAGTACGGCTGGGCCCGCGTTTGAGGGAGGTCATTCCTTGAGAAGATTTTCCATGGCGGCAAGCCCCAATGTTGCCACATTGCTCTGTTAGGCGTAATAAATGCCTCACATAACCGGATATGAACCAAGTCCGGCGGTGGCGTCGGGCGGCGGCGCCCTGGGGAACGCTTCAGAATAATCGCCTGGGAGGCATTGATGGCGGGACATTCTCAATTTAAAAACATCATGTATCGCAAGGGCGCGCAGGACGCCAAGCGCTCCAAGATGTTCAGCAAATTGTCCAAGGAAATCACCGTTGCGGCGCGCTCCGGCATGCCCGATCCGGACAAGAATCCGCGGCTGCGCGCGGCGGTGGTCGCGGCGCGCAAGATGAGCATGCCGAAGGACAATATTCAGCGCGCCATCAAACGGGCCCTCGGCAACGAGGGTGACGCGTTTGAAGAGGTTCGTTACGAAGGATTCGGGCCGGGCGGCACCGCGATCATCGTCGATGGCCTGACGGATAACCGAAATCGCACCGCCGCCGACGTGAGAACCGCTTTTCACAAACATGGCGGCAGCCTGGGCGCCACCGGCAGTGTGTCCTATATGTTCGACCGGGTCGGCCTGATCCGGTACGCGGCCAGTGCCGGCTCGGCGGACGATGTGTTTGAGGCCGCGCTTGAGGCCGGCGCCGACGACTGCATCTCGAGCGACGAAAGCCACGAAATCTATTGTGCCGGCGACACACTTCATGATGTCCGCGAGGCCCTGGAAGCGGCCCTCGGCGAGCCCGAGGAAGCCAACCTGATCTGGCGTCCGCAAAACACGGTCGCGGTTGGAGAGGAAAACGCCGGCAAACTGTTCAGGCTGCTCGAGGTTTTGGAAGACAACGACGACGTACAAAAAATCTCTTCCAATTTCGAGGTCGCCGAAGACGTGTTGGCCAGGCTGGCCGGCTGATACCGGTAGCTTATCGTTTTGTTGTGGCCCAACTTGTCGAAACATCGGCCCAATTTCATCGGATCGGAATGTTTCAGTTGAACCACTAGGGGCTCGTTGTCATGGTTGCCACCCAACGGCTGATCGGTCTTGATCCGGGCTTGCGACGAACCGGTTGGGGCATCATCGAAACCCGGGGCAACCGACTGTCCCATCTGGCCAATGGCGTCGTGCAGTCCAACAACCGGGCGACGCTTTCCGAGCGGTTGCTGCAAATTCATGATGGCCTTCAGACGATCATCGCGCAATGGCACCCCCATGGCGCGGCGGTCGAGGAAACCTTCGTGAACAAGAACCCGACATCGACGCTCAAACTCGGACAGGCGCGCGGCGTGGTGATGCTGGCGCCGGCGCTGGCCGGGCTCCCGGTCGCCGAATATGCCCCCAACATGATCAAGAAATCGGTGGTCGGCGCGGGCCATGCCGGAAAGGAACAGATTCACGCCATGGTCGGCATTCTGTTGCCGGGTGTCGAGATCAACGGCCAGGACGCGGCGGACGCGCTTGCGGTGGCCATATGTCATGCCCATCAGACCGGGGGGCAAAGGCGCATCGTGGAAGCCTTGTCCGGGCAGGCGGCTGTGTCATGATCGCCAAGCTCAAGGGGCTCGTCGATTCGGTCGGCGAGGATTGGGTGATTGTTGATGTCGGCGGCGTCGGCTATCTGGTGTTTTGCTCCTCCAAAACCTTGCGGGCCCTGCCGGCCGCGGGCGGAGCGGTCAGCCTGATCATCGAAACCCATGTGCGTGAAGACCATATTCACTTGTATGGCTTCATGGACGACGTCGAGCGTGAATGGTTCGGCATTTTGCAAAGCATCCAGGGGGTGGGCACCCGGGTTGCGCTCGGCATATTGTCGGTCTTGCCACCGGCGGAACTGGCGCAGGCGATCGCGGTGCAGGATCGGGCCGCGCTTTCCCGGGCCAATGGCGTCGGGCCGAAATTGGCGGCGCGCCTGGTTAACGAGCTGAAGGATAAGGCCGCTGGCCTCGCCGTGCTCCCGGCAGGTGTGGCGGCCATCGCGAATGCCGCCGGCGACGATGCAGGCGGCGCAACTGCCGACGCGGTATCCGCCCTTGTCAATCTCGGCTATCGCCGCGCCGACGCGGTGACCGCCATTGCCGCGGTCACCCGGCGACAGGACGGGCAAGTGAGCGCGTCGGAGCTGGTGCGCGAGGGTCTTAAGGAGCTCAGCCGATGACGGGCGGCGACTTTGAGGGCGGCCGCCTCGTCGATGGCCGTTTCGACGGCGAGGACACGCTGGAGGCCGGATTGCGCCCGACCCGGCTCGATGAATTCGTCGGCCAGAAGCAGAGTTGCGAGAATTTGCGCATCTTCGTTCAGGCGGCGCGCGCCCGGGGTGAGGCGCTCGATCATGTTCTTCTCCATGGCCCGCCGGGGCTGGGCAAGACCACGCTGGCTCAAATTATCGCCCGGGAGCTCGGCGTTAATTTCCGCGCCACCTCGGGCCCGGTGATCGCCAAGGCCGGCGACCTGGCGGCATTGCTGACCAACCTGCAGCCCAACGATCTGCTGTTCATTGACGAAATTCACCGCCTCAATCCGGCGGTCGAGGAAATTCTCTATCCGGCGATGGAGGATTTCCAACTCGATCTGATCATCGGTGAAGGGCCGGCGGCGCGCTCGCTGCGGATCGATCTGGCGCCGTTTACGCTGGTTGGCGCCACCACCCGGTCGGGGCTGATCACGACGCCGCTGCGCGACCGGTTCGGCATTCCCATTCGCTTGTCCTTCTACGATACCGAGGAACTTGAATCGATCGTGACACGCGGGTCGAGGGTCCTGGGAATGGATGTTACACCCAAGGGCGCCCACGAGATCGCGCGTCGTTCCCGGGGCACGCCGAGGGTGGCCGGTCGATTATTGCGTCGATTGCGTGATTTCGCCGCGGTGGCCGGGGTGTCGCCGGTCGACGAGGCGATCGCGGACCAGGCGTTGGCGCGGCTCGAAGTCGATAATCTGGGACTCGACGCCATGGACCGGAAATATCTCCGGTATATCGCGGTCGATTTCGGGGGCGGGCCGGTCGGGGTCGAAACCATCGCCGCCGCCTTGTCGGAGCCACGGGATGCGATCGAGGACATCATCGAACCCTATCTGCTTCAGCAGGGACTGGTTCAGCGCACGCCGCGCGGCCGCATGGCGACCGATGCCGCGTTCCGGCATTTGGGTTTGGGGCCGCCCTCAGGGCAGGCGCTTCAGGAAAGACAGGCGCAAATGGAACTTCTCGATGGCAACGAACCGGGCGATAATCGTGGCTGATCGGGCGGCCGATAATGCGCCGGGCGGCGAGCCGGTCTTGCCGGCCATGGGCAGGGTTTCGAACGGCGTGCATGTTCTGCCGGTCCGGGTCTATTACGAAGACACCGACGTTGCCGGCATAGTCTATTACGCCAATTATTTGAAATTCATGGAACGGGGCCGCACCGACATGCTCAGGCTCGCCGGTGTCGACCAGTCGCGGCTTTTGGCGCGTCAGGATGGCGGCTTTGTCGGCTTTGCGGTTCGCCGGTGTAATGTCGATTTTCTGATGCCGGCCCAACTCGACGATGCGCTTGTCGTGGCGACCCGGGTGATCAAGATCGGCGCCGCCATGGTTGATGTCGAACAGGTTGTTCGACGCGGAACTGATGATTTGGTTCGGGCGGAAATCAGGATCGCATGTTTGAAGCGGGACGGCAGGCCGCGTCGAATACCGGTCGATGTCCGGCACGGATTCGAGGCGCTTGCCGAAGCGTTCTCTCAATAGAAAGTTGGAGTGATGGAAGAGCAAACCATAACGACCGTGGACCTTGGCGGCACGGTTCCCGATTTTTCCTTGTGGGGCATGTTCTCAGGGGCCGATATCGTCGTTCAGCTCGTTTTGCTGCTGCTGTTGGTGGCCTCGTTCTGGTGCTGGTCGATCATCGCCGACAAGACCATCCGCTACCGGCGCATTGACGAAAAGGCGGATGCGTTCGAGGAGACCTTCTGGTCCGGCGCCTCGCTCGACGATCTTTATGCCCGCCTCAAGCTTCAGGCCGATCATCCGATGGCCATGCTGTTCATTGCGGCGATGCGCGAGTGGCAGCGGTCCCATGACATGGGCGCCGGAGCCGTCGGCCCCAACGCAGCACTTCAGGAGCGTATTCATAAAGTCATGCGCGTGACCATGAATCGCGAGATCGAGCGCCTGGAGCGCTATCTGGGGTTTCTCGCGACCGTTGGCTCCACCGCGCCGTTTGTCGGATTGTTCGGCACGGTGTGGGGGATCATGAACAGTTTCCAGTCGATCGCGTTAAGCCACAATACCAGCCTGGCGGTGGTCGCCCCGGGGATCGCCGAGGCCTTGTTCGCAACCGCGATGGGGCTGGTGGCGGCTATTCCCGCGGTCATCGCCTACAACAAGTTCGCCAACGACATGGGGCGGTATTCCGTCCGCCTCGAAGGCTTCGCCGACGAGTTCACGGCGATCCTGTCGCGTCGGCTTGACCAGCAGGCCTTGTGATGGGCGGCGCACCGCAAGGCATGGCCTGGCGCCGGTCGACCACGACCCGGTACCGGCCAATGGCTGAGATCAATGTGACGCCGTTTGTCGACGTCATGCTGGTGTTGTTGATCATTTTCATGGTCGCCGCGCCGCTGTTGGTGGTTGGCGTGCCGATCGACCTGCCGCGCAGTCAGGCGCGACCGTTGCCTGAGGACCAGCAGCCGCTGTCGGTGTCGATCGACAAATCGGGCGCGATTTTTCTTCAGGATACCGCGGTCCAGCCTCGCGAACTGGTGGCGCGGCTTCAGGCCATTGCCGAGAACAACCGGGATGTCCGCATTTATGTGCGGGGCGACCGGGCGATCGCCTACGGGCAGATCATGGAAGTCATGGGGTTGCTCAATGCCGCCGGCTTTTCCAAGGTGGCGTTGGTGACGGAACTGCCAAGGAGGAGGCGCTGACAGGTGCGGCAGGGGATCTTCATATCCGCCTTTCTCCACATCGCCGCGATCACGCTCGTGATCACCGGTATTCCTTTGGGTGACCCCGAACGACTGGAAATGGCGGAAATCATTCCCGTCGAGATCCTCGACATAGAGGAGCTTTCCAGCGCGCCGAAGCCCGAGCCATTGCAAGCCGCGTTGGAACCCGAGCCGGTGGCGCCAAAACCCAAGCCGCAACGGCGCGTCGAGACCTCGCCGGATGAGGCGCCGGCCGTGCCCCTGCCGCCCGAGATCGAGACGCCGCGGGCCAAGCCCAAGCCGCCGCCACGGCGGCAAACCGCGACCCTGGCGCCGCGCGTCAAGCCCCGCCCGCCCAAACGCTACGACCCGGATCGCCTTTCGGCGTTGCTGGACAAGCGACGGGCCAGCAAGGAGGTCGAGGCACCCGATCCGGACCCGGCGGGTAAAAAGGCGAGCGCCGATTCCGATATTCGCTCCCGATTGACCGGCATCGAACGAAAACGGCTGACCGTCGGCATTCAGGACGCCATGCGGTCCCAGATCGAGCACTGCTGGACCATACCCGCCGGCGCGCGGAACTCCCATAATCTGGCTGTCAGAATCCGGGTGTTTCTGAACCCCGACGGTTCGCTGGCGCGGCCGCCGGAGATTGTCGACCAACAACGCATGTACGCCAAGGGGCAGGAGTTCTTCCGGGCCGCCGCCGAGAGTGCCCGTCGCGCGGTTCAGAAATGCGCGCCACTTGATTTGCCGGTCGAACATTACCAGATTTGGCGCGATTCGGAATTGAGTTTTGATCCTAGCCGGACATTGGACGGCTGAAACGGATCGTCATGAAATTTTTAACATTTAACAAAGGCGTAACCGGCGAGGTGGGAATGCGGATGATGATGAGGATGGCGATCAGCCTGGCGATGCTGCTGTCGGCGCTTGGCGTCGCTTCACCGGCGCAAGCGGTGCTGAAAGTCGATATCACACAGGGCAATGTTGACCCGTTGCCGATCGCTATCACAACCTCTGCAAGGCCGGATGACGCGGACCAGGGCCAACAGCTTTGGATGAAAATCGCCCAGGTGGTGACGGCTGATCTCGCCCACTCGGGTCTGTTCCGACCCATGGACCCCGAGGCGTTTATCGAATCCGGGAGCACCAACCGGATCCGCCCGCGTTTTGCCGACTGGCGGGCCATTAACGCCCAGGCGCTTGTAACCGGCCGGGCAAGCCTGAGGCCCGATGGTCAGGCCCGCGTCGAATTCCGCCTTTGGGACGTGTTCGCCGAACACCAGATGACAGGGCTTGCCTACACATCAGCGCGGGACAACTGGCGCCGGGTCGCCCATATCATTGCCGACGCGATCTACAGCCGTCTGACCGGCGAAACCGGCTATTTCGATAGCCGGGTTGTGTATGTTGCCGAGAGCGGCCCGCGCAACCGGCGCGTCAAACGGCTGGCGATCATGGATTCAGATGGCGAGGCGCTGCGTTTTCTTACCAATGGCGATCATCTGGTGCTGACGCCGCGATTTTCGCCGACCACGCAGGAAATCACCTATCTGTCCTATTACGGCGGCCGGCCGCGCGTGTATCTCTATAATATCGACAGCGGCAAGCAGGAGGTGCTGGGTGATTTCCCCGGCATGACCTTTGCGCCCCGATTCTCATTCGACGGCAACCACGTCATCATGAGCATGGCCCGAGGCGGCAATTCAGACCTTTATGTGATGGATCTTCGCACGCGTGAAACCACCCGGCTGACCAGCCATCCGGCGATTGACACATCGCCGTCCTTCTCGCCCGACGGCAAGCATATCGTGTTCAATTCCGACCGTGGTGGCAGTCAGCAGATCTATGTCATGAAGGCTGACGGCAGCGATGTGCGCCGGATCAGTTTTGGGCTCGGCCGCTATGCGACGCCGATCTGGTCGCCGCGCGGCGATCTGATCGCGTTCACCAAGATGCACGGCGGCCGTTTTCATATCGGCGTGATGCGGGTCGACGGAACCGGCGAGCGGCTGCTCACGGAAAGTTTCCTTGACGAGGGGCCGACCTGGGCGCCGAATGGCCGCGTTTTAATGTTCTTTCGTCAAACGCCATACACCGAAGACGGGAAAGGCGGAACAACCCGTTTATGGTCGATCGATCTGACCGGGTATAACGAACGGGAGGTATTGACACCGGTGGAAGCATCGGACCCAGCATGGTCGCCCTTGATCCGGTGAGCCGGCACCCTTATAGTTTTCAACGTGATAAAAGGGGTGGTGGGCTAAAAAGGCGTGCACCAGGCAGGTCGAGACCATCCGTTTTGGGAGGACTAATCAGCGTAATCGGTCTGAAAAGAACCTTGATGCGCCATCTTTAGGGGAGTTGCCTCGATGCGACCTATGTCTTTTGCGGTTAAGTTTGGCGGTGCGGCGGCGGCACTGCTGTTTATTGCGGGCTGCGCCCAAACGCCTGAACCCGTGGCCGAGGCGCCTCCGGCGCCAGAGGAAGTCGATACCGGGCCGGCGGTTCCGTCCGTTCCGGCAAAGCCGGTGGAGGTTGAACCGATGGACACCGGACCGGTGCCGGGCAGCCAGGACGATCTCGTCGCCAATATCGGCGATCGGGTGCATTTCGCGTACGACCGTTTCGATCTGTCGCCCGAGGCGAGAGACATTCTGCGCCGCCAGGCCAACTGGCTTTTGCAGCACAGACAAATCCGCATAAGTGTGGAGGGCCACTGTGACGAACGGGGCACTCGCGAATACAATCTGGCGCTGGGTGAGCGGCGGGCGACCGCGATCATGAATTACCTGGTTGCACTTGGCGTGGATGCCGGTCGGGTTGAAACCATCAGCTATGGCAAGGAGCAACCGATTGACATTCGCTCTGTCGAGGCCGCGTGGGCTAAAAACCGCCGGGGCGTGATTAAGGTCAATTAGACCAACCCGCGTGGCTGATTAGTCGGCAAACCCGAAAAATAGTGATATACCTGCTTTCCTGGCGAGCATGCTGCATTCGCCGGGAAAGCAGGTTGCGCTTGGGCGAAGGGTCATTTTTTTGACGGCCGGACTTTTTCCAAGCCGCCAAGCGTTGGCCAAACCCCGTTTTTTTTGATCAAACCCCGTTTTTTGATCAGACAGATGTTGGCAGCGATGAGATATTCTTGTTTTTGGGCCGCGATTCTCGTGGCCGTCGTGGGCATTGCAGCCCCTCTTCCGGCGACAGCGCAAAGGGAGACAGTTCGTTCCCTAAGCACGCGCCTTCATGCCATGGAGCGGGACCTCGACGCGATCAAGCGCTATCTTGCCCGCGAAGATGTCGAGCCGATGCAAAATCCCGAACCCGACGGCGCCGACAATCGGACGCAAGCCGCGAATATCGAGGTGCGTCTTAATGAACTGGAAATCGAGCTGCGGTCGCTGACCGGCCAGATCGAACAGGCCAGTCATCAAATTCGATTGTTCGGCGAGCGATTTGAAAAGCTCGCGCAGGATGTCGATTTCCGCCTGTCCGCCCTTGAACGCGGCTCGCAAGGGGAACGCGGCTCGCAAGGGGATGTTGTCGAGACACCGCAAGCGGGCGGCGAGAGCGATCAGGCGGTCGCGGCGGAAAATGAGGATGGCCCGATCGAGGGCGACCAGCCACAGGCACGCGACGAATTCGCGGAGCTGTCGCCCAAAGAGCTTTACGATGCGGCGCGCACAAAGCTTCGCGGTGGGGAATATGAAGCCGCCGGGGTGGTTTTTCAGGCGTTTCTGATCCGGTATCCAGATCATGACCTGGCGGCCAATTCGCAGTACTGGCTCGGTCACAGCTATTATCAGCGGGGGGATTTTGAGAATGCGGTCCAGGCCTTCCTCGATGGCTACGAAGCCTATGGTGACAGCACCAAGGGGCCCGACAGCCTGATCAAACTGGGCATGAGCCTGCATGCTCTTGGCGAGTCGGAGGAGGCTTGTGTCATCTATCGGAAATTCTCGACCCGATACGAAAATCCTGAAAAACGGCTCGCGGACCTGCTGAAAACCCAGGCCCGTCGGGCCGGCTGTTCGTGACCGGGTTTAAAGCCGGTGGCCGGGCGCCGCAATCTGAATAGTCGAGGCGACGAACCGATCGGCGAGGGTGAGTTCGCCGCGTTGATGGACCAGGCGGGTCCGTTCGGGGTGGCCCCGGCGATTGCGGTGGCGGTGTCCGGCGGCGCCGACAGCATGGCCCTGGCCGTTCTAACCGATCGCTGGCTAAAGGAGTTCGCGAGGCCGGCAAGGTCACGTGATGAGGCCGCTCCGACGGCGCCCATCGTGGCGTTGACCGTCGATCATGGCTTAAGAGCCGAATCCAGGGACGAAGCGCACAGGGTCGCCGATTGGCTTGAGCGTCGCGGCATTGAGCATCACATCCTCACCTGGCACGGCGTCAAACCCAGGTCCGGCATCCAGGCCGCGGCGCGTCAGGCGCGTTATCGCCTGCTCGGTGACTGGTGCATCGAGCACGGCATTGGCCATTTGGCTCTCGCCCATCACCTCGAGGATCAGGCGGAGACTTTCATGCTGCGACTGGGCCGTGGCAGCGGAGTCGACGGTTTGGCGGCAATGGCGCGGATCGTTGATGATGGGCCGGTCCGTCTGGTCAGGCCGTTGCTGGCGATTCCGAAAGCGCGGATGCGGGCGACCTTGCGCGCGATGGGACAGGACTGGATCGACGATCCCAGCAACGCCGATCACTCATTCGCCCGGGTCCGCATGCGCAACGCGCTACCCGCATTGGCGTCTGAGGGGCTGACGCCTGACCGACTGGCGGCTACCGCCGCGCGCATGATGCGGGCCCGGCGCGCCCTCGAGTGGGCGACCCGGCAACTTCTCGATGAATGTTCTGAAATCCATCCATCAGGATACGCCAGATTTGATTCGGAAGCGTTGATGCGGGTGCCGCAAGAAATTTCGCTACGAGCCCTTGCCGCCCTGCTGATGAAAGTTGGCGGCGCCATGTACCGGCCACGGCTTGAGCGCCTTGAGCGCGTTCATGACGCAATCCGGGACCAGAAAATTGGGCGTGGGCGCACTCTTTCGGGCTGCGTGATCCGTCCGTGCCCCCGTCGTTTCGCGCGCGACTCCGGCGATTATTTGATATGTCGGGAGCCGTCGTCGGTTGAGGGGGCGAGGGTGGTCCGTCCCGGATCGTCCCTGCGATGGGATGGTCGCTTCCAGATACATTTGGATGCCGATGCCGCCGGGGAGGACGAAGGCATGATCGAGGTAGCGGCATTGAGGTCGGATGGCTGGTCCGAAATCAGGAAAACCGCCGCATTCGGGCACAGTCCGGGCCTGCCTTCGGGGCATGTCCTGACTGTACCGGCATTTCGTGTGGATGGCGCCTTGATCGCAGTGCCCCATCTTGGGTATGTAAGGCCCGGCTGGGAAAACTGGTTCGGGCGGTTCCAGGTCAGGTTCGCGCCGCTTTCCATGGCTGGAGCGGAAAAGACTTGATTCCCGATCCCGGATGCTGACTTACCTGAAAAGGTTGTTTGAGCGAGCGGTGATCCTATCTGTAAGACAGTGAGAACTGTTATAAGCAGGGCGGGGGCCCGATCGCGCAATAAAAGCCGGGGCTGTGAAGGTGGTTTGGTTATTTGGCGCGTTGCTTTTGGAAGAGCGGTCCTGTTGTGCGGAAATTTACGCCCCGTCGCGGGTGAATAAGGGAACTTGATGTGAACAGTCTTGGCCGGAATGTAGTGCTTTGGGTGATCGTCGTCCTGTTGCTGGTGGCCCTTTATAATCTGTTCCAGGGGCCTGGGGCGCGAACCGCCAATGCTGAAATTCCATATTCGGATTTTCTGGCGGAAGTCGACAATCGCAATGTGGCCGAGGTCAGGGTCCAGCACGGTGTCATTAAAGGGCATTTTCACGATGGCCGCCCGTTCATCACCTATGCGCCCGAAGACCCGGGCATAGTTGCGCGCCTTTATGAGCGAGGGGTGCGGATCAAGTCCGAGCCGGAGGACAGCAATATGCTGCTCGGGGCGCTGATAACCTGGTTCCCGATGCTGCTGATCATCGGGTTCTGGATTTTCTTTATGCGTCAGATGCAGTCGGGCGGTGGCAAAGCCATGGGTTTTGGAAAATCCAAGGCGCGGTTGCTTGCCGAAAAGCAGGGCCGGGTAACGTTCGACGATGTCGCCGGCATTGACGAGGCCAAGGAGGAACTGGAGGAAATCATCGATTTCCTGAAGGATCCCGGAAAATTCCAGCGCCTGGGCGGCAAAATTCCAACCGGCGCCCTGCTTGTAGGACCGCCGGGCACCGGCAAGACGCTTCTGGCACGGGCGGTGGCGGGCGAGGCCAATGTGCCGTTCTTTACAATTTCAGGGTCTGATTTCGTCGAAATGTTTGTAGGCGTCGGCGCGAGCCGGGTGCGTGACATGTTTGACCAGGCCAAGAAAAATTCGCCCTGTATCGTCTTTATTGACGAAATTGACGCTGTGGGCCGGCATCGCGGCGCCGGTCTGGGCGGCGGCAACGACGAGCGCGAACAGACGTTAAACCAGCTTTTGGTCGAAATGGATGGGTTCGAGGAGAACGAAGCAGTCATCATTCTGGCGGCGACGAACCGTCCCGATGTCCTCGACCCCGCATTGCTGCGGCCCGGTCGGTTCGACCGGCAGGTGGTGGTGCCCAATCCCGATATTCTGGGGCGCGAGAAAATTCTGAAAGTCCATATGCGCAAGGTTCCGCTGGCGCCTGACGTGGAAGCCAAGGTCATCGCCCGCGGCACGCCGGGATTCTCGGGCGCGGACCTCGCCAACCTGGTCAATGAGGCTGCCTTGCTGGCGGCGCGCAAGGGCAAACGTCTGGTTTCGATGGAGGAACTGGAGGCTTCGAAGGAAAAAGTCATGATGGGGAGCGAGAGGCGCTCCATGGTCATGAGCGAGGAAGAAAAGAAGCTTACCGCTTATCACGAAGGCGGCCATGCGTTGGTCGCCCTGCATTGTCCGGCGTCCGATCCGATCCATAAAGCGACGATCATTCCGCGCGGCCGGGCGCTGGGCATGGTTCTGAGACTGCCCGAACGCGACCAGTTGTCGCTGTCGCGCGAGAAGCTGTTCGCCGACATCACGGTGGCCATGGGCGGCCGTGTCGCCGAAGAGTTGGTGTTCGGCCATGACAAAGTGACCTCGGGGGCTACGTCCGACATCAATCAGGCCACTCGCATGGCCCGCGCGATGGTTACCCAGTTCGGCATGAGCGACAAACTCGGACCGCTGGCCTATGGCGAAAATGAGGATGAGGTTTTCCTGGGTCATTCCGTGACCCGGCGCCAGAACATCTCCAATGATACCGCGCGGTTAATCGACCAGGAGATCCGTGAGATCGTCGAGGGCTGTTACGAAAATGCAACCAGGATATTGACCAAATATCGCGACCAGCTTGAACGGATCGCAGCCGCGCTTCTGGAATATGAGACCTTGAACGGAGACGACCTCGATACGCTGATGCGAGGGGAGGAAATCCAGCCCAAGTTCGATGACGACGATGAGGCGTCCGCAGCTCCCACGAAGGTCTCGTCGGTTCCGATCACTGGCGGTAAGCCAAAGGGGCGCGCCAAAAATCCAACCGGCCCGGTCAAGCCCGAGCCGCAACCGGGCTCCTGAGACGGGCACGGCGTTGAATTACGGCACATGACTGATTCAAGTTGGCCGGATCGCCTGGATCCCGATATTCGTGTCTATTTGCGACCGGTCGGGTTGCTGCGGGGACCGGATGCCCGTCTGGCGGTTGAAAGCGCTCAGGCACTGCGGCTCGCCGGCGGGTTCCTGGCCTTTAATTCCTGTGAAGTAATTGCCCGAGCGGCGGGTCGGAAAGACATTCACCGGTGGCACGTCCCCGTGCCGGTAATCCTGGATCGGCTGGAGGCTTCCACAGACGGCCATTCGCAGGCGCTTCGTAAACAGTTGTCGAGACTCACGGCGTCGCGCCCACCGCTTGATCGAGGCGAGAATCAGGACCCTGTTGAATTCGCGCG
>JBHHWG010000045.1:0-22079 GCA_046756385.1 Sphingomonadales bacterium | reverse complement strand
TCCACAACTAGCGACCAAGGGGGAGCGCAGCCTGCGTGGCGCTTGAACGCGGGTATAAGGGTCATGATCAATGACCCTTGGTATAACGGCTTCCTTCCCAATCAAATTTTGTTTTTCGCGGCGGCGGCCCTGTGCGCCGCCGGTGTTTCGCGCCAGATTATGAGTTGAACAACCCAACGAAACACCTATACGATGACGGGACATGAAGTGCTTTGACGTGCCGGAAAGCATGCGACAACGGACCGAAGCAACTGGTCATCGGTGGCTGGAGTATTTTGCCGCCGCCTGGTTGCTGACAGCCGCGTTTTTTTCAAATCAAACAACCGCCGCGCCTGAAACAACGCAAGCCAGTTCGCCCTACGAGGATGCCTTGATCAGCGTTCGCGCGGGCCAGTACGAGGCCGCGGCCATCCACCTCAAGAACGCGCTACAGCAAGCCCCCGACAACCTCCCTGCCCGCATTCTTCTAGGAGAAGCGCTGCTCGAAATGGGATATGCGGCGGCCGCGGAAAAAGAGCTGAAGGCCGCGCGGCGCGCGGGCGCCGACGAGGCGCTGGTGCTGACGCCATTGGCCAAGTCCTACCTGTTGCTGGACATGAACCAGCAATTGCTCGACGAGATTATTCCAGCGGCGCGCGGCCCCGAGATCGAAACGCGGATTCTGCTTTTGCGCGGAGAAGCTTATTTGGGGCTTGGAAAAATTGATGACGCCCAGCGTTCTTTTTTCGACGCCTCACAATTGAAACCGGAAGATCCCGATCCTCTGGTCGCCCTGGGCCGGATCGCTTTTATTCGCGGAAATTTGCACAGTGCGGCCGACTTTGTGGAAAAGGCGTTGTCACTTTCCCGAACCGCCGCAACCGCGTGGGCCCTGAAAGGCGATATCGAGCGTTATCACCAGAACGCCGACGCCGCCATCGGGGCCTATGACGCCGCCATTGCCGCCGACCCCGGTCATGTGCCGGCGCGCCTGGGCCGGGCGTCGGTTCTCATTGACCGGGAGATGTTCGACGCGGCAAAAGCGGAAATCGTCGAGATTCGCGAACACTCCAATGATGATCCCGGCGCAAGTTATCTTGAGGCGCTCATGCTGGCTGCCCAGGGCGACGATATAAATGCCCGCATCAAGCTTGAAAATGCCGAGGTCGCGCTCAAGCAAGTGGCGCCCGTTGTAATACAGTCCCACCCGCCGATCGTGTTCCTCCATGGCCTGGTTAGCTTTGCGCTGGGCAACCATGAGGAAGCCAAGGCCTATCTGACCCGATACACATTGCATCGCCCCGCTGATCCCGACGGCCACAAATTATTGGGTCTGTTGGAGCTTCGGTTGGAAAATCCAGGGCAGGCAATTGAATCGCTCGAGGCCGCATTGCGCATTCGCGACAACGACGTCCAGTTGCTCAGCCTGCTCGCGACCGCCTATATCAAGCACAAACAGTACGACAAGGGGACCAGCTATTTTCGGCGCGCGGCCAGTCTCGACGCCTCGTCGGCCGAAGCCCACACCAACCTTGCACTGGGGCATCTCGGCGGCGGCGAGGCCGCGCTGGCGGTACGGGAGCTGACGAAGGCGCGCGCGCTCGATCCGTCTTCCCTGGATGCCGCCATTTTTCTCAGCCTGGCCCAGCTCCGGGACCGCGATTATCAGGGGGCGCTGGAGACGACGCTGTCCCTGGCCGAGGACCACCCGAAAAATGCCTATATCCAGAATCTGCTCGGCATCGCCTATCTGGGAACCGAAGCCACGAAATCGGCACGGTCCCATTTCAAGCGCGCGCTGGAGTTGGCGCCTGCTTATGTCCCGGCGCAATTCAATCTCGCCCGGCTCGACCTTCGCCTGGGCAATATCGAGGCGGCAAAACGCCGTTATCAGGACGTCTTGACCTGGCCGGAGGGGAGTGTGGAGGCCGTGATCGAGTTGGCCAGGATCGACAAGTCGCAAGGCCAGACCGCCGCGGCCATTGCGGGCATGGAGAAAGCCCGCGCGAGCAAGCCTGAACTCAGGGAGCCGTGGTTTCATCTCGTCAGATTCTATCTGGATGATGAACAATTCGAACAGGCCACCGCAATTGCCGAGGATTATCGCAAACAGGCCCCCGACGATACCGACATGCTTGAACTCATGGCGCGGGTCCAGCTTGCAACCGGTCTTCGCAAGGCAGCGGTGGGAAGCTATCTGGAAATGGTCAAACTGGCGAGAAACAGGGCGCCGGCCTTGTTCCGCCTTGGGCAAGTCCAGGAATTTGTCGGCGACCCAAGCGGAGCGCGGATGTCCTATGAAAGGTCGATCGCATGGAATCGCAGTTTCATGTCGGCCTGGCACGCGCTGATCAATCTGGAAATACAGTCCGACGAAATTGACCGGGCTCTCGGGCTGGTCGATGAAATGCAACGGGTGACCAACGGGCAGTCCGGCGGTGAAGCGGTTGTCGCCAATGTGATGCTCCAGTCCGGCAATCCGGACTCTGCCGAGAAGATATTGCGCGGCGCCCTGGGAGACGAGCAGACCCAGGCGCTCATCACCGCTTTGTACCGGGTTTTGGTGCGGCAGGACCGGCGTGATGACGGTCTTCGACTGCTGGAGGACTGGCTGGAACAGCACCCCGACGATCAGGCAACCAAGGTCGTGCTCGCGAATGGCTATATCAAGGGTGGTTATCTGGCCAAGGCGATCAGCCTTTACGAAAAACTGTTATCTTCGGCGCCTGAAAATTCGGTGGTCTTGAACAATCTTGCCTGGCTTTATTTTGAGACCGGCAGGGCTGGCGCGATCGAACTTGCGGGCCTTGCCTATAAGCTGGCCCCGGAAAGCACTTCGGTCCTCGACACCTATGGCTGGATTCTGGTGCGAAGCGGCGAGCCAGGCCGTGGGCTGGCGCTGCTCCGGGAGGCTCAGGCCAGGGCGTCCCGGGACGAGGCCATTCGCTTCCATGTCGCGGTCGCTCTCAATGCCCTGGGCCGGCGCGAGGAAGCCCGCGTCGAACTCGAAGCGGCACTGCGGTCAGGCCGGCATTTTGACGGCCTTGCGGACGCCCAGGCACTGCGCAGTCAACTTTCCGAAGACTAGCAGGGTGTTGAAAATGAATGATCTTCAAAAACTACTGACGAGCGTCGTATAGTTTCCGCACGCCGCGCATGATCGGCATCAAAAAGCAAAAAACCTGGGGGACAATATGTACACAAATGGCTTCATGATCCGCTCGCTCGCCGATGTCGCCGAGATCGAGCGCGTCTCCTGCACCGAACGATTGCGCCACGACAGCACCTACGAGGCTCTTCGCGCCGCCGCCAGCAAATGGCCTGAAAAGACCGCGCTCCATTTCCTGCCCACCGGGTCGGCCAGCGACGAGCCGGTGTCCTACAGCTATCGCGAACTGATCGAGAAAATCACGCAAGCCGCCAATCTGTTTCACGATCTGGGCGTGGGGCCCAGTGATGTAATTTCCCTGTTGCTGCCCATCTTGCCGCAAACCGAATTCGCTCTCTGGGGGGCCGAGGCCGCGGGCATCGCCAATCCGCTCAATCCGTTTCTCGAAACCGGGCAACTGATCGCCCTGATGGACGCCGCCGGCACTTCGGTCCTGGTCACGACCGGCCCCGACGCCGGCGACGGGGCCTGGGAGAAGGTCGCCGCGGCCCGCGATCACCTTCCGGGGCTCAAGGCAGTGGTCGTGATCGGAGGCGCCACTGACATCCCGGGGACCGTGCGGTTTGAAACCGCGCTCGCCAATTACCCCGGCGATCATCTGGTCAGCGGGCGGACTATTGAGGGCGACGACATTGCCGCTTATTTTCACACCGGCGGGACCACCGGCTTGCCGAAACTCGCCAAACACACCCATCGGGCCGAGGTGCTGCAGGCCTGGAACACAGCCGCCATGATGGGCGTCGAGCATGACGGCGTCAATTTGATGGGACTGCCGTTTTTCCATGTCGGCAATGCCGTGATAACCAGCCTGCGCGGCTTGATGGTCGGCGAGACCCTTGTCCTGCTGTCGCCATCGGGTTTTCGCAACCCCACCGTGATCCGCGACTATTGGCGCATCGTGGAAAGGTTCGGCGCGACAATGATCGGCGGGGTGCCGACCGCATTGGCGGCAGTCATGGATGTGCCGTTGGGCGACACCGACATCAGTTCCATTCGCAGCGGCTTTACCGGCGGCGCCGCGACCCCGGTGGCGTTGTTGCATCAGATCAAAAACTCGATCGGCACCGAAATTGTCGAGGGCTGGGGCATGACCGAGACCTCATCTTACGCGACGCTTAATCCGCGAAACGGCGAAATTCGATTCGGCTCGGCCGGATTTCATGTGCCCTACCACCGTGTCAAAGCGGTCGAACTGGATGGGGACGGCCGCTTCAAAAGGGAATGCGCCGCCGGGGAAATCGGCATCATTGCGGTTTCCGGACCGGGCCTGTTTGCGGGCTATGTCGAGGACCCGCACAATCGCGGTGTCTTCATTGACGACGTCCCCGGAGGGGGGCGCTGGTTTAATTCCGGCGATCTCGGCCGCCATGACGAAGACGGCTATTTATGGCTTACCGGGCGGGCCAAGGACGTGATCATTCGCGGCGCCCACAATATCGACCCCCAGGTCATCGAGGAGACCCTGAACAGGCACCCGGCGGTTCATATCGTCGCGGCGGTCGGCATGGCTGATCGGCGCGCCGGCGAATTGCCCGTGGCCTATGTTCAGCTCACACCCGGCGCCGAGGTTGATGCCGAGGAGTTGCAAGTCTTTGCCCGCGCCCATATTCCCGAGCGGGCGGCGGCGCCGGTTTTTGTCGAGATCCGGGACGTCCTGCCGCTCACGGGCGTCGGCAAAATCTTCAAGCCGCGACTGCGCTGGGATGCCGCTCAACGAGCCTTTGAGGCGGCACTGGCCCCGCTGCGCGACGACGGCGTCGCACTTTCGGTCTCGGTTGGGCCGGACGACCATCGCGGAGAACTCGCCACTGTCACGGTGGAAAAAACAGACCCTGACCACCGGACGGATGTTGAGCGCCGCATCAAGGCCGAGTTAAGCCGGTTCACGCTTCATCATGCGGTTCGGTGGCTCTGAGCGGATCGGATTTATCTAAAACTGGGCCGGTCGTTCACGACATCTTGGCATTTCCATGCGACCTTTCCCCTGTCCGGCATTTGAAACTAAACCCAGGGCCTGGCGGAAAGGGGGTTTCATGAAGCGATCCATCGGCAGGGTGTTCGCAGTGTCATCGCTAGCGCTTCTCCTGACCGCGGCCATCCCCGGTGAGATTATGGCGGCCAGCGACTGTGTCACCTCGGCACAGGCCAAAGCCGCGCGAATCAGGGCTGTGCAAACCGAATTGATGGTCGCCGCCCTCAAATGCGACAACCGGCCCGGGATGGCGCTTCGTGACAGTTATAACCAATTCGTGGAGCGCTTCTCGCCAATCCTGGTCGCGCAAGCGCGGATCCTGACCGGCCATTTCAAGCATCAGTTCGGCGCGGATTTCGAGCGCCATCAGGACCGCTTCATCACGGGTCTGGCGAACCGCATATCCATTGCCAGCAATCGCGATCCCGGGTTTTGCCGATCGGCGGACACTTTTGTCCAATCGCTGCTCGCCTCCGCCAGCGCCACCTCGCAACTCGACACGCCGCTACTGGTGGAGCCGAAACTGAAAGTCTGCCCGGCGGTCGCGGTCCGGCCGATGCCGCACCGACAGGCGCAATAGCTAAAGCTGTCTCAAGACGGTTTCGGCGCTGCTGACCTCGAACGCGCCTGGGGCCTCGACATTAAGCGCCCTGACGACACCATCCTCGATGATCATCGAATAGCGTTGCGATCTTTTGCCCATGCCGAACCCGGTAACATCGAGTTCAAGACCAACGGCGCGTGTGAAACCGCCGTTGCCGTCGGCCACCATCAGCACGGCATCGCCGGCTTCCTGGTCCCGGCCCCAGGCGCCCATGACAAAGGCGTCGTTGACCGATAAACACACAATCATATCCACGCCCCTGGCCTTGATGGCATCGGCGTTTTGAATGAAACCCGGCAAATGCCTGGCCGAACAGGTGGGCGTGAAAGCCCCGGGCAACGCGAACAATACGACTTTTCGGCCCCAGAAAAGATCCTTGGTGGTAATCGAAACCGGCCCATCGGCGGTCATATGACTGACTGTGCAGTCAGGAATATCGTCGCCAACCTGAATTGCCATGATCACTTCTCCCTGGTTGCAGTGGCCCACGCCGGTTTCCGGCCTGTTTCCCACTTGGCGATGATAACAATTTTCGCCTGATCCAAGGATTATTTATGCGATTGCGAAAAGGGTATCGCTAGATCATTTTCAATTTCCACGGTGCGTTCGATCGCACGGCCAATTCCGTCAAACAAAGTAAGCCGAACGGCCTTTCCCGCCAGTTGTCCCGGCCGGGCGCCAAATATGGGCAAATGCAGAACGGCTTGTTTTCCGTCGGGCTTCAGCATCACCTTGGGCGCGCCAAATCTGTTAGGCGTCGGGGCCTCGACAAACGCATCAGGACTTTCAAACGGCAGAGCAGCGCCAGCGATAATTTCAAGAACCGTCTGATCGCCGTGGGAGACAAGCGCCACTCTCTCAATCACTAATTCGTTGGTTTGGCCCCGCTCCGGCACCTGAAGAAGGGACTGCTCAATGAGGGGCGTGAAGTCCGTTTCCCGGGGGCCGCCTGGGACAGGAGAAACCGACAAGCGGTGCCGGTCGGCCATGGGCACGCAAATCTCCCGGCACACGCCATATTCGACCTTCAAGTCTATCTGTACCGGCCGGGTCGGATCCGCCGACGTCACCTCAATCGGTATGACGACTTCCGACACATAAACGAAGTTATCCTGATCGAAGCTGTGCAGCCTCTGGGGTAGCGGCCATTCGACAGCGGTATCCTTCACATTCATCGAGCCCGCCCAATCAAGCCTGGTCGGCAGGCCGGAATCACCCGGCGTCCGCCAATAGGTGTGCCAGCCTGGCGCGAGCTTGATGTGCAGGCCCAACCATATCTTGCCCGCGCGCGACAGGCCGCTCGTGGCTGCAATCAGCCGGGTCTCCACAAATTTGTGGCGAATCCAGTCGGACGACGAGGCCGCGCGCACCGCGTTGGAGGCGCCGAGGCTGCACAAAATTGCCATCAACGCAATGGCTACGCCGCGCTCCAGGGCTGCTCCTGTCTTTCTGCGACCATCCATGAGGCAACGGGCTTTCAATCGGCGACTGGTAATGGGGTCCGGACTATACAACGCCCGTCGATGCCCCGCCATGCCGCTAGTTTCACCATTTAGTAAAAGCTTCGTGACCATTTGAGGGTATGAACCCAATTCCCTACGAAAAAAACCAGGCCTTGAGTTTGCCGGGATTGCGGACCATCTTGTTTAAAGGGGCTTGGAGTATGTACCCATAACCGGATGTGGCGTTGGCTCAAAAAATGAATGAAAACGTCTATCTTGAAGGTCAGCTACTGCTGGCGATGCCCACCATGAGCGATCCGCGCTTCGAACGATCGGTGATCTATTTATGTGCCCATTCGGCGGAAGGCGCCATGGGGCTGGTAATCAACAAGATGGTGGGAAACATAACATTTCCCCAGCTTCTTGATCAGCTCGACATCGAAGTTGAGCAACCGAATGAGCACATCCTCATTCATGCCGGAGGGCCGGTCGAACCAACACGCGGTTTCGTGCTTCACTCGGCGGACTATGTTCAGGAATCGACCTTGATCGTAAGCGAAACCGTCGCGCTCACGGCAACCGTCGATATACTGAAGGCCATCGCCCGCAATTCCGGCCCACAGCATAGCCTGCTGGCATTGGGCTACGCGGGCTGGGGGCCCGGTCAGCTCGATAATGAGATACAGGCCAATGGCTGGTTGCATACAGAGGCCGATCATGAACTGTTATTCGAGACCGAGGCACAACTCAAATGGCCATTAGCCATGGCGAAACTCGGTGTCAATGTCTCCATGCTGTCGACCGAGGCCGGTCACGCATAGCCATTCATAGCCCTGAATTTAAGCGATTTTTGCGGCGAACGTACGGCGCAATTTGATGCCGCCATACCTGGCGACGGCCCGCACGCCACGATCGGCACAATGGAGCCTTGCAGTCAAATGTCATTTCAAGCAACATTGGTTACTTGGTATCCGATACCAAATCCCGATGAGGCCGACTCATCGGGATTTGGGGGACGCTGATCCTAGTGATTGGAGACAATCAATAGGGTCAAGGATTAGCGACCAAGGGGGAGCACAGCCTGCGTGGCGCTTGAACGCGGGGATAGGGAACATGACAAAAACGAGCGCAGCGAGGCCGCATTGACCGGCTCACACCGAAAAGAAGTGACACCCGAAGTTTTGATATCCGGCTCTGGTTCCCATGATCTGGAACTGGAAACGGTCCCGGGCATTGTTGCGCTTGGCTTTGGCGCCGGAGATGGCATGATCCGGGAAGCGCTCGATTCCCTGGATCAAGGGTTGAGCATATATGACCGCGACCTCAGACTGGTGGTTTGCAACAAACGCTTCGCCGAGCTTCTTGGCTTTTCCGAGGAATTGACCCGGACGGGCACGCCGATTGCCGAATTGATCCGGGTAAGCGCGGAGCGGGGAGAATACGGCCCGGGCGACGCCGATGACATTTTGCAACAGCGGCTGGAGCTGTTCGCCCGGAAGGAGAACTGGTCCTTCGAATATGTCCGGTCAAACGGAACGGCTGTGGAAGTCGAACACAACTTCCTGCCAAACGGGGGACTTATCAGCACCTTTGTCGACATAACCGATCGTAAAGCCGCCGCGGAGGCGCTCAATCACCAGGCGATTGCGCTGGAGCAGCTTGACGAAGCGGTCGTCATCAACGACGTGACGCCGCGCGTCATCGACTGCAACGACGCCGCCGCCCGGATTTTTCGCTCCGATCGCGAGGACCTGATTGGCCAACATCCATTGGCGATGATGGATGGTCAGGATGAGTGGGAAGACCAGCTAAAGTCGATCACGACCCGTTTGGACCAGGGCTCAAAATGGTCCGGCGAGATCAGGATGCGCCGCACAAACGGCGAGCCGTTTCTCGCTGAGCTGGTGGTTGCCCCCTATTTCGACAGTGATAACCGGCGGGCGGGCTCCGTCGCCGTCATTCGTGACGTTACCGCTCGGCGGGAAACCGAGGAAGCGCTTCGCAGGCAAGCCGTGGTCATGGAGCAGCTTAACGAGTCGGTCATCGTTACTGATGTCGAAAACAGGATTATCGATTGCAATCGAGCGGCCCAAACGCTTTTCGGCTACGACAAGATGGAGTTAATCGGTCGATTTCCCAGCATTTTCGTTAATGACCGTGAACAACGTGTCGAAATTCTGCCCGGCGTAACCGAACGTGTTTTCCAGGAGGAAAGTTGGGCTGGTGAGGTCGAAATGCGACGCAAGGACGGCTCTGTCTTTCTTGCGGAGCTGAAGCTGGCGCCGCTATGTGCCGAAAGCGGCCAAACGGTCGCCACAATCGCCATCACCAGGGATATAACCGAACGCAAAAGGCGGGAAGTCCAGTTGCGCCGGCAGGCGGTGGTGATGGAGCAACTCAATGACGCCGTCTTCGTTTCCGCCCTCGACCGGCGGATTGTTGAATGCAACCGCGCGCTCGAACAGATGTTTGGGCACAGACGTGAAGAGATTTTGGGCAAATCGTCGATCATATTCAGCGCCAACCCCAAGGGCTGGAGCGAGCGTATCAATCAAATTCAGGAGCATCTTGCTCAAGACAAGACATGGTCCAATATTCTGGAGCTTCGCCGCAAGGATGGCGTCAAATTCCTCGCCCAGACAACCATAGCCCCCCTGTGGGACGAGAAAGGCAATCCGATTGGCGGGATCACAATTCTCAAGGACGTAACCGAAGCCAAGAGGGTCGAGGAGGCATTGCGCCGGCAAGCGGTGGTGATGGAGCAACTCAACGAAGCCGTTGTCGTCAACGACCTGGATAGAAAAATCACCGACTGCAATCTGGCCGCCGCCCGGATGTTCGGTTATGAACGCGATGAAATCATCGGCGATACACCCGATCTTTTCATTGCCGACTCGAAGAAATGGGACAGAAACCGGCCGACGATAATGGAGCGCCTGACACGCGGTCAGGAGTGGAGCGGAGAAGTCGAGCTTCGTCGCAAAGACGATTCATTATTTTTGGGAAGCCTGACACTGGCGTCATTGTGCGACAATGCCGGCAAAATTATAGGCATGGTCGCCGTGGTCCGGGATATCACAGAGCAACGACGGGCCGAGGAGGCAATACGAGAGTCGGAGAAAAAATATCACGGCCTGTTCGAATCGATTCAGGACGGAATCGTCGTCACCAGCCTGGACGGCAAGGTCGAGGGCCTGAACAAAGGCTTTACCGAGATGATCGGCTATACGCTCGAAGACATGTCGCGCCTGAAACCGGCGGACATCACGCCTGAGCGCTGGTGGGGCGTTGAAGAGCGAATATTCCGCCAGATCATGGAACGGGGTTATTCCGATGAATATGAAAAGGAATATCTGTGCAAGGACGGCGCCTTGCTCCCCGTCGACGTCCGGGGTTGGCTGGTTCGCGACAGCGACGGCCAACCAGTTCAGCGAATGACGATCATCCGCGATATCACCGAAAAGAAACGCGAAGCCGCGGCGCAAACCCGACAAATGGCGATCATTGAGGGCACCTCGGACCTGGTCGCCATGATAGATAAACAGGGCTCCATCCTCTACCTGAACAGCGCGGGGCGGAAAATGCTGGGCATTGGCATCCATGAGGATGTCGCCAACTTCAACTTGATGGATTTCCACACTGATCGGTCGCGTGACTATGTCCGTGAGGAAGGGCTGCCGATCGTGGCTCGGGACGGCATCTGGAGAGGTGAAACAGTATTTATCAGTCGCGACGGTGACGAGATGCTGACCTCGCAATTGATCATTTCTCACCGCGAATCCGGAAGCAACCTGGAGTTCTACTCAACCATCGCCCGCGACATGACAGAGCGGACGCGGCATATCGAAGAGTTGAGCACGGCCAAGGAGAGGGCCGAAATCGCGAACCGGGCCAAGACCGAATTTCTCGCCAATATGAGCCACGAGCTGCGCACGCCACTCAACGCCATCATCGGTTTTTCCAAAATGATGCAGGACAAGCTCTTTGGCGAGTTGGGGACTCCTCAGTACGAGGAATATACCACCAGCATTTACGACAGCGGCAAGCATCTGCTGGGCGTGATCAACGATATCCTGGACCTGTCCAAGATCGAGGCCGGCAAGTTCGAAATCGACGAATATCCGGTGGAGATCGGGGCGGTCATCGAGTGGTGCATGAATACCGTGAAGCCACGGGTCCAGGCCAAGCAGCAAAAACTTTCCGTCGATATGCCCGAAAAACAGCCGCTGTTGATGGGCGATGAACGGGTTCTACGCCAGATCGTGCTCAATTTGTTGTCGAACTCGGCCAAATTCACGTCCGAACATGGCTCAATCGGCATGCGTGTAACGGTGGAAGACGAGGGGCTGACAATTTCGGTGACCGATACCGGGATCGGCATCCCCCAGGAAAAAATGGGCCAGATTTTTCAGCCATTCGGGCAGGCCGACGGTACGCTGAGCCGGCAGTTCGGAGGCACCGGACTCGGACTTTCGATCACCAAATCGCTGGTGGAAATGCACGACGGCACGATTGATCTTGAAAGCGAAGTCGGCGTCGGCACCCGTGTCACCCTGAGATTTTCTTCAACGCGGCTGATAAACCAATAGCCCTTCCCGTCCTCCTGCCCGGCCCCAGGGCAGCGGCCTGCGCTGGCGGCGATTAACACATCTTATCAAAGACTTGTCAAAAACTTGCCATAGTTACACCATATTGGCGGGATAATTTCAAAATTCCGATGATGGGCACAACCCGTTGCCGAAATTTCAAGAGCAACATGTCGGAGACAAAACGTCGCTTTTTTTTGGCGGCAAAATACGGGTGTTGGGAGGAACAGAATGAAAAATCCATTAGCCATTGCGGTTGCCGCGACCAGTTTAGTGATAGCAGCGCCCGCCGACGCCGGCGAGGGGCGGGATTGGTATGCGGGCGCGCGTTTCGGTCTTTCGTTTGCCGATGATACCGTGTTCACGCGCGACGGACTGAACGCAACCGCCGGTTGGCGCGACAGCGGCCCGGCGGTTGGCGCGTTCATTGGGCGCGACTTTGGAGATTTCCGGGCGGAAGCCGAATTTCTGGCGCGCTCCGCCGGTCTGGGTTCCTTGACCGTTGGGCAGGACGGCGGCATTGGCGCCAGTTTCGGCACGTCCCCGCTGAGTGGCGTCCAGACGCCGACGGTCGGCTCGGTCCGATCCCAAAGTTATCTCATGAACTTGTATAAGGACTTCGAGAGTTTCGGCTCCGTGACGCCCTATGTTGGCGCCGGCGTCGGCTTGACGCGGGTGGATTTTAGCGTCATTGCCGGGGGCGACAAACCGATCGTCGACGACGCCCGGGCCCGCCTCGGCTATCAGGCCATCGCCGGTTTGAAGTTATGGAGCCAGGACACTGTGTCCTTGTCGCTCGATTACCGATATTTCGGCACTGCAAATTCCAGCGCCACCGACGTGTTGGGCCAGAAGGTCAAGGGTCGCCACCATTCCCACAATGTCCTGGCCGGACTGACATGGCGGTTTGGGGCCCCGCGAAAGGCTGTAACGCCTCCGCCGCCTGCCCTGACGCCTGAGTCCGTGCCGGCGCCGAAAGCAGAGCCCGCGCCGACGCCGGAGCCGGTCCCTGCTCCGCCGCCTCCCCCGCCGGCTCCGGAAGCGCCGGGTCCGTTCCTGGTTTTCTTCGACTGGAGTGATGCAACGGTCCAGCCGGATGCCGAGCGCATCATCGAGCAGGCAGCCCAGGCCGCGAAAGACACAGGCTGGGCGGTCATTCGCGCCACCGGGCATGCGGACCGGTCAGGTCCGGCGGGTTTCAACATTAAACTGTCGATCGAACGCGCCGAAGCGGTTCGGGCGGCCCTGGCACGCCACGGCGTTGACCCGGCGAGTGTGACCATCGAAGGCCTCGGGGAGACAACGCCGCTCCTGCCAACGCCCGACGATGTGCGTGAGCCGCAGAACCGGCGCGTGGAAATCGTGTTCCCGGAACAAGACTAATCGTAAACAGGGGCCGCCGGACAAAGCTGCAATGCGGCGGATTTAGCGGCCCCTGTTCTGTCTACAGCGCAGTCTGCAATCAGCTTCGCAATCACCGCTTGCCGAGGTAAGGCGCCATGCCTTCTCGCGCCAGGGCGTCGGCGCGCTCATTCTCCGGATGGCCGGCATGGCCCTTGACCCAGCGCCACTCGACATCGTGCCGCCCCAGCAAAGCATCAATTTCGGTCCACAGGTCGGCGTTCTTGACCGGTTTGCGATTGGCGGTCCGCCAGCCGTTGCGCTTCCAGTTATGAATCCATTTGGTAATGCCGTCCTTGAGGTAGCTGCTATCGGTGTGAAGCCGCACCCGGCTCGGCTTTTTAAGGGCCTCCAGCGCCTTGATCGCGGCCATCATCTCCATGCGATTGTTGGTGGTCTGAGCGGTTCCCCCGCATAACTCCTTGCGGTGCGCGCCCGCCATCAATATCGCGCCCCATCCCCCGGGTCCGGGATTCCCGGAACAGGCGCCATCCGTGTAGATTTCAATGTTCATCAAAAAACTTTCCCGACCCAGACCCGCGCCAGACCCGCTATTGCCGGTCATCACAAACCATATTCCGCCGGTCCCGCAACCTTCCGGTGGAACGCGAGTCGGGGAATATATTCGCGCGGATCCTTGCATTTCACCAAGGCCCCGTCGACCTGATTCAGCCAGTCATAAAGCCGCGTCAGCAGAAACCTTAGCGCCGCCCCCCGCGCGAGCGTTACAAGCGCCTGCTTCTCACCCCGCAACAATGGTCTGACTTCCTGATAACCGGCCATAAGGGCCTGGGCGTTGGCGGCGTCGAACGATCCGTCCGGCCGAAAACACCAGGCATTGAGACAGACCGCCAGCTCATAGGCCAGGGCATCGTTGCAGGCGAAATAGAAGTCGATAATGCCGGACAGCCGGTCGTCCAGGAAAAACACATTGTCGGGAAACAGATCGGCATGAATGACCCCTTGCGGCAGCCCCCCGGGCCAGTTTTGCTCCAGGTAATCCAGCTCCTCCGACAAAAGCGACGCCAGCCCCGGCTCGACCTTGTCGGCCTCGTTTGCACAGGCCTCGAACAATGGCCGCCATCCCGACACCGAAAGATCGTTGGGCCGCTTCCCGGGGAAATCGCCGCCCGCCCGGTGCAGGGTGGCGGCCGCTTTTCCCAGCCCGGCACAATGGGTGGAACCCGGTGCATGGACCGGAACGCCGTCAAGAAAGGTCACGATTGCAGCCGGCCGGCCGCATAATTCCAGCGCGGTCGCGCCGGCCCGAGATCGGATCGGGACCGGACACCGGACACCGCGGGCGGCCAGATGATTCATCAAATCGAGAAAATAGGGTAAATCCGCCGCCTCAACCCGTTTCTCATACAGCGTGAGAATAAAACTGCCCGACCGGGTTCGCAGCAGATAGTTGGAGTTCTCGACCCCTTCCGCAATACCCTTGAAAGTGCGCGGCGTCCCCACATCGTACTGGGTGAGAAAGGCGGTGAGTTGGTCACCGTTCACCTCGGTATAAACCGCCATTTCCAACACTCCGCCAACGCTGGTCTGCTATCGGGCACGGTGCTTGAGAAACCGTCGACGGTTCTTTAAGATGTGCCGCATTCGGGCCACCGACTGTATTACAGTCACCGGGATGAGGAAACCCAGCATATGCCGGAGCCGGCAGTCGCTCAGAAAGCGCCTTATATCGCCGAGGTCGAAGAGGGTAAGACCTATTTCTGGTGTGCGTGTGGCCACAGTAACAATCAGCCGTTTTGCGATGGGAGCCATAAGGGCACGGGAATGTCGCCTGTGCTATACAAGGCCGAGAAAACAACAACGCTGTTTTTTTGCGGTTGCAAGCACACCAAGAATCAACCGTTGTGTGACGGCACCCATAAAACGCTCCAATAAGCGGCAATAAGGATTTCAGGGGACTTCATGACTGGATCGACATTCAACCGTGTCCCACGCGCTGGGCTGGCACTAACGCTTGCTGTGATCGCCTTGAGCTTGGGCGTCGGCGGCTGCTCGTTGATCAAGAAGAAAACGGTATCCTGCCCGGCGGTCGCCGTGGTTTCCGGCACCGGAACACTGACACACTTCAAGGCCGGGAGCGAACTGAATACCGACGATGTTCGCTATCAGGCTGAAATCAGCGGCCTCTCACTGACTTGTCGCAAGGCGCGCGGCGGGGTCGAAGCCACCGTCACCTTTGAAATTTCCGCCCGATCCGGACCGGCCGACACCTCAGGTTCGGCAACCATACCGTTTTTTGTCGCCGTGACCCTCGTCAATGAGCAGGTTCTGAGCAAACGGGTTTTCTCAAACGAGCACCATTTCCCGGTGCAGACCGGCAACAGCACGTTCCGGGAGGAAGTGGTCGAGTTCATCCCTTTGACCGAGGGCCGGGAGGCCAGGGATTTTGAGATCCTGATCGGTTTCCAGCTCACGCCGGATCAACTCGAATATAATTTGATGCACTAGAGCGTTTTTAACTTAATCTGGATCAAGTTCGGCTGTTTGGATGCCGCCCTGGCGGCGCCCTTAAAGCCTTGCATGGCGCTGCCATGCCGCGTTTTAACGACTTGCCAGGACAACATCTAAACACCCTCCTTTTGATCCAGATTAAGTTAAAAACGCTCTAGATGTGATGTCTCAATAGGTTGTTCATTCGATCCTGCCCTGAGAAGCTGATGTTTGCGAAGACAACAGCCGAACTTGATCCAGATTAAGTTAAAAACGCTCTAGCATAGATGATCCGCCGATTGACTTGCGCGCGGCGGGTCTTATTATCTCGGTGTGCTGTCGGCCATTTGAAAACGGCAGCGCGAGTAACATGCCGATAAACCCTGCGGGAGAGACCGGCCGTCACGCCTTAGGGCCTGGCCGGAGCCGAAGGAGCAACCGCCCCGGAATCTCTCAGGCGAATGGACCGCAGGGCGATGGCGCTCTGGAAAGCAGGCGCGGCTGCCGCGCCTCACCGAAGGGGTAACCCGGCCCGGTAGTTGTAAAACTCGGGCGGCCGGTCAAATCTCTCAGGTTCGAAGACAGAGGGGGCAATTCGTTTCACCGCCGGATGACTGGCGGGACGAACTCTGTCGGAGGACCTGATGAACGGAAACTATAGTCAAAACACACCGCTTTTTGATCTGCACAACGAGCTGGGCGCCCGCCTGGTTGCGTTCGCCGGCTATCAAATGCCAATCCAATACCGCGCCGGCATTCTTGCCGAGCATCGCCACACCCGCGCCGCGGCCAGCCTGTTCGATGTCTCTCACATGGGTCAGGTACGGCTGACCGGAGAGAACGTGGCCGAGGCGCTGGAGCGTCTGGTACCCGGTGATATTGCCGGGCTTCAGCCGGGAGATATGCGCTACACCATGTTCACCAATGAGAACGGTGGCATAATCGACGACCTGATCGTAACCCGCACCCATGACGGCCTGCTGCTGGTTATCAACGCCTCGCGCAAAACCGAGGACATGGCGCATTTACGCAAGCATCTGGGCGGCGTCACGATCGAACCGCTCGATCATTTGGCCCTGATCGCGCTTCAGGGACCGGCCGCGGCCACGGTATTGACCCGTCTCGGTTCCGATGCGGCCGAACTGGACTTCATGTCCATGGCGACCCAGACCATCGGCGGCATTGAATGCGCGGTGAGCCGGTCAGGCTATACCGGCGAGGACGGCTTTGAAATTTCGGTGGCCGGCGACAAGGCCGAGGACCTGGCCCGGTTGCTGCTTGCAGAGGCCGAAGTTGAGCCCGCCGGCCTGGGCGCGCGCGACAGCCTGCGGCTTGAGGCCGGTCTGTGCCTGTACGGCAACGATATCGACGAGACGACGACCCCAATCGAGGCCGGCCTGACCTGGTCCATCGCCAAGAGACGGCGGGCGGATCGCGGGTTCATCGGCGCCGATCGTATTCTCGATCAATTGGCCGAAAAACCGGCGCGCAAGCGGGTCGGCATTCGCCCCGAGGGGGCCGCGCCGGCCCGTCAACATACTCCCATCGTCGATCAGGACGGTCAAACCATCGGCGCGATCACCAGCGGCGGCTTCGGCCCCACAGTCGATGGGCCGGTCGCGATGGGCTATGTCGACAGCCGATTTGCCGCCAAGGGAACACAAGTCGGGCTGCTGATCCGTGGCAAGGTCCGGGGCGCCACCGTGGCCGCCCTGCCCTTCGCGCCGCACCGCTACGTCCGCCAGCACATCCAATTCGATTCAACAGCAAGATCAACTGAACAAGCACGGGGGACAAACAAATGAGCAACCAGCATTTTTCCAAGGACCATGAGTGGATTCAGGTCGATGGCGATATCGGCGCCGTTGGCGTCACCGATTACGCTCAGAACGCACTCGGCGACGTCGTCTATGTGGAACTGCCCGATGTCGGGGCTGAGCTGTCGAAAGGCGATGAGGCCGCGGTCGTCGAATCCGTCAAGGCTGCCAGCGAGATTTATGCCCCGGTCAGCGGCGAGGTCGTCGCTGTGAATGAAGGTCTGGGCGACGAGCCGTCGCTGGTGAACAGCGCCCCCGAAACAGACGGCTGGTTCTTCAAAATTCGCCTTGGCGATCCGGCGGAGCTGGAGGCCTTGATGACGAAAGACGCCTATCAAAAGTTTGTCAAGGATCTGGATTGATGCGCTATTTGCCGCTTACCGACGCCAACCGGGAGACGATGCTGACCCGTATCGGCGTCGACTCGGTCGATGATCTGTTCCGGGACGTGCCCGCCGCAGCAAAGCTTGCCGGGCCCCTTGATCTGCCGGATCATGCCGGCGAGATGGAAGTCGAACGCGCGATCGGCGCGCTGGCGGATAATAACCTTGCGGCTGGCGAAGCGCCCTCTTTTCTGGGCGCGGGCGCTTACCGGCATCACATTCCCGCCGCCGTCAGTCATTTGATCGGGCGCAGCGAATTCCTGACCTCCTACACGCCTTATCAACCCGAGATCAGCCAGGGCACCTTACAGTATCTGTTTGAGTTCCAGACTCAGGTCGCGCGACTGACCGGCATGGAAGTCGCCAATGCCTCGATGTATGATGGCTCGACCGCATGCGCCGAGGCGGTGCTGATGGCGCGGCGGATCACCAAACGCAAGAAAGCGGTGCTTTCAGGCGGCCTGCATCCGCACTATGCCGATGTCGTGCGCACCATGACAAAATTTTGCGATGATGAGATCGTGACCTTGCCGCCAGCAGCCGATGGCCCGGACGACCTGATCGCGGCGATTGACGGGCAGACCTCGTGCGTCGTCGTTCAGAATCCCGGCTTTTTCGGCCATCTGACCGACCTGACCGAGCTTGCGGAAGCCGCGCACGCCGCGCGGGCGCTGTTGATCGTCGTTGTCACCGAGGCGGTGTCGCTGGGCGCGCTCAGGTCGCCCGGTGAGATGGGCGCCGACATCGTGGTGTGCGAGGGGCAGTCGATCGGCAATTCCCTGAATTTCGGCGGCCCCTATCTGGGCCTGTTCGCCACCCGGCAGCGCTATGTCCGGCAAATGCCGGGACGGTTGTGCGGCCAAACCCGGGACGCCGACGGGCGGACCGGCTATGTACTGACCCTGTCGACCCGCGAGCAGCATATCCGCCGCGAAAAGGCGACCAGCAACATCTGTACCAATTCGGGCCTTTGCGCGCTGGCGTTCTGCATCCATTTGTCGCTGCTCGGCGAGGCCGGTTTTACGCGGCTGGCCAAGATCAACCACGCGGCCGCGACCCAACTGGCGGAGCGTCTGGGCGCAATCGACGGAATCGAGGTGCTCAACAGCACTTTCTTTAACGAGTTCACAGTCCGCTTATCCAGACCCGCGACCCAGATCGTGGACCAGTTGGCCGACGAAGGCATCCTGGCGGGCGTTCCGGTGTCGCGGCTTTACCCGAACGAGCCCGATTTGGCCGACCTTCTGCTTATCGCGGCCACGGAAACCGTGACCGAGGACGATATGAACGCCCTGGTTCGCGCGCTTGAGGAGACATTGTCATGAGCGGCCGCGCATCCGATCCAACCTTTACCGGCCATCGGGGCCTCGATCACGAAGAGCCCTTGATCTTTGAACTCGACGAAGCGGGCCGGTCGGGGGTCGACCTGAAGGAACCGGCTGAAACCCGGAGCCGCCTTGGCGGGCTGGAACGAACCCAACCCATTGGGCTGCCCGGCCTGTCGGAGCCCGAGGTGGTTCGTCATTTCGTGCGGTTGAGCCGCAATAATTATGCCATCGACTCCGGCATTTATCCGCTGGGCTCGTGCACCATGAAGCACAATCCGCGGCTCAACGAGAAACTTGCCGCTCTGCCCGGTTTCGCCGATGTCCATCCGTTGCAGCCGACGAGCACGGTTCAGGGCATTTTGGCGATGATGGAATTGCTGGCTCAGTGGTTGACCACACTGACCGGCATGCCGGCCGTGGCCCTGTCGCCCAAGGCTGGGGCCCACGGCGAACTATGCGGTCTGATGGCGATCCGCGCCGCCCACGAGGCCAAAGGCGATCCCCGCGCCCGCGTCCTCGTGCCCGAATCGGCGCACGGCACCAATCCGGCGACCGCCACCTTGTGCGGTTACACAGTCGACCCGATCCCGGCCAACGAACGGGGCCGCATCGACCTTGAGGCGTTCAAGGCCAAACTGGGCCCGGATGTTGCCGCGCTGATGCTCACGAATCCCAATACCTGCGGCCTGTTCGAGAACGATATTCTCGAAATTTCAGCGCTGCTCAAGCAGGCAGGGGCCTTTTTCTATTGCGACGGCGCCAACTTCAACGCCATCGTCGGCAAGGTGCGGCCGGGCGACCTGGGCATCGACGCCATGCACCTTAACCTGCACAAGACGTTTTCCACACCCCATGGCGGCGGCGGCCCCGGCAGCGGACCGGTGGTTTTGTCCGAGGCGCTAGCGCCCTACGCGCCGCTACCCTTCGTGGTCCAGGGTGAACACGGCCTCAGGCTCACCGAGACCGGCGACGCACCGGCCAGCCAAAGCTTTGGGCGAATGACCGCGTTTCACGGACAGATCGGCATGTTCGTCCGCGCCCTCGCCTTCATGCTGAGCCATGGCCGGGACGGACTGAGACAGATCGCGGAGGATTCGGTGCTCAGCGCCAACTATGTGCTGGCCAGCCTGAAAGACGTCATGACCCCGTCCTACGACGGGCCGTGCATGCATGAGTGTCTGTTCGACGGCCAGTTCCTTAACGGCAGCGGTGTTTCGACCCTCGATTTCGCCAAGGCGATGATCGACGAAGGGTTTCATCCCATGACCATATATTTCCCGCTGGTGGTTCACGGGGCAATGCTGATTGAGCCCACGGAAAGCGAGAGCAAGCAAAGCCTCGATGAATTCATCGGCGCCCTCAGGGCCCTGGCCCGGGCGGCGAGTGCCGGCGACGTCGATCGGTTCGCCAACGCGCCGACCCTGGCCCCACGAAAAAGGTTGGACGAAACAGCCGCCGCTCGTCAGCCTGTTTTGGTTTATTCGTCGTGACTTAGAGCACTTTCAGCTTTTATGGGATCATTTGATGCGGCACGGTGTTCGATGTTTCTGACAGACAATGACATCGACAAATGGCGGGCGACCTGGCTTCGGACCGAAGGTGGCGATCCGGCAGCCCCATTGCGCAACAATTTGAAACGAAACGGACTTTGGCGCCAGAGCCAGGTCGCCGGCCGCAACTGGCCGATGGGTTGCGTCGCGTTGGAGATCACCCAGCGCTGCAATCTCGACTGCACGCTTTGCTATCTGTCGCCAATGTCGGAGGCGGTCAGAAACCTGCCGCTCGACGAAATATTCCGGCGCATTGACAATATCCGGTCCCGGTATGGCCCTGGCATCCCGGTTCAGGTAACCGGCGGCGACCCGACGCTGCGCAACCGCGGGGAACTGGTCCGGATCGTGAAGCGAATTGCCGACCGCGGTCTAGTACCGGCGCTGTTTACCAACGGCATTCGGGCGACCCGGGAATTGCTGGGCGAACTGGCCGCCGTCGGGCTTGTGGACGTCGCCTTTCACGTCGACATGACCCAGGAACGCAACGGCTTCGCGTCGGAGACGGCGCTGAACAAGGTCCATCTCGAATATATTGAACGGGCGCGCGGGCTCCCCCTTTCAGTGATCTTCAACACCACCGTTTTTCGGGGAAATTTTGACGAAATCCCGGACCTGGCGCGGTTTTTCAAGTCCCACGCCGACGTCGTGGATATGGCCGCGTTCCAGCTTCAGGCCGACACGGGCCGCGGCACCCTGCGGGCGCGCGACAAAACCATCTCGCAGGATACAGTTGTCAAAAAGATCCGGGAGGGTGCGGGCACGGCCCTCAATTTCGACACAGTTACGCTGGGCCATCCCGATTGCAACAAATACGCCACCTGCATCGAGACCGGCGGGACGCTTTACGATCTTCTCGATGATGCGGCGCTCATTCACGGCCTTTTCGAAGCCGCCGCCAGTTTTACCTTTGACCGCCGAAGCCGATGGAAGGCCCTTTGCACCATATTCGCGGTCGGGATTCGCCGTCCCGGCCAAATCGGGCCGTGCCTCCGGTTTGCGGTTCGCAAGATCCGGGCAATGCGGCGAGACCTTTGGAAAGCCCGGGGCCGCGTGCATAAATTATCGTTCTTTGTCCATAATTTCATGGATGCCGCAAAGCTCGAACGGTCGCGCTGCGAAAGCTGCGTCTTCATGGCCGCCACCGGCGAGGGCCTGATTTCCATGTGCGTGCACAACGCCAAGCGCGATCAATTTATTCTTCGATCAGGCCGTGTAAAAACGCCGGACGGCCCGGCGCCGATTTTGCCGCTCAAGCGGTTGAAAGGCCGCGCACGCGCCGCGGCATTGGCGCAAAAGACCAAATCCGCCTCTGTCTAGAGCGCTTTTAACTTAATCGGGGGCAAAAGGAGGGTGTTTAGATGTTGTCCTGGCAAGTCGTTAAAACGCGGCATAGC
>JBHHWG010000044.1:0-22469 GCA_046756385.1 Sphingomonadales bacterium | reverse complement strand
CAAAACTACTTCGCAGCCGCAGGATATGATCTGGATTAAATTGAAACCGCTCTAGGAATTCTGGACTGCAACCAATCAACGGCCTGAACCAGGGAGCTTCGAAGCCAATACGAATCTTCGGCGGCGCAACCCTTCCCGTAAACCAAATTGGCGGAGCTGCCGCGCCAGCAAGGACAGTAAGTTTTAGTGGCGTTCAGAATGTGATGTTCGTAATCTTCCATGAAATAAGGCATGATTCCACAAACCAGGAGAGTTCGGCCAATATTTTTGGGATTAGGATGTTACAACGGATTCAAGCGTACTAATGCCGCGTTCAGCAGTTGGAGACACCATGGGGTTTCAGCAAATAACGCGTTCCGGTCGGCGGAGCCTGGGCATTTGGGTGGCGATTGTGGCGCTTATGGTCGGCTCTTTCACACCGTCGGGAAGAGCAGGAGCAACTACTTTAGGGACTCGGCCGGCGGACCTCATCATTGCGCGAGCGGAACTCGTTGTCAGGGCGAAACTGATATCGGCCGAGCCTCTATTTTACATTGAGGACGACCGACGCGTCACCACGGGCGGTTTTAAAATCACCGCGACCGCTCTTGAAGTCTTAAAGGGGGGGCTGAAGCAGGGTGCAACCATCGCGTTCTTGGCCGGTGATTCCATATGGATATCAGAGTCGCTGACGTCCTATTATCGGCCCGCAATAGGTGAGTTAACTGATCCCGACGTGGACCTATATCCGACTGAGTTTCTCGTCTTCCTAACGTCGGGCAGCGAGGGACTGGATCAGGAGGAGCTTGAGCGGATCGATAGTTATAAGAGCTCCTATCGATCGTGTGTGGTCCGCAAATTCCAATGGGGGGGCTACCACACGGTATTTTTTGACCCCCCGAGGCCATTCGATCGGTGGGTTGAGAAGCAATTCGGGGGCAAATGGGTTAGCGTGGGTTACGATTTTCCCGACGATTGGGAAAGACTAGAGTGGCGCGAAGTTCAATTTGGTCCGACGCCCGACATTATGTATGGCGTGCTCAATTGGACGGACGTAAGGCCTTATTTATTGCGCCTCATCCAGGAGCGAGATCGGTAACAGGGGGGCACCTTCAACAAGCCGCTGTGGGTCAGGGACTTCAACGGTAACACCACCAACTTCACCTTTGACGCCACCACCGGGCTGCTTGTGACCGCGACCCAGCCGCAGGTCACCGACGGTCTCACCGGTGTCAACGCCGGAACAAAAAGGGGCCATTAAACCGGAGTAAAACTGGGCGAGCGGCTCAAGGCCTGGATATGGCCTTGATTCCATAGATTTCACGCAGATCGTTGAGCATTTCGCGCTCATCCCCCTTCCAGATTCCCTCGTTGCCCAGGTTGATATCCGCAAGGTTCGAACGACCAACCACGCGGCGAATGAAGTTTATGATCGTGTCGGCGACATAAAGCGGCTGGTCGGTATGGGCGAAATGGCCGGCATCGGGAATATAATGGACCTGGACGTTATCTGTCCCCAAGACATAGGCAAAACGCTGAGTCTGGGCCGCCGGCATCATATTGTCATATTGCCCCCAACCGATCAGGCACGGGACGGTGATGTTGCTATATTCGACCCCATCGGGATTCTTGGAGGGGTGGTACGGCAATAACAGCGCCGGGCCGAGAATCGCCGCGCGATCCGCCAACACCCGCATATTATGCAGGTTCAGGCGCATCGTGGTTGACTTGGCGACATCGCTGACGCCATCGCCCCCACGATTACGGTGGTAATCGACATCCACATAGGGAAACACAAGATTCCGGATCTTGTACTGGTTGTAGACTGTGGGATTGAACACCATGGTCTTGAGAATCTGAACCAGGGTCTGATCGAAAGCGCCGAACGCCATGGCGAATTGCGCGTCGCCTTCCGGCGTGTTCGGAATTTGCGACGCCCGTCCGATTGCCTGAATTTCGTTCACAGGATAACCGTCAAACGTGATCGCGTCGAAATGGATCAGCCCCAACAGACGCTCATTATGGGCCGCCGCGTAATGGGAAGTGATGCCGCAGCCCCAATCGTCGGCGATGATGATGAATTTGCGGCCCGGATATTCATGCTGCATCAGCTTTTCGATGTAATCGACGTCGTTTTGCCAATGCCAGCAGGAATTTTCCGCCGGATTCTCGCGGCGGCCATACATGCGCGGCTGCGAACTTTCGCCCATGCCCAGCATGTCAATGGAAATCGTCTCGCAAAAACGGCCGACGAAGCGCTGTACTTCTTCCCACTGCGCTCGATTGCATGGCACGCCATGAAGAAAGAGAACCAATGGCCCCTGTTCGCCGATCTTGGTAAAAGCGATGTCAAACTCGTTGGACCACTCGGTCTCGCCGCTGTGCCGGCCGATCTCCACCAAGCCTTCCCATGGTGCTGTGTACCGGTACTTCCCGTATCGAGTCGCGCCCGCGCTGCGGTAAATGCCGAGGTGAACCTCATTCCCGACCTCGCGCCTGGGCGCATGACTTAGAGCTTCATAAAGACTGGGATTCGTTGCCTGACCAAAGGTGTTGTCCGTCATATGCCTAACTCCGTTTTTTCATCCGTGAAGTCCACATGCGCCCCAATACGGCTCATTGCCGCGCCGGCAATTTACATCTCCCGGTCAACTACTCTTTCTTGATCATTGTTGATCATATTCAATAATCGAATCGAGTTTCAGGTGAGTCAGGCGGCCGAGTCAAGGTCGTGTTGAATTGTTTCTTCTTCACGATTTTGTTACTGAGCGGCCGGGCCCCGGCGTGGAATTTGGTAAAATCGACGATTCCATATGGTCGCCGAGCGCATTTTCGAGCCTGACCGGCGAATGCCGCCGCCATGGCTTTGGGGTGAACTTGCTTCGCCATGAGCGGTAAGGTAACAATGATTAGCAATGATCATTATTGACCGCGCGTCGTCGCGAGATCTTGTTCGCGGCACCAAGTCGGTTCGTGGTTGTCCCGCGAGGCATTTTCCGGAGGCGCCGGAGAATGCCTCCAGTGATCAGAGAGGCGATTTTGGTGCGATGACATGCTTGCCTTTATAATGTTTGCGAGTTTTCCGGCTGGGATGTTCTCGATAGGAGAGACGATATGCGGACACGTGCTGCGGTGGCTTTTAAGGCGGGCGCGCCTTTATCAATTGAGGATGTGGAACTCGACGGCCCCAGGGCCGGCGAGGTGCTGGTCGAGATCAAGGCGACCGGCATCTGTCACACCGACGAATTCACCCGCTCGGGCGCCGATCCCGAGGGTCTGTTCCCGGCGATTCTGGGTCATGAGGGCGCCGGCGTGGTGGTCGATGTCGGCGCCGACGTGACCAGCGTGGCGCCCGGCGATCACGTGATCCCGCTCTATACCCCGGAATGCCGCCAGTGCGATTATTGCACCAGCGGCAAGACCAACCTGTGCCAGGCGATTCGCGAGACCCAGGGGCAGGGCGTCATGCCCGACGGCACCAGCCGCTTCTCCCTGGCGGGCGAGAGCATTCACCATTACATGGGTTGCTCGACGTTTTCGAACTTTACAGTGCTGCCCGAGATCGCGCTCGCCAAGATCCGCCCGGACGCGCCGTTCGACAAGGTGTGCTACATCGGCTGCGGCGTGACCACGGGCATTGGCGCTGTGATCAATACCGCCAAGGTCCAACCCGGGGCGAATGTGGTGGTGTTCGGGCTCGGCGGCATTGGTCTCAACGTCATCCAGGGCGCGCGTCTGGTCGGCGCTGACCGAATCGTGGGCGTCGACCTCAATCCGGCGCGCAAGGAGATGGCCGAGAAATTCGGCATGACCCATTTTGTCAATCCCACCGAAGTCGGGGACGATTTGATTGCCCATCTGGTCGATTTGACCAAGGGCGGCGCGGACTATTCGTTCGAATGCATCGGCAACGTTAACGTCATGCGCCAGGCCCTCGAGTGCTGCCACAAGGGCTGGGGCGAATCGATCATCGTCGGGGTCGCCGGGGCCGGCCAGGAAATCGCCACCCGGCCGTTCCAGCTGGTCACCGGCCGGGTGTGGCGCGGTACCGCGTTCGGCGGCGCCAAGGGCCGTACCGACGTGCCCAAGATCGTCGACTGGTACATGGACGGCAAGATCAACATCGACGACCTGATCACCCACCAGATGGGCCTCGACGACATCAACGACGCGTTCGATCTGATGCACGCCGGTGAGAGCATCAGGAGCGTGGTCGTCTACTGAGGGGAGCCGGCTGGCAGGGGGGGCAACGCCCATGAAAGTCCTCGTTCCGCAGACCTGGGTTCCGGGCACGCCCCGGGGGTACGTTTTAGGCCATGAGCACGACGATTGAGACCCTGTCCGAGAACCGCTGTTTCGGCGGCACCGTCGGCTTTTACCAGCATGCCTCGCGGGCCACGGCCACCGATATGCGGTTTTCGGTGTTCATGCCGCCGCGCGGCGGCCGCGCGTCGGTTCCGGTCCTGTTTTACCTTGCCGGGCTGACCTGCACCGAGGAAACCTTTATTATCAAGGCCGGGGCCCTAAGGATCGCCGCGGAACTCGGCCTGGCGCTGGTCGCCCCGGATACCAGCCCCCGGGGCGAGCAGGTGCCCGATGATTCGGACGGGGCCTGGGATTTCGGCGCCGGCGCCGGTTTTTATCTGGATGCGACCCAGCAGCCGTGGGCCAAACACTATAATATGTATAGCTATGTGACCCGCGATCTGGCGGCTGCGGTGTTCGCTAATTTCCCGGCCGATCCAGCGCGCCAAGGCCTTTTTGGCCATTCCATGGGCGGTCACGGTGCGCTCACCATCGGCCTGACCCACCCGGAGATTTATCGCAGCCTGTCGGCTTTTGCGCCGATCTCCGCGCCCATGCAATGCCCTTGGGGACGCAAGGCCTTCACCGGCTATCTGGGACCGGACCAGGAGGCCTGGCGGGCGCATGACGCCACCGAAATCGTCCGACGGATCGAGCGGGCTTCGGGCCGACCCAAAATCCTGATCGACCAGGGACTGTCCGACCAGTTCCTGGAACGGGAGCTTCATCCCGATCTTTTTGAAGCCGCCTGCCGCGACGTCGGCTACCCCCTGGAGCTGCGGCGTCATAGGAGCTACGACCACAGCTATTATTTCATCTCGACCTTTATCGAGGACCACCTTCGGCATCATGCCGAGACCTTGATCGGCTGACGACCGGGGATGGAGCACCCGGTCAGAAGAACCAAACTGTAGCCTAAATTGCCGCCAGATCTGTCAAACGATTGGGGAATAGCTCAGGGATTTCAAATCATAGCGCCTGACACGGGTTGGGCAGGCGGTGGTCGTTGCCGCGCGCCCATTTATGGCGCAGGCGGCGCGGGTCATCGTTGCGGCCGCATTCCAGACAGTCAGCCACGCCGGCCTTTTTCAGGATGTACAATTCGTTGCCGCAATCACATTTGATGGCATAGCCGGCGCCGGCTTCCTCAACGATCCGCATGGTGAACTCCTCTTGAGTATTAACCATGGTGACAGAAATGAATTAAGGAATGCTGAAAAAAAGACCAGGAATTTAGTGTGAAATTACAGACGACCCTAAACGCCGGGGTTATCCCTGAAACCGGACCCCCTGAAAGAAGCAGGTCCGTGCGCCGGTGTGGCACGCCACGCCCTTCTGGTCGACGAGCACCAGGAGCGTATCGCCGTCACAGTCGATGCGCAGCTCGACCAGCTTTTGGGTGTTGCCCGACGTATCGCCCTTGCGCCACAACTCCCCGCGCGAGCGCGACCAATAGGTCACGCGCCCGGTCGCAAGCGTTTTCTCGATGGCCTCGTGGCTCATCCAGGCCATCATCAGCACTTCGCCGGTGTCGAACTGCTGTGCGATTGCAGGCGCCAGTCCGCGACTGTCAAACGCGATTCGTGCCAAAAATTCCTTGGTCGTAAGTGACTTGTCCTGTCGGCTGGTGCTGGCCATGATCGGGCTTTCCGGTTACTAACTGCTTTACGGCATAATAAGATACGTCCGCGGGTCGCAAAGCCAAAGAGTAGTTTTCCGGCAACTGTCATGAGCACATCGAAACCGACATCTGAGGCAGAATCGCAAGCCGGCGGCGAGCGGCGGACCCTGATCACTCTGGACGGAGTCCGACTGTCGCTGGGCGGCAAGCGCATACTCGACGGCATCAACCTGACCGTGAGCCGTGGTGAAATCGTCACCCTGATCGGCCCAAACGGCTCGGGTAAAACCACCCTGGTGCGGGTCCTCCTGGGCTTGCTTTCTCCGGACCGGGGGTCGGTGCGCCCGGCCGGCCAATTGACGGTCGGCTATGTTCCCCAGAACATGGCGGTCGAGGATGTCCTGCCGTTGACCGTTGGCCGTTTCCTCACTTTGACCACGCTGAACGACACGAACCGATGCCAAAAAGCGCTGGACGAAGTTGGCGCGGGGCGGCTGCTCAAGCTCCCGATTCAGGCGATCAGCGGCGGCGAATTGCGGCGGGTGCTGTTGGCTCGCGCCTTGTTGCGGGACCCGGACCTGCTGGTGCTGGACGAGCCCACTCAAGGCGTCGACGTCACCGGGCAGTTCGAGCTTTACGAACTGATCGGACAAATTCGCGACGATCGGAACTGCGGCGTGTTGCTGGTCTCCCACGATCTTCATGTGGTAATGGCCGCGACGGACCGGGTGGTCTGTCTCAATCATCATGTGTGCTGCAGCGGCACGCCGGAAGCGGTAACCAACGATCCGGCCTATTTCGAACTGTTCGGCGCGAAAGGCGCCGAGGCGCTGGCGGTTTACAGCCATCACCACGATCATCATCACCATATCGGCGGCAATGTCGTCGCGGCTCAAACGGGCGAGCACGATCATGACTGAGTTTCCGTTTTGGCCGCTGGCGGCGGGTCTCGGCCTGGCGGCGATGGCGGGGCCCCTGGGCTCGTTCGTGGTGTGGCGGCGCATGGCTTATTTTGGCGACGCGCTGGCCCATTCGGCGCTGCTCGGTGTGGCGGTGGGGTTTTTATTCGGCGTGCACTTGTCGATCGGCATTTTCGCGGTATGCGTCCTTTTCGCGCTGGCGATCGCCTTTGGGCAACGGCAGCGGCAGATTGCAACCGATACGCTGCTCGGCATTCTGGCTCACGGCACGCTGGCGCTGGGGCTGGTCATCGTGGCGATGATCGACGGCCTCGACACCGATCTGGAAAGCTATTTGTTCGGCGACGTGTTCGCCGTGACCGCCGCCGGCGCCGCGCGAATATTCGCCGGTGCGGTGGTGGCGCTGATCGGGCTTGGCGTGATCTGGCGGCCCCTGCTGGCGATCACGGTGCATGAAAAGCTTGCCAGGGTCGAAGGGGTGGCGGTGGAGCGCACGCTCGCAATCTTCATGGTGCTGATTGCCCTGGTGATCGCGCTGGCCATGAAAATCGTCGGGGTGCTGTTGATCACCTCGCTCTTGATCATTCCGGCCGCCACCGCGCGGCGGTTCGCCAGAAGCCCGGAGCAAATGGCGGTGCTGGCGGTTGGTGCGGCAAGCGCGGCCGTCACATTTGGCCTGCTGGGCGCGCAGCGCCTCTCGACGCCCCCCGGTCCCTCAATCGTGGTCGCCGCCGCGGCGCTGTATCTGCTCTCCGTGATCGTGCCGATGCGGCGGCTGGTGCGTTAGACCGGAAAGCGCGCTAGATATCGAGGTCCTGAACGAAGTGGGCGTTTTCCTGAATATACGCGAATCGCAGTTCTGGCTTGCGGCCCATCAGATGTTCGACCAAATCTGACGTTTCATCGCGTCCCACGCCCATCTCAGGCACCATCACCTGTAAAAGAGTGCGGGTCTCCGGGTTCATGGTCGTCGCCTTGAGCTGCGCCGGCGACATCTCGCCCAAACCCTTGAACCGGCTGAGTTCGACTTTGCCGGCTCCGAATTCCGACTTAATCAGTTCATCTTTGTGCGCGTCGTCCCTGGCGTAAGCGATTTTTCCCTTTCTCGACATCCGGTAGAGCGGAGGCTGGGCCAGAAAGAGGTGTTTGTTTTCAATGAGCCCCGGCATGGAGCGATAGAAAAACGTCATCAACAGGGTCGCGATATGGGCGCCGTCCACGTCAGCGTCGGTCATGACGATGATCTTGTCGTAACGCAGGTCGTCCTCGCGGTATTGGCCGCCTATGCCGCAACCGAGGGCCTGGATCAGGTCCCTGAGCTCCTGATTGGCGTGGAGCTTCGATTCGGTGGCGCTGGCGACGTTGAGAATTTTACCGCGGAGCGGCAATATCGCCTGGGTTTTGCGATTGCGGGCCTGCTTGGCCGACCCGCCAGCCGAGTCGCCTTCGACGATGAACAGTTCAGTGCCCTGCGCGCCGCTGTTGCTACAGTCGGCGAGCTTGCCGGGAAGCCGAAGCCTCCTGGTCGCCGTTTTGCGCGATATGTCGCGCTCACGGCGTCGCTTCAACCGGTCCTCGGCGCGCTCGATGACCCAGGCCAGAAGGGCATTGGCCATGTCGGGGGCGCCCGACAGCCAGTGATCGAAATGGTCGCGCACGACGTTGTCGATGAGGCGGCTCGCCTCCGGGTTCGACAGCTTTTCCTTGGTCTGGCCCTGGAACTGCGGCTCACGGATGAAAATCGACAGCATCGCGCCGGCCGGTCCCAGAATATCATCGCCGGTAATGATGGAGGCGCGTTTGTTGCCCGCCATCTCGCCGTAGGCTTTAAGGCTTTTGAGCAGCGCCATGCGGAGACCCATTTCGTGAGTTCCGCCATCTGGTGTCGGCACCGTATTGCAGTAAGAGCTGATGAACGCCCCACCGTCAGCCGGCCAGGCGATCGCCCATTCCATCTGTCCGGCGTCGTCGGGAAACCCGCCGCGTCCGGTGAACGGCTCCGGTGTGACCATGTCGCGACCCGCGCAACGCGCGGCCAGGAAGTCACTCAGGCCGCCCGGGAAATGCAGGGTCGTCGTCTCGGGAACTTCATCATCCGGCTTCAGCGATTCCGGCGCGCAGCGCCAGCGAATTTCAACCCCGCGGAAGAGATAGGCCTTGGATCGGGCCATGCGGTAAATGCGCCCGGGCTCCAGTACCGCGCCGGCGCCGAATATTTCCGGGTCAGGGCGAAACCGAACCGTGGTTCCCCTTCGATTGCTCACCGGGCCGGCGTCGGTCAACGGGCCCTTGGGGACGCCGCGCACATAGCTCTGGCGCCAAAGCCGGCGCTCCCGCGCCACTTCAATATCGAGATATTCCGACAGCGCGTTGACCACCGAGATCCCCACGCCGTGAAGCCCGCCCGCCGTCTTGTAGGCCTTGCCGCCAAACTTGCCGCCGGAATGAAGGGTCGTCAGGATCACTTCCAGGGCCGACTTGTCCTTGAACTTGGGGTGGGGGTCGACCGGGACGCCGCGCCCATTGTCCGCGATCATAAGCACGCCGTCGCCGGACAGCTCGACGTCGATGCGACTCGCATGGCCGGCAACGGCCTCGTCCATGGCATTATCAAGCACTTCGGCCGCGAGGTGATGGAGGCCCCGGGCGTCAGTGCCGCCGATATACATGCCTGGCCGGCGACGCACCGGTTCGAGGCCCTCCAGGACTTCGATGTCTTTGGCCGAGTAGGATTTATCGCCGGTCTGCGGGGAGCCGAACAGATCTGACATTTCTTGCATTATGCGTTACCACGGAAGACGCTGGCGGAAACAATTCGGCCACTATAAAGTAGGATGGCTGATAGAGACAACAACATGTTGTAGGCGATTTTCCAGCAAGTCATCAAACGCGGATTGGACCCGTAAAAATGGAAACCGTAAATCGTGAACCAGTCCTGCGTGTCGTGCCGCAGCCGACGGACATTAACTTCAATGGCAATATTTTCGGCGGCTGGATCCTCTCGCAAATGGATATTGCCGGCGGCCTGGTCGCGTCCCGGCGCGCGGGTGGCCCGGTTGCGACGGTGGCGATAGAGGCGATGGAATTTCATCAGCCCATACGGGTCGGTGACTGGCTAGGCGTATATTGCGACATTGAAAAGGTGGGACGAACCTCGATTGCGGTGAAAATCGAATGCCTGGTGCGTCGCGGGACGGAGGACGATGAACTCAAGGTCACCGATGGCCGGTTCGTCTTTGTCGCACTGGGCGACGACGGCAAACCCCGCCCGGTCGATGGGGCATGATTGGGGCGAAGAAACTTACATCGCGTTCAAACTAAAAGCCCCCCGCCGGGGGGCGGGGGGCAACTCGGTGATGTCTCGCCTTCTGGGGGGAGGGTGCGAGACGGCGCCGAATGTTAAACGCTGTAATACATGGAGAACTCGATTGGATGCGGCGCTTGCTCGAAGGCAATTACTTCTTCGCGCTTCAGATCGAGATAGGCGTCGATCTGGTCATCGTTGAACACGTCTCCCTTCTTGAGGAAATCGCGATCCTGATCGAGCGAATCCATGGCGTCGCGAAGCGATGCGCAAACCGTCGGCAGGTCCTTTAGTTCCTCGGGCGGCAGCGCATAAAGATCCTTGTCCATCGGATCGCCGGGGTGAATCCGATTCTCGATGCCATCGAGGCCCGCCATCAGCATCGCGGTGAATGTGAGATAGGGGTTGCATGCAGGGTCCGGGAACCGGATTTCGACCCGCTTGCCATTGGGGCTCGCGGTATGCGGAATGCGGCATGACGCCGAACGGTTCCGGGCTGAGTAGGCCAGCAGCACCGGCGCCTCGAAGCCCGGCACCAGCCGCTTGTAGCTGTTGGTGGTCGGGTTGGCGAAAGCGTTGATGGCCCGGGCATGCTTGATGATGCCGCCAATGTAATAAAGCGCGGTATCCGATAGATCGGCATAGCCGTTGCCCGCGAACAGGGGCTTGCCTTCCTTCCAGATTGACTGGTGGATGTGCATGCCCGAGCCGTTGTCGCCGGCGACCGGCTTGGGCATGAAAGTCGCGGTCTTGCCGTAGGCATGAGCCACGTTGTGGACGACATACTTATAAATCTGAAGGTGGTCGGCGCCGGTGACCAGGGTGTTGAACCGCACCCCCAGTTCGTGCTGGCTGGGGGCGACCTCGTGATGGTGCTTCTCGGTAATAACCCCCATTTCCTTCATGACGGTCAGCATTTCGGCCCGCAGATCGGAGGCTGCGTCAACTGGCGGGACCGGGAAATAGCCGCCCTTGACCGCTGGACGATGGCCGATATTACCCGCTTCGAACTCGCGTCCCGTGTTGTAGGGTCCCTCGCTTTCGTCGAGAGAGTAGAATGAGCGATTCATCGACACTTCAAACCGCACGTCGTCGAACACGAAAAACTCCGGCTCCGGTCCAAACACCGCCGTATCGCCCAGGCCCGCGAATTTCAAATAAGCCTCCGCGCGCTTGGCGGTGCTGCGCGGGTCGCGCCCATAGGGCTCACCCGTGGTCGGCTCCAGAATGTCGCAAACCAAAATCAGGGAGGTCTGAGCGGCAAACGGATCAAGCGTGGCTGTCGCGACGTCCGGCATCAACGTCATGTCGGATTCATTGATCGCCTTCCAGCCCGCGATTGACGAGCCGTCGAACATGACGCCCTCGGCGAACATATCCTCATCGACGACGCCGACATCCATCGCCAGATGCTGCCACTTGCCCCGCGGGTCGGTGAATCGCAGGTCGACATACTGAACTTCCCGCTCCTTGATGAATTTGAGTACGTCGCTGGGGTCATTAAACTCGGACATGTTCTGTATTCCCTTGGTGTTGAACCAGTATTTTTTTCTGACTGATCGGGGCAAACCCAAACGCCATCAGATTGCGTCGGGGCCGGTCTCGCCGGTGCGAATTCTGATGGCCTCCTCGACCGTGCTGACGAAAATCTTGCCGTCGCCGATCCGACCGGTATTGGCCGCCTGCCGGATCGCTTCAATTGCCCGTTCCAGCAGCGAGTCCTTGAGCACAATCTCGATCTTGACCTTGGGCAGGAAGTCGACCACATATTCCGCGCCGCGATAAAGTTCGGTGTGTCCCTTTTGTCGGCCGAAGCCCTTGGCTTCGGTAACCGTAATGCCGGCAAGCCCGATCTCGTGCAGGGCCTCCTTCACTTCATCGAGCTTGAAGGGTTTGATAATCGCTTCGATCTTTTTCATTGGATAACCTTGGCCTGAACTATCGATGCTAAAAAATAAAAAAGCACAAGTCGTGCCAAACACCATGCCCGCGGTTCCTGACGCTCCTGGCCTTCCCGGGCCCGTGGTTGGGTGCCATTAAGGCAGATATGTGCCGGAAAAACGGGCGGTTTGCTTAATTATTAGGCAAATGCCGTTGACGGTTGGCTGACTAATTGGTGTGGCTTGCCCGTCGGTCCCGCATTTGCCATTTTGAACGCTGTCTGTTGGCAAAATGTGGAGCGAAGCGGTGAAAGAGGCGAGCACGGTTCTCTCGGGCTATGGCACAACGATCTTTACCGTCATGTCGGCGCTGGCTCAGAAACATGACGCGATCAATCTCGGTCAGGGCTTTCCAGACCACGAGGGGCCTGATGACGTTCGGCAAGTTGCGGCCGAGGCGCTCTTAAAGGGGTCCAATCAATATCCAGCGATGATGGGTGTGCCCGAGTTGCGGCAGGCGGTGGCCGAGCATGAGAGCCGCTTTCACGGCCGCGACATTGATTGGCAAAGCCAGGTTTTGGTGACCTCCGGGGCCACGGAGGCGCTGGCGGCGGCCATGATGGCCTTGCTCAATCCGGGCGATGAGGTGGTCTTGTTCGAGCCTTTGTACGACAGCTATCTCCCCATTATCGAATTGACCGGCGCCCGGCCGCGTTTGGTGCGGCTTGCGCCGCCCGATTGGACGATGCCGAACGAAGCGCTGGAGGCGGCATTTTCCGAGCGAACCAAGCTCGTGGTGCTGAACTCGCCCATGAACCCGATCGGCAAGGTGTTCACAGAGGCCGAGCTGTCACGCATTGCACGGCTGGTGCGCAAGTTCGACGCCTATGCGCTGTGCGACGAAGTCTATGAGCATCTGGTTTTTTCGGACTGTCGCCACCTGCCGTTGGGATCGCTGCCAGGCATGGCCGAACGGACCGTTCGCATCGGCTCGGCCGGCAAGACGTTCTCACTGACCGGCTGGAAGGTTGGATATCTGACCGGTCCCGAGGCACTGATCGGGGCAATTGCCAAGGCGCACCAATATCTGACCTTTACCACCGCCCCGAATTTGCAGCGGGCAGTGGCCTACGGCTTGCGCAAGGACGATCAATATTTCAAGGATATTGGCAAGGATCTGGAAAGGAAGCGCGATATCCTGGCGGCCGGTCTGGCCGATATCGGTTTTAACGTGCTGCCTTGCGGCGGAACCTATTTTGTCGGCGCCGATTTCCGGCCCTTGGGGTTCGACGGCAGCGACGTCGAATTCTGTGAATTGATTACAAGGCAGGCCGGCGTCAGCGCGATCCCGATGAGCGCTTTTTACCACGAAGGAGGCATCGACCATGTGGCGCGATTCTGCTTCTGCAAGGACGATGCGATGCTGCGGGAGGCGGTCAATCGGCTAGACCGTTTTTTCCGAGGGCAGGAGATCCAGACTTTATCGCATGAACCGTGAAACCGTGGCTTGACCGGGCGTCTGGCCAGCGTTAAACAGGGCCACTTCCTGTGGCGGGCGTAGCTCAGTTGGTTAGAGCACTAGATTGTGGATCTAGGGGTCGTGGGTTCGATTCCCATCGCTCGCCCCACTTAACCTACCTGAATAAATTCCAGGCATCACAACGTCTCCATTACCGGACTCGTGAAAGTGGTGCGTGCTGCCGGCGATTGCGCTCACTGCGAGTTTTTTTCTTCCTCGGTCAGAATGGCGTTGCCAAACGCATCGTGCTTCACAGGGCGTTGGGAAACGTCGAGGTCATCCACGAAATTGTCGCCGAACAAGGCCGAGCCACCGCACCCGGGCAGCATCACGATCATCGTCAGGTAAATCGTTGCAAGTAATGAGCTATAAAACTTAGCCATAGCTCCCCCTATAATTGGTGGTCAATCCACTATCAAGAGCAGGAAAAATAACACTCGCGACCGTCACAATAGCAACAAAAGAGTAGGGCAAATAGCCCGATAAATCCACTATAATCTGGCCGCGACTCGAAATCCCGTCTAATTTGTTGAAAATAGCATTAATTTTTTTGCGAAGCCCAAGTGGATGCACCTTTCCCAGGAGCGGAGATGCATTGTGGTTTCGATATAGAGGATTAGTCACCCGTGCTAGCGAAGGCAAGCTATAGGCGAGCCGCTTGATCTTTATAGATTAAATGCCCAATGGTATAAGAGGCGTTAAGATTTGCATCGGACCAAAAAGTTTGGTGTGAGACAATATGGGTGCGGACGTGACGGCCATGGCGCAGCGGTTCGAACATTCAGATTGCACGTTGCTTGGCTGTGCCGAAATGGCGCGCGCGGACGCGCTGGCGATGGAAGGCGGCCGCTCGGGCGTCGAGCTTATGCTGGCGGCCGGGAAAGGCGTCGCGCGCGAGATCATGGCGCGTTGGGAGGCTCGGCCCGTCGTTGTACTATGCGGCCCGGGAAATAACGGCGGCGACGGCTTTGTGATCGCCAGGGTGCTGGCGGAGGCCGGATGGGACGTCACCGTGGCGCTGCCTGGATCGCGCAAGCGCCTCAAAGGGGATGCGGCCAGGATGGCGCGGTTGTGGACCGGTGTCGTGCAGGCGCTTGGCCCGGAGGTTCTCGACGGCCGATCCCTGGTCGTCGATGCACTGTTCGGCGCCGGATTGTCGCGCGATCTCGAGGGCGTCGCGGCGGCGGTGGTAAAGGCCGTGAACGCCGCTGGTTTGCCGGTGGTGGCGGTCGATATCCCAAGCGGTGTACACGGGGACACCGGCGCGGTCCTCGGCTCGGCAATGAAGGCCGCGCTCACGGTGACATTCTTCCGTCGTAAGCCCGGACACCTGCTGATGCCGGGACGGCTGTACGGTGGTGACGTCGTGACTGTGGATATCGGCATTCCTGCCTCGGTGCTCGACAAGATTGGGCCCGGAACCTGGGACAATCAACCCGACCTTTGGCTGTCCGGGTTTCCCTGGCCGCCCCTTGAAGGACACAAATACAGCCGTGGTCACGCGGTGGTCGTGAGTGGCCCGATGGCCCACACCGGGGCGGCACGTCTCGCCGCGCGTGGCGCGCTGCGGGCGGGCGCCGGGCTGGTGAGCGTGGCCAGCCCGCCGGATGCGGTCATGGTCAATGCCTGTCAGCTCACGGCGATCATGACCGCGGGATTCGATGGAGCCGGTGAGCTTGAAAGCATGCTGTCGGATCGGCGGAAGAATGCGGTGCTGCTGGGGCCCGGCAACGGGGTCAATGAAGCCACCCGGGCCAATGTTTTGGCGGTCCTGAGGTTAGGCAAGGCCTGTGTGCTGGATGCCGACGCTCTTTCTGTATTTGAAGATGAACCGGCAACGCTATTCGAAGCGATCAGGGCGCCTTGCCTGTTGACACCCCATGAGGGCGAATTCGCCCGCCTTTTCCCCCATATCGCGAGACAAGGAGGAAAAGGTCCGGGCGCACTGGGCCCGGACGCAATGGGCCCGGACGCAATGGGCAAAGTCGAAATGGCGCGCGAGGCGGCACGGACAAGCGGCGCCGTGGTGCTGTTAAAAGGACCGGACACGGTCATCGCCGCCCCGGATGGCCGAGCGGCGATAAACGGCAACGCGCCCGCCGAACTGGCCACCGCCGGCTCGGGTGACGTTCTGGCCGGCTTCGGGTTGGGGTTGCTGGCCCAGGGGATGGAGGCGTTTGAGGCCGGGTGTGCCGCGGCGTGGCTCCATGGGGCCGCCGCCCAGGCTTTTGGGCCTGGACTCGTTGCTGAGGATCTGAGCGAACAGCTACCGGCGATCCTGCGCGGGCTGCGGGATTATGGCGGTTAAAAAACAGCTGTGACTCCCCATGATCCCGGCCAGTTTCCATAAGAGATGAAAGTGCTCTAGAATTCCCGAAATCTTGTGTGCTATAGGTTCACGCAGCAGCGCTAAAGGGCGCCAATTTGCCTTCGGCCGGAGACTTGTATTCAGGTTTCCGGTTTGCGGGCGTGGCGGAATTGGTAGACGCGCCAGGTTTAGGTCCTGGTGACTTGAATGTCGTGGGGGTTCAAATCCCTCCGCCCGCACCAGATTGGTGGCGCAAGTGCGCTGTGCGTAACAAAAATTGGCCGCTATGGCTGGATCGGAAAAGTCGGAAAATCTCATGCAGGTAACGCAAACAAGCAGTGAAGGCCTCAAGCGCGATTACAAAATTGTGGTCGGAGCCGAAAGCATCGAAGAAAAGCTCAACGAACGCCTTCAGACGCTGGGCAAGAACGCGCGGATGGCCGGCTTCAGGCCCGGCAAGGTGCCGGTGTCGCTCCTGAAGAAGCTTCACGGCAAAAACCTTATGGGTGAGGTTCTGGAGGAAACGGTTTCCGAAACGTCGCGGAAGGTCCTCCAGGACAACGACGAACGGGCCGCCTTTCAGCCCAAGATTGAAATCGTCAGGTTCGAGGAGGGCAGTGACCTCGAATATGAGATGAAGGTGGAGATCCTGCCCACTTTCGAGATCGGCGATTTCAACACGCTGGAGCTTGAGCGCCTGACGGCGCCGGCCGGCGATGCCGAGGTTCAGGAGTTCGTGGAAAATATCGCCCGCGAGCAAAAGAACTTCAAGGCGGCGGCGAAAACCTATAAGGCCAAAAACGGCGATGCGGTGCTGATGAATTTCATCGGCCGCAGAAACGGCGAGGCATTCGAGGGCGGCAGCGGCGCCGATTTCCTGCTGGAGCTCGGCTCCGGCCTGTTTATCCCCGGGTTCGAGGAACAACTCATCGGCGTTAAAGCGGGCGACAATGTAACGGTCGCGGCCGAATTTCCGGGCGATTATTCCAGTGCTGAGCTTGCCGGCCAGAAAGCCGAGTTCGAAGTCGAAGTCAAAGAGGTGCAAAAGCCACATGCCGTGGACATTGATGACGAACTCGCCAAGCGCCTCGGGATGGAGAATCTGGAGGACTTGAAGAAGGCCGCGCACGACCAGGTGGTCCAGGAACACGCGCGGGCTTCGCGGATGCGTCTTAAGAGAAGCCTGCTTGATGCCTTGGCCGAGCAGTATGATTTCGTGGTGCCCCAGGGAATGCTGGACATCGAGTTCGACATGATCTGGAATGAACTGATGCGCGATCTGGAGCGCCACGGTGAGGACCTTGCCTCATTGGGAAAAACCGAGGATGAAGCCAGGGACGAATATCGCGCCATAGCCGAGCGCCGGGTGCGTCTCGGGCTGTTGCTTTCGGAGATCGGTCGCGCAAATAATATTGATGTCCGGCAGGACGAGTTGAACCGCATGATCGTCGAAGAGGCGCGGCGTCACCCGGGCCAGGAAAAGCAGGTCCTGGAATATTATAAGAACAATGCCAACGCGCTGGCTCAGATGCGGGCGCCGCTGCTGGAAGAAAAGGTGGTCGATTTCATCCTGGAAATGGCCAAGGTGACCGAGCGGGACGTCACTCATGAAGAGCTGATGCGGGACCCCGACGAGGAAACCGAGGCGGGGAAAAAGCCAGCCAAAAAGAAAGCCTCCGCCCCCAAGAAGGCGGCCGCCAAAAAGCCTGCGGCCAAGAAGACCACCGCTAAAAAGGCCGCCACTAAAAAGGCGGACGAAAAATTGCCGGCCGCCAGGAAACCGGCGGCCAGGAAGAGTGCCGCCAAGGGTAAGGTCAAGGCCAAGGCCGAGTAAGGGAACAAACCAGCATTGGGAGTTCGGAAATGGCTAATGCGTTAAACACTTACATGAGCACCCTTGTGCCCATGGTGGTCGAGCAGACCAATCGCGGCGAGCGGTCTTACGATATTTTTTCGAGGCTGCTGAAGGAACGCATCATATTCATCACTGGGGCGATCGACGACCATACCGCCAGCCTGGTGACCGCCCAGTTGCTTTTCCTTGAGGCCGAAAATCCCAAAAAGGAAATTTCCATCTACCTTAATTCGCCGGGCGGAATAGTGACTTCGGGCCTGGCGATCTACGACACCATGCAATATATCCGGCCCGCGATTTCGACGCTGTGTATCGGACAGGCGGCATCGATGGGCTCCTTGCTGCTCGCGGCGGGCTCTCCCGGCATGCGGTACGCCTTGCCCCATTCACGTGTCATGGTGCATCAGCCGTCCGGCGGCGCGCAGGGTCAGGCGACGGATATCGAAATCCACGCTCGTGAGATTCTCTCGCTCAGAAAACGACTTAACGAAATTTACGTTATGCACACAGGGCAAGAACTGTCAGTCATCGAAAGTGCGGTCGAGCGCGATAATTTCATGGATGCCGAGGGCGCGAAGAAGTTCGGAATTGTCGATGAGGTCGTCGTGGAGAGGCCCGTCAGCGCCGATGAAGGTGACGCCGAGACAGAAAATTAGCCTTTTTGGCATGTTGCGTTAAGGAAATGTTGATGGTGGGCCTATATATGATAGAGGGCGTGTCGTAAGTTTGTTGTTAGTGATCCGCCGATGTTTATTCGCCATTTTGGCGGTATGCTGGTGGATGGTGAAACCGCGGCGGTTTCGGAACGCTATTTGGTGTTTATGGAAAGAGCGATGAGCGCGATATGACGAAGCTAAGTGGCGGGGACTCGAAAAACACGCTGTACTGCTCATTTTGCGGTAAAAGTCAGCATGAAGTCCGGAAACTGATTGCCGGCCCGACGGTGTTCATCTGTGATGAATGCGTCGAATTGTGCATGGATATTATCCGTGAGGAGAACAAGAGTTCACTGGCCAAGGCTCAGGACGGTGTGCCGACGCCGGCGGATATTTGTTCGGTGTTGGGCGATTATGTGATCGGCCAGGATTTCGCCAAGCGAGTGCTTTCGGTCGCGGTCCACAATCATTACAAGCGCCTCAACCACGTTGCCAAGGGTAACGACGTCGAGCTGGCGAAGTCGAACATTCTGCTGGTCGGCCCCACGGGTTGTGGCAAGACATTGCTTGCCCAGACTCTGGCGCGCATCCTCGATGTGCCCTTTACCATGGCGGACGCGACAACGCTGACCGAAGCCGGCTATGTCGGCGAGGATGTTGAGAATATCATTCTCAAACTGTTGCAGGCCGCCGACTACAATGTGGAGCGGGCGCAGCGGGGCATCGTCTATATCGACGAGGTCGACAAGATCAGCCGGAAGTCAGACAATCCTTCGATCACCCGCGACGTTTCGGGCGAGGGTGTGCAGCAGGCGTTGCTCAAGATCATGGAGGGCACTGTCGCCAGCGTTCCGCCGCAAGGAGGGCGCAAGCACCCGCAGCAGGAATTCCTGCAAGTTGACACGACCAACATTCTTTTCATTTGCGGCGGCGCGTTCTCCGGCCTGGAAAAGATCATTTCGTCTCGCGGCAAAGGCAAGTCGATCGGCTTTGGCGCCGATGTCGCCGCCCCCGACGAACGGCGTACCGGCGATATTCTCCAGGGAGTCGAGCCCGAGGATCTTCTAAAGTTCGGCTTGATTCCGGAATTCGTTGGGCGGCTGCCGGTCATTGCGACCTTGAAAGATTTGGATCAGGGCGCTTTGGTGCAGATTTTGTGTGAGCCCAAAAACGCCTTGGTGAAGCAATATCAGCGCTTGTTCGATATGGAGAACGTGACGTTGACGTTCTCTGAAAATGCCTTGAAGGCGGTCGCGGGCAAGGCTATCAAGCGCAAGACGGGCGCGCGCGGTTTGCGTTCGATTATGGAAGGTATATTGCTCGATACCATGTACGATCTGCCGTCGCTGGCCGGTGTCGAGGAAGTTGTGATCAACGCCGAGGTTGTTGAGGAAGGGCAAGCTCAGCCCCTCTACATTTATTCCGAGCGCCGCAAGGACGTTAAAACCGGCGCCTGATGGCGGGCGCTGAAACGACCCTGAAGCGAGGTAAGGGGTTGAACGCGAACCTGGCAAATGCCACTTCCTAAGAGATGAAACTCTGAAAGCGGTGCTTCCCGTGATGCGGGACCCCGCTTACAGTTCGCGAGTAAAGAGGAACCATGCAGGACACCATCGGGGCTACTGGAGCAATCTTTCCCGTTCTTCCACTGCGCGACATTGTGGTCTTTCCACATATGATCGTGCCGCTATTCGTTGGCCGTGAAAAATCTGTCCGCGCGCTGGAAGACGTTATGATGGACGACAAGCAGGTTTTGCTGGTCGCCCAGAAAAATGCCAGCCAGGACGATCCCACCGTGGACGACATCTACACGGTTGGGACCATCGCCTCGGTGTTGCAGCTGCTTAAATTGCCGGACGGCACTGTGAAAGTGCTGGTTGAGGGCGCGCGCCGGGCGCGGATCATCAGGTTCCGCGACAATGACGCCTTTTTTGAGGCTCATGCCGAACCGATGGAGAACGATAAGGACGATGGCAGCGAACTTGAGGCGCTGGCCCGCTCCGTGGTTTCGCAGTTCGAGCAGTACGTCAAGCTCAACAGGAAAGTGCCGCCGGAAGTACTGGTGTCGGTCAATCAGATCGAGGACCCGAGCAAGCTTGCCGATACCGTGGCGTCGCACCTCGCCGTGAAGATATCAGAGAAGCAGGAACTGCTTGAGGCCGAAGTCATCGCCAATCGGCTGGAGCAGGTCTATTCGCTTATGGAAGCCGAGATCGGTGTCCTTCAGGTCGAGAAGAAGATTCGCAGCCGCGTTAAGCGTCAAATGGAAAAGACCCAGCGCGAATACTATCTGAACGAACAGATGAAGGCGATCCAGAAGGAGCTTGGCGAAGGCGACGACGGGAGAGAGGAGCTCGGCGAGCTCGAGGAACGCATTGAAAAAACCAAGCTGTCCAAGGAAGCGCGGGAACGGGTCAAGAGCGAACTCAAAAAGCTGCGCAATATGAGCCCCATGTCGGCGGAAGCGACGGTCGTGAGAAATTATCTCGACTGGATTCTGTCGATTCCGTGGGGTAAACGATCCCGGATCAAGCGCGATCTGTTCAAGGCGGAAGAAATTCTTGAGGCCGATCATTATGGTCTGGAAAAGGTCAAGGAACGGATTCTGGAATATCTCGCCGTTCAGCAACGCACCAACAAATTGAAGGGGCCGATACTGTGCCTCGTCGGACCGCCAGGCGTCGGCAAGACATCGCTCGGCAAGTCAATTGCGCGCTCGACGGGCCGCAAATTTATCCGGATGTCACTGGGCGGAATTCGGGATGAAGCGGAAATTCGCGGCCATCGCCGGACCTATATCGGTTCGATGCCCGGCAAGATCATGCAGAGCATGAAGAAGGTCAAGGCGAACAACCCGTTATTTTTGCTTGATGAAATCGACAAGATGGGCGCCGATTTCAGAGGCGATCCGGCGTCCGCGCTTCTGGAGGTGCTTGATCCCGAGCAGAATAGCGCGTTCAACGATCACTATCTCGAGGTGGATTACGATCTTTCGGACGTGATGTTCGTGACCACCGCCAATACCTTAAGGATACCTCAGGCGTTGCTCGACCGCATGGAGGTGATTCGGATCTCGGGCTATACCGAGGACGAAAAGGTTGAGATTGCCAAGCGTCATCTGATCTGCAAACAGATGGAAGCCCATGGCCTGAAGGAAAATGAATGGTCGATCTCGGATGGGGCGTTACGCGATCTCATCCGGCATTACACACGCGAAGCCGGGGTGCGTAACCTGGAGCGCGAGCTGGCCAAACTGGTTCGCAAGGCGGTTAAGGAAATCGTTCAGAAGCAGGCGACTGCGGTCAAGATTACGAGCCGTAATCTCGAGAAATTCTCGGGCGTGCCGCGGTTCCGTGTCGGCGAGGCCGATCGCAAGGACATGGTCGGCGTCACCACCGGCTTGGCCTGGACTGAGTTCGGCGGCGAGCTGCTGTCGATCGAGGCTGTGTCATTGCCGGGCAAGGGCCGGATGACCACGACCGGCAAGCTTGGCGATGTGATGAAGGAATCGACCCAGGCCGCGGCCAGTTATGTCCGCTCGCGAGCGGTTGGCTTCGGCGTGAAGCCCACGGTTTTTGAGAAGACCGACATTCATATTCACGTCCCGGAAGGGGCGACACCCAAGGAAGGCCCCTCGGCCGGGGTGGCGATGGTCACGGCAATCGTCTCGGTCCTGACCAAGGTCGCGATTCGTTCCGATCTGGCGATGACCGGCGAGATCACCCTTCGCGGTCGGGTTCTTCCGATCGGCGGGCTGAAGGAGAAGCTGCTTGCCGCTGTAAGAGGTGGCATCAAGACCGTGCTCATTCCCAAGGAAAACGAGAAGGACCTGGCGGAAATTCCCGAGAACGTCAAGCGCGGGCTGGAAATTATCCCGGTTGCCGTGGTCGACGAAGTGTTGGCCCATGCCCTGACCGCGCCGCTCGTGCCGATCGAATGGGAAGACAAGAAGGAGGAGGTTGCGACGAAGCTTGTGGAGGGTGAACGCTCGGGCGGGCATGAAGGCGTCATAAAACATTGACAGCGCGAACCTGGTCGGTGTTGTGACGTCAAGAACCCAGTCGCCAAAAAACCACGGAAATGCGCGGTTTTCCCTTTGACGGGATGATGCCGCCGTTCTAG
>JBHHWG010000043.1:0-22726 GCA_046756385.1 Sphingomonadales bacterium | reverse complement strand
AATCAAAGGCTGAGCGCTGTCAGGCGCGGCGAGAACAAAGATTAGCCAGAACAGCACAAGCCCCCCGGCCGCCGCCAGCGCCTGCAGGGACAGCCAGGGCCGGGCGGTTTTCCGATAGATCGCCACGACGCCGGCCACGGAAATGATGACGCCAAGGACCTTCCCCCGGCCGTCGCCAGAAAAAAACAGGGCCCACCAGCCCGCGGCGATCAGATAAAGCATTACCTTGCTCATGGCCCATCTAAAGCGGACCAGGGCAAACGGCACGACGATCAGAGGCAAGGTCCAGGTCAGATATTGATCCAGGAACCGGCGATTCGAAAAGCTGGGAAACACCATCAGTGATTTGACGTCGTCGATAAATTCCTCGGGCACCGTGGTGGCGTCCGAAAACGCGTTGAAATAGACCAACAGAAAGAAAAACAAATAGATGAAGGCGCTGGCCACGATGAAACTCATGAAGCGTTGATCGAAGTCCACCCCCAGTTCCCGGCGTATCCGGGCCATGGTCAGCGCCATGAACATGCCCAGGACAAACAGGGCGATCTCAAACGAGGCCTGGCCCGGGTTCGCCGAAAGGGAAACAGATAGCAGCCCCAACACCAGGATGGCGCCAAGGGCCCGACGCGCGAGGCCTGGTAATTCGTCGAGGGTCGTAAGCCATGCGGCGCGCGCTTGTGGCGTCGTCGTGAAAATCAATGCGAATGCCAGAAAGAGGCCGATCTCCAGGAGCCGTTTTTCGTCATATGGTTGGTAAAGGCCGATATCCAGGAATATCCACGGCCGGCCGACGGTGCAGATGAGAAGCAGGCCAACCAGAGAGAGCACAAGCGCGTTCAGCCTTTGTCGGCTTGGAAAAACAAACTGGAAATTCATCTCGGCCGTTATGTCAAATTTGCTGTTAAGGGCTGTGAGCACGCATGAAGAGCCGGACATTAATTAGAAATCGAAAAGAAACGTTTAACGGGTCCGTTCTCCGGTTGCCCCATCTTTCATGCTACTGTCCGCCATGAGGCTGTTCGGAGCGGAAATTGGACACTAAGCCGATGACTGATGATGGTACATTCCATATCGCTTCGCGCCGCCGCCGGTTGCCGGCTGGCGGCATCCTTGATTATCTGATCGCGCGCGACGGCACCCGGCTGCGTTTCGCCAAATGGCGAACCGTCGGCGAGGGTTGCCGGGGCACGGTGGTTCTGCTGACCGGCCGGCGGGAATTTATCGAGAAATTTGCTGAAACCATCCACGATCTTCTCGACCGGCATTTCGATGTATGCACTGTCGAATGGCGCGGGCAGGGATTATCGGACCGGCCGCTCGAAAACCGGCACAAGGGACATGTTCGAAATTTCGACGAATATATCGATGACCTGCATCAGTTCATCGAAGCGATCATTTTGCCGGACCAGCCCCGCCCCCTGATCCTGCTGGCGCACTCCATGGGTGGGCATTGCGGGTTGCGTTATCTCCATGACCATCCAGGGGTGTTCGACCGGGCGATTCTTTCCGCCCCCATGGTCGATATTCACCAAGGCGGCCTGCCGGACTGGGTGTTTGGCGCCATTGCCGACACGGCAATGCGGATAGGCCGCGACTCGGCCTATGCGTTGGGTCAGCACGATTTCGATTGGAGGGATCGGGTCTTTCCCGGCAATCGGCTGACATCGGATGCCGGCCGATTCGCCGACGAAGGCGCGTTTGTCGATCAAAATCCCGAGCTGGCCTTGGGAGGGGTGACCTACGGCTGGCTCCATGCAGCCTTGGCGTCGGTCAAGTGTATTCGCGCGCCCGGCTTCGCCGCCGCTATCGCCACCCCAGTACTCCTGGCCAGCGCCGAGTGCGACCGGGTGGTTTCAAACATCGCTCAAGAGGCTCTTGCCAGGGAACTGCCGAATTGCCGTTTCGTTCGGATGTCCGGCGCGCGTCATGAAATCCTTAAGGAACGGGACCCCATCCGGCGGGCATTCTGGGCCGCGTTCGACGAATTTACCGGGAACGGGGCGGGCCGCTAACGGTTGCCCAGAATCTCCAGCGCCTGGGCGTGAAGGCGCTTGTCCCCCGCCGCGACCACCAGGCCGCCATTGTCGGCCGGTCCCCCGTCCCAGGTGGTGACGATGCCGCCGGCGCCTTCAACGATCGGAATCAGGGCCTGAATGTCGTAGGGCTTGAGATCCCCTTCGATCACCAGATCGACCAGACCGCGCGCGAGCAGACAATAGGCGTAGCAGTCGCCGCCGAATCGCCGCAACTTCACTTGCCTCTCGACCTCCCGGAACGCCTTCAGCTCGCCGCTCTCCTCGAACATGTCGGGGTCGGTCGTAAACAGGATGGCTTTTGACAGATCGGGGCACGGCCTGGTGGAAACAGGCTCGCCGTTCCGAAAAGCGCCGTCGGGCGTGCCGGTAAAGCGTTCGCCAAGAATGGGCTGGTCCATCATGCCGACGATGGGGCGAATGCCGTTATTGAGCGCAATCAATGTCCCCCAAAGGGGAATCCCCGAAATGTACGAACGGGTGCCGTCAATGGGGTCGATAACCCAGAAAAACGGGCTCTTGCCCTGTTTCCGTGCTTGCTCCTCGCCCAGAATGCCATGGTCTGGATAGTGTGCCTCGATGATGGCCCGAAGCACGGCCTCGGTGCGGCGGTCAGCTTCGGTTACCGGATCGAAATCCTCATCATCCGGGTCCGTCTTATCGGCGACCGTCAACGGTGTGCGGAAACAAGACACCGTGATTTCCGCCGCGGCATCCGCCAGCCGGTCGGTAAATTCCAGATATTCGGTCCATGGGGCGCCGTGTGTCGTCATTGAAAACCGTCCTCATGCCAAGGGTCATTGATCATGACCCTTATATTGCGTTCAAACGCCACGCGGGCTGCGCTCCCCCTTGGTCGCTAGTCCTTGACCCTATTGATTGTCTCCAATCAATAGGGTCAGCGTCCACCAAATCCCGGGAAGCGTCGGCCCATTGCCGGGCGCGGCCATTATCGCCCGCGCTCCGCCATTTGCCAAAGCGATTGCGACCGGGCTTGTCAGCGACCGGGTTCTCGGCGAAAGTGCGGGACCTGATCGGGGCCAAGTTGGGGACATCCTGTCATGGAGCGATGCGATTTTCTGATCGTTGGCGCGGGAATCGCCGGGGCCACGGCGGGCTACCATTTGTCACCACACGGCACGGTCGTCCTGATCGAGCGCGAAAGCCAGCCCGGATATCACACCACCGGCCGCTCGGCCGCGTTTTTCGTCGAGTCGTACGGCAACCGGTTCATTCGCCCGCTGACCAGGGCATCGCGGTCGTTCTTTGTCGAGCCGCCGGAAGGTTTCACATCGGCGCCCCTGTTGGGCGACCGGGGCGCGATCTATATCGCCCGGGCCGATCAGCTCGAATCGCTTTCAAATCTGGAGCGAAACATCACCGGGACCGTGCCCGGTGCCAGACGGCTCACACCGGAGGAAGTGCGCGACCGGGCGCCCTGTCTGCGCGCCGACTATGTCGCCGCCGGGCTTTTTGAAAACGATGCGCGGGACATCGATGTCCATGCCCTGCATCATGGCTTCCTGGGCGCCATGCGCCGTCAGGGCGGACGGGTGGTAACGGACGCCGGGCTCTTGAAGCTCGATCGTGTCGGCGGATGGTGGCGAGCCCGCACGAGTTGCGGCGATTTCGAGGCCCGGACCGTGATCAACGCGGCGGGCGCCTGGGGCGATGTGGTCGCCGGCCTGGCCAGGGCCCGGCCGCTGGGCCTTGCCCCGATGCGGCGGACGATCATCGTATTTCCCGCCCCGCCCGACTGTGATTCGGCGGCCTGGCCCCTGATTATCGATGCCGGCGAGAGGTTCTATTTCAAGCCCGATAGCGGCCGCATTCTGGCCTCGCCCGCCGACGAGACGCTGATGGCGCCGTGCGACGCTCAACCTGACGAGCTGGACGTGGCCCTGACCATTGACCGCATTCAAAAGGCCACGACGCTCGACGTGCCGCGCCTTGACAACAAATGGGCGGGGCTTAGAACCTTCGCGCCCGATCGCACCCCGGTGGTCGGGTGGGACCCCGAAGTTCCCGGGTTTTTCTGGTTTGTCGGCCAGGGCGGCTATGGAATGCAGACCGCCCCGGCGATGGGCCAGATGATGGCCGGCCTGATCGTCGACGGACGCCTGCCGGATGATCTTGCCGCCTTGGGAGCGGCGCCGGAACATTACGCCCTGGCGCGGTTTTACTGAGCCGCCTTCGCCGCCCGCTTGCGTTCGTGGGGACAGAGATAGCGTTTGCGCAGGCGAATCGCATTGGGCGTCACTTCGACCAGTTCATCGTCATTGATAAAGCTGAGGGCGGCCTCCAGACTTAAAACGCGCGGTGGCGTCAGACGCACGGCCTCATCCTTGCCCGAGGCGCGCATATTGGTGAGTTGCTTGGCCTTGAGCGGATTGACGTCGAGATCGCCGGACCGTGCATTCTCGCCGATGATCATGCCCTGATAGGTCGGCGAGCCTGGTTCAATGAAAATCGTGCCTCGATCCTCAAGGTTCCACAGGGCGAAGGGAACCGCCTTGCCCGCGCCCATCGCAACCAGCACGCCGTTGCGCCGGCCCGGGAAAGCCCCCGCCCAGGGACGGTAACCGCGAAACAGCCGGTTCATGATGGCGGTGCCCCTGGTCTCGCTCAGCAATTCACCGTGGCAGCCGATAAGCCCGCGCGACGGGCAAAGAAAGCCCAGACGGGTCTTGCCGCCGCCCGACGGACGCATTTCCGTCAGCTCGCCCTTGCGCATGGCCAGGTTTTCGACCACGACCCCGGTATAGTCATCATCGACGTCGATGATGACTTCTTCAACGGGCTCCAGACGCTCGCCGGTTTCCGGATCTTGCCTATAGATGACGCGGGGGCGGCCGATGGTGAGTTCGAAACCTTCCCGGCGCATGGTTTCGATCAGAACGCTGAGTTGCAGCTCGCCCCGCCCCGCGACATCGATGGCGTCGCGCTGGTCGGTCTCGCGAAGCTCGATCGACACGTTGCCCTCGGCTTCCTGATTCAGGCGGTCGAAGATGGCCCGCGACGTTACCTTGGAGCCGTCCTGACCCGCGAGCGGCGAGTCGTTGACCGAAAAGGTCATCGACAGGGTTGGTGGATCAATCGGCGTGGAGGGGATCGGCCTGGTCACCGATGGATCGCACAAGGTGTTGCCCACGGTGGCCTGGGCAAGTCCCGCGATCGCCACGATATCGCCTGCCTTCGCCTCCTCCACCGGTACGCGTTTCAAGCCACGGAAGGACAAAAGTTTGGTGACCCGGGTCTCCTCGATGCGCTCGCCGTCCTGGTCGATCACCACAATCGGCGTGTTGACACGGATCGAGCCGGTATGGATGCGGCCGGTGAGCACGCGCCCCAGATAAGGGTCGGAATCGAGCAGGCTCGCAAGCATTGTGAATGATTCCGATGCCTGGGGGGCCTGGGGCGCCGAAACATGCTTGACGATAAGGTCGAAAAGCGGCGTCATCGATGCCCGCTCGTCAGCCAGATTCTCGACCGCCCATCCTTCCTTGGCGGAGGCGAACAAGGTCGGAAAGTCCAGTTGCTCGTCAGTGGCGTCCAGCACGGCGAACAGATCGAACACCTCTTCCTGAACTTCATCCGCCCTGGCATCCGGCCGGTCCGCCTTGTTGATCACGACAATCGGGCGCAATCCCAGGGCCAATGCCTTGGCGGTCACGAATTTGGTCTGCGGCATCGGGCCCTCGGCCGCGTCGACCAGCAATAGAACGCCATCGACCATGCTGAGGATACGTTCGACCTCGCCGCCGAAATCGGCATGGCCCGGCGTGTCGACGACATTGATATTCACCCCCCGCCAGTCCACCGAGGTGCATTTGGCGAGAATCGTGATGCCGCGCTCCCGTTCAAGATCGTTCGAATCCATTGCCCTGCTGGCGACTTTTTCGTTAGTGCGGAACGTGCCGCTTTGGTGCAACAGGACATCGACCAGCGTCGTTTTCCCGTGATCGACGTGCGCAATGATCGCAATATTTCGAAGGGGCATCGCTTTTCTGCAAATCTGATTTTGAAAGTGGCGGCCGGCGGCCGGATCAAGGCTCCACGACGCTATCGGTCGTCCCGAAACCCGTCGTCCGGCGTTGGGGGAGCCTCCGCGACCTGTCGTATACTCCGGGCGGCGCCGTTTCTCAACCCGGATGCCACGCCAAATCGAAATCGATTGAGTAAAACGACCCGCGTTCCTTCGATGATGAATTTTGTCCTGTCATGTGCTAAGAGCGCGTGGGCGTAAGTCTCGGCGTCGCAATAATCCGTTCGCTGACTTCAATTGCCGGGAACTGAAATGTCACGCAAGCCGACATGGCGCATAATCGCCCGTTTGGTCCCGGTACTGAGCGCGGTTTACATTCTGAGCCAGTTTCTAAGATCATCAAACGGGGTCATCGGGCCTGATTTGATTCGCGATATCGGGCTCGGTCCCGAGGGGTTGGGACTGCTGACCGGCCTGTTCTTCGTCACCTTTGCACTGGCGCAAATACCGGTTGGCGTGCTGATAGACAATATCGGCCCGAGACTGACCATGGCCGCTTTCCTGGCCTTCGCGATAGCAGGATCCGTGTTTTTTGCCCGAAGCGAGACCATGGTCGGCCTGGCCACGGGCCGGGCCCTGATGGGCGCGGGCTGTTCAGCCTTGTTAGTCGGCGCGCTCATTGTCTATGCGCGGTGGTTCCCCCCTGATCGGTTCGCCACCATGACATCGTTCGCAATGGGAATTGGCTATAGCGGCATCGTGCTCGCCACCGCCCCATTGGCCTGGGTGGCGTCCTCGCTGGGTTGGCGTCATGTGTTCCTGGGTCTGGCGGCCATCGCCGGTCTGTTGCTGCTGGCGGTGTTGGTGTTGGTGCGCGATGCCCCGCGCGCCCACCCATTTCATGCACGGGGAAGCGAGCCGCTGGCTGTTACGGCTCGTGGCCTTTTCGACGTTCTGCGCAATCGCAAACTGCGCCAAATAGCCCCCATGCTGTTTATCAGCTACGGATCCATGTTTAGCATTTTAGGGCTTTGGGCCGGGCCATATCTGCATGACGTCCATGGCCTTGGCATACGGGAGCGGGGCGAAATCATGCTTGTCATGGCCGTCTCCGCGGTGGTGGGGCTGTTCTGCTACGGCCCGCTCGACCGGTTGTTCAATACCCGCAAATGGCTGGTGGTTTTCGGCGCATCCTGCAACGCCGGGGTCTTTTTACTGCTGGCGATAATTCCCGGCATCGCTTTGTGGCAGATCACCCTCGCCTTTGCGCTGCTGGCTGGCTTGAACGGCTATGTGGCGGTCTTGATTGCTCACGGCCGTTCGATCTATCCGGATCGTTTGGTCGGCCGAGGCATGACCGTCAATAACATGATCAATATGGGTGGCGTGGCGGTGCTGCAAATTCTTACCGGCTTTTTGATCGGCATTTTTCCCTCCACGGACGGCGTTGCCCCCGAGTCGGCCTATCGTTTGGTGTTTGCGGCGCTTGGCGGCATGCTGGCGCTTGCCTTGCCGTTCTATATTGGATCCGAAGACGCCGCCCCACGAACAGAAGGCCGCTCGAAAATACTGACCCGAGCAAAGGCATCTGACTAGGGCAAAGGGCGGTAATGCAACAACCCGTAGTCGATTCCGCTGATGCAGGGTCTAAATAGCCGCCCCGTGTGACCACACTCTTGCCGTTGCGTTGGTTGCATCTATTCTGTATTCGCGCAAATGTAGCACAACTGGGTGGATTTTCTTTGCTCGTACACTTGATTTTTTCAGGCCTCATAATCATATTAGGTTTACAGCATCGTCCACGCGGCTATCCGCGGATGCTGTAGCCCCCCGTGGGCGTTTCCTCCCTAAACTTGGGCCGCTCCGGCAAATGTCGGCGCGGCCTTTTTTTCAGAAATAAGCACGGTGTTGCGGACCAGGCCGGCAAGGATCAAGTGCCGCAAGTTCACGGATCAGGCAGGTGAAATCGTTGCGGAGCCGCTTCAAGTTGTCATTGGGTTCAATGCGTTCTTCATCCATGTACAGGCTGCGCTTGATTTCGATTTGCAGTGCGTGAACGCGCTTCTCGGGCGCGCCATAGTGCGAGGTGATAAAACCGCCGGCATAGGGAGCGTTGCGCGCGACCGAATAGCCCATGTCGGCAAGGATGTCCTGGGCGGCGTCGACCAGGGCCCCGTTGCAACTTGTAGCGAAGCGGTCGCCAATAACGATATCGGCGGTCCCCGATCGGGCGCCGGAACCCGACAAACTGCTTCCCGAGGGCCCCGACAGCCTGCTTCCCGAGGGCATTGAGTGGCAATCGACCAGAACCGAGCAGCCAAATTGGCGAAAGGTTTTGGCAAGGAGATCAGCCAAACAACGGTGATAAGGGCGGTGGATATTGTTAATGCGGGCTTCGGCATCGGCAATGCTCAATTTGCCGGGATAGATTTCCGTGCCGCTTGCGACTGTCCGGGCGATCGTCCCCAGTCCTTCTCTCACCCTGGGCGACGTGGTGTTGATATGGTCGGGAAGCGGCGTGTCGAACATTGCGGGATCAAGCTCGAACGGTTCCCGATTGACGTCGAGATAGGCGCGGGCAAAAACCGCCTTGATCAGTGGCGCGCCCAGCTTGGGCGCGGCGGCGAAAATATAATCGACAAAACTGTCCTCGGAGCCGCGCAGCGTAAGCGGGCCGAGCCGTGACTGGGCTATGAATGACGGCGGGTAGTAACTGCCGGAGTGGGGCGAGCTGAACACAAAGGGCACGGTTTGCTCCGCCGGCATGTCGATCTCATATGCCGGCGGCCAATCCCCGTCGTTCATGGCCGTGCGCTGCTTCTCCACGTTCACCACGGTTCCACGTCCTGGCGGACCTGATTTCACGATCAACAAAATAACCTGGCAACAAAATAACCTGGCACAGGTTCAAGGTATGGCAAAAAGAACTTTTCGACTAAGTTTCAGCTTATATTAAGCGCTTTTATCCGTTGATTAACCTGGTGCTTGTAACATAATAAGTGAATATTGGGCGCGCGCCGGGAAGCTCGGCGGCCCCGAAACGCGCTCCACATGGAAATCCCGCGCTTGCCCATGGCCAGAATACTTCTCGTTGACGATGATGGCGACCTGCGCAGAGTCTTGAAGCGGGCCATGCAAAAAGGCGGGCACGAGGTCCAGCTCGCGGACTCGGGCATTGCCGCGCTGCCGCTGCTGGAGCAAGAGAGGTTCGATCTGCTTTTGACCGATATCGTGATGCCGGATATGGACGGCATCGAGTTGACACGCTGCGCCAGCAAGCTGGACCCCGAATTGCGGATCATGTTTATCACCGGCTTTGCCGCCGTTGCCCTGAACCCCGACAATGAACTGCCCAGTGGCGCCAAGGTGTTGTCGAAGCCGTTCCATTTGCGCGATTTGGTGGCCGAAATCGAAAAGGTTTTAACGGCCTGAGTCAATAGCGCCGGCAACCCGGGTTTGTCTGATTAATTTAACTAGCCCAGTGAGGATTCCAGGGTTGCACCGCATCTGTTTTTCATTATAGTCCGCTCTCGTCTGCTTTGGCCGCTCGGCCAAAACATGCCGGCCAACCCACACAGTCGGCAGTCAAAAGGGCGCGTAGCTCAGTGGGAGAGCACTACGTTGACATCGTAGGGGTCGCTGGTTCAATCCCAGCCGCGCCCACCATTTAAAAACAACGACTTAGACGGTTTTTCGAGTTTTTCAAAAAACTGCTTTTCGCCTTTCGGGGTCCAGTGGGGGTCCGGAATTTACACCCTGGAGGACGGCAAACGTATCTGGAAGGAAAAGTTCATAGACTGAACCTGACCTGACAGACACCGCGTCAAAGCCGGCAACTGTCAGATCGGGTCTGAATTACTACAGATCATCACCAAGGACAACGAGGACCCGGTTGCGCCTGCCGCCAACCTGCAAGGCCTGCAGCCGACCGATCTATACCAGTCGCTGAATCTCACCGGCCTTGCGTTGGAGCTCGACCGCAGCTCCGCCCAACCGTTCAACGTCGTCTCGATGCTGTTCACCAACGCCAGCAAGACCGCGACCTGGCGGGTGCGTGTCGCAGCAACCCAAGCCAACCTTACCGCCGCCCCGTCCTTCGACAGCTTTTCCGAGCTGGTGACGAACGGGGCATTTGCCACCGATGCCACGAGCTGGAATACAAATCTCAACGGCTCGGTTGGCGGTTCGATCGCGCGGGATGTGTCCAACGCGCTCAAATTAGCGCAAGGGACCAACAGCGTGTGGTTGGTCGCTGCTCAGCCGGTGACGCTCAAAGCTGATGTGCTTTACGTGCTGCGCGGCGAAAGGAGTGCAGTGATCGGCGCCACCGCCATATTGAGGATCGGCATCTCAACCACCGATCAAAATACCGCCGCCGCCGACCCTGAAATCGGATTCATGGAGTGGACAGGAGCGACGAGTGGAGTCAAGCGGCTGGCGTTCACGGTGCCGAGCGACGGCACCTACTGGATCAAGATGCGCGAAGGTTCGTCCGCGGCGAGCGGTTCGCTGGTCGACAATATCTCACTCGCCGATGACGCGATGTGGGCGGCGGCCGGGCTCGATAGTTGGTCCCGTCGGCATTCGCTACTCTGGGTGCCGGCAGGCGTCAATGACAAGTGGATTCGCATCGACCTTGACGACCCTGACAACACGGACCTCGTGATCAAGGCCGGCAGGCTCTATATCAGCCAGGCCTTCCAGCCCCAGAACAACATTGATTTCGGCCTCGACATCACCCAGGTCCCCGCCGAATCGATAGGTGTCAAGCCGGGCGAGCCTCCGGTCGCCAGCGTTAACGAAAACGTGCCGGTGGCCAATTTCACACTGAGCTGGCTCACCGAGGCCGAGGCCCGGACCGACCTCGACGAACTGGAGCGCTTCTACCAAGGCCGCAAGGATGTTCTGGTGGTGTTCAATCCCGACGCCACCAACCCCCGCCGTGCCCAGGACATGATCTACGGCATACTCGAAGCCACGCCCTTGAAGAAGAAGCGGGGCGGCTATTGGGAGAAGCGTTTCAGGATCACCGGCCGGCCATGAAATGGCATTCCATGCCCCTTCAAACCGGTCTCAAAAGCCCCTTCAACAGCCCTAAAATGAAATGCCAGGCGGAGGCTAAAACACCAGTTAAAACAATGACTTAAGTGTGGCGGAGGGAGAGGGATTCGAACCCTCGGTACCCGCAAGAGTACAACGGTTTTCGAGACCGCCCCGTTCAGCCACTCCGGCACCCCTCCGCACGCTCGCCTGGGCAGCGAGGGCCGCAACTTACACCCAAGGTCCTTTCGCCGCAACCCACCGCGGCGCTGACCGGCAGGGTTTGGCGAAACGGCGTTCCTGATCTGGAGCGCTTTAATATTCGCTGCCGTCGGAACGGTAAAAAACGGTTGCCCCGAGAAGCAAATCGACGGTCACGCCATCGGACGCCAGGGGTAGGATCACAGCTTCAGTTGTTTTATGGATCGGCTCGATCTGAAACAGGGGCTTGCCGGCCACCCAGACCCCGACGGCTTTTGTGGCCGGGATCCGATATCTCTGGGCATATTCCAGATCGGTGTTGACGTGAGGGTGGGCCTCCTCAAGCACCCACCCACTCAGGTTGCGCCCAGCAACCTCATCGATTTTGGTGCCCAGCAGACGGTATTCCATTCGAAGCGGTTCATGCGCCACGGCAAGCATCCAGACATGGGGCAGGATGCGGTGCACGGCCATGGGATCGAATTGCCGACGTCCGGGAAGCGTCGTTTCATTCGGATGAATATCTAACCAGTACTGGTAAATTCCGCGCAAAAGTGGATGCCAATCGGCGGTGTTAATACCGTTGCGGGGCTCAAGCTTGATTAACATCGACAGGCCTCATATCCCCCCAACTCGATTTATATCCATTTTCCCGCCTCATTTCGCAGCTCACGCCCCCTGCGGCAACATGGTTTCGTTTATACATCTATATTTGTTATATTATTGTTCCTAATCGAAAGTTAACGCGACTGACCAGAAAAACACAGACTGGAACCCGGTCGGCGGGGTGACGGGCAACAGGCCATTAAAGAAGCGTGAAAGTCGTTGACAGAGCGGGTTCCAGCGCTATAGTTCGCCGTCTTCACTGACTTGGAATTCCCGCGCTTAATCCTGGACTCGATGGCGAACCGGCGAGGCGCGGGCTTGAAAGAACAATTTGGCCATGTTTGCGATAATCAAAACCGGCGGCAAGCAATATAAAGTCGCTAAGAACGACATCATCAAGGTCGAGAAGCTGGCCGGCGAAACCGGTTCCAATATCACGCTCGGCGAAGTTCTGATGCTCGACGATGACGGCAAGTTCACCCTAGGCGAGCCCACCGTGGCCAACGCGAGCGTGACAGCCGAGATTGTGGACCAGACCCGCGACAAGAAGATCATCGTCTTCAAGAAGAAGCGCCGCAAAAACTACCGGCGCAAGCAGGGACATCGTCAGGACGTGACGATTCTGCGGGTCACCGATATTTTGACCAAGGCGAAAAAGGCGAAAGCGCCCGCCAAGGCCAAGGTCGCCGCCGCGAAGACCGCGGAAAACGCCAAGGCGGAGCCCGCGGCGCCGAAGGCCAAGGCCCCCGCGAAGGCGGCGCCGAAGAAAGCCGCGCCAAAGGCGGCAGCCACCAAAAAGGCCGCCACTAAGAAGCCCGCGGCCGAGAGCAAGGAGACCAAGTAATGGCTCATAAAAAGGCAGGTGGTAGTTCACGCAACGGCCGCGATTCAGCGGGTCGTCGACTCGGCGTCAAGAAATTTGGCGGCGAGGCTGTCATCCCGGGCAACATCATCATTCGCCAGCGGGGCACCAAAGTCCATCCGGGAAAGAATGTGGGCATGGGCAAGGACCATACCATTTTCGCGGTGGTTGAGGGCTCGGTGCAGTTCCATAAGGGCAAAGCCGGGCGGCAATTTGTCTCGGTAGTCGAGGTCTAGGCTCAGGCCCTATTCAGCGGCGACGGGGCCGCGGCCGGTATCCACCGGCGCTCCCGACAGCCCTGACGAATGGGCACGAAAAGTGGGGAATGCAATGCGTTCCCCTTTTTTGTGTCTCGAGTGGCGTGTCTTTTGGCGTCGGACGCGCTTTCGATTATGCTTGCCCATTCGGCACTTACACCAAATCTCGATGAGGACGACTCATTGAGATTTGGGAGATTTGGTGGACGCTGATCATATTGATTGGAGACAATCAATAGGGTCAAGGACTAGCGACCAAGGGGGAGCGCAGCCCGCGTGGCGCTTGAACGCAATATAAGGGTCATGATCAATGACCCTTGGTATTAACGCGGCGAACAGGAAGCGACCAAGGGAACACTGGCAATATGAAGTTTCTTGACGAAGCCAGGGTCTATATTCGCAGCGGCGGCGGCGGCAACGGATGCGTCAGTTTCCGGCGCGAGAAATATATCGAATTCGGCGGGCCGGACGGCGGCGATGGCGGCCGGGGCGGCAGCGTGTTTGCCGAGGCCGTCGAGGGGCTCAACACCCTGATCGACTATCGCTACCGACAACATTGCCGGGCCGGCAATGGCCGATCAGGCCAGGGCCGCAACCGCACCGGCGCCAACGGCGTCGACGCAATTTTAAAGGTTCCGGTGGGCACGGAAATTCTCGACGACGCCACAGACACCGTACTTGCCGACCTGACCGAAGTCGGGATGCGGACGCGGCTGCTGCAAGGCGGCAATGGCGGCTTCGGCAACGCCCATTTCAAGAGCTCGACCAACCGCGCGCCGCGCAGGGCCAATCCGGGCCAGGAAGCCCAGGAGATGCGGGTCAGGCTCAGGTTGAAACTGATCGCGGACGCCGGACTGGTCGGCCTGCCCAACGCCGGCAAGTCGACCTTTCTTTCGGTGGCGAGCCGGGCGCGTCCCAAAATCGCCGATTACCCGTTCACCACAAAGGCGCCGCAACTCGGCGTGGCCTATATTGACGGCTCGGAATTCGTCCTGGCCGATATCCCCGGGCTGATCGAGGGCGCCCATCTGGGCGCCGGTCTCGGTGATCAATTCCTGCGCCATATCGAGCGCTGCCGGGTTCTTCTCCATCTGGTCGACGGCACGCTTGAAGATCCGGCGCAAGCCTACCGCACGATTCGGGCCGAGCTTGAGCAATACGGCCATGGTCTCGCGGAAAAGCCGGTGATCGTGGCGCTCAACAAATGCGATGCGCTCGACGACGAGACGAGGGCCGGGCACAGCGCCGCACTCTCGGAAGCGGCGGACCAGGAAGTGCTGGAACTGTCCGGCGCAACTGGCTCAGGCCTCGACGCCGCGCTTCGGGGGTTATGGAGCATCATTCGTCCCCACCGCGCTTCGAAGCCGGAAACAGCGTCCGCGTCGTCGGAGGCGTGGAGCCCGTAACGAGGATAAAAGCCATGCCCGGGAGAATGCGGCCGGAGGGAACAAAGCCTGAGAGATTACAGGACGCCAAACGCGTGGTCATCAAGATCGGCTCGGCGCTTCTGGTCAACCAGGCGTCGGGCCGGCTACACCGCAAATGGCTTGATTCACTGACCGACGATGTTGCCGCCATGATCGCCGGCGGCCAGGAAGTCCTTATAGTCTCGTCGGGTTCCATCGCTCTTGGGGCGCCCCATCTCGGTCTCAAATTCCGGCATCACAATCTCGACGAGAGCCAGGCCGCCGCGGCGGTCGGCCAGATCCGGCTCGCCCATGCTTATGAGGAAAGTCTGGGCCGCCATGGCCTCACGGTGGCGCAGATTCTGCTCACCGCAAGCGATACCGAGCAACGCCGGCGCTATCTCAATGCGCGCGGCACCATAACCCGGCTGCTCGCCGGGGGGGCAGTGCCCGTGATCAACGAGAACGACACGGTGGCGACCAGCGAGATCTGTTTTGGCGATAATGACCGCCTCGCCGCGCGGGTGGCGCAAATGATCAGCGCCGATTGCCTCGTTCTGCTATCGGATGTCGATGGACTGTACACCGCCGACCCGGAGGCCTGCCCGGACGCGGCGCTCATCCCCGAAGTCCCGGCCATCACCGCCGAAATCGAGGCGATGGCCGGCAAGCCCAGGCAAATCGGCGTCGGGTCCGGTGGCATGATCACCAAAATCGCGGCTGCCCGAATCGCCACCGCCGCCGGCTGTCACATGGTCATCATGTCCGGCGTCCGCCGGGCGCCACTGAGCGCTTTCGCGGCCGACGGCCGGGGCACGTGGTTCGCGGCCTCCGGGCTGTGTCCGCAAAATGCCCGCAAGCAGTGGATTGGCGGCACGCTCAGTCCCGCCGGCGCGCTGACCATCGACGACGGCGCGGTCAGGGCGCTGCGCAATGGCGGCAGCTTGTTGCCCGCCGGGATCACCCACCTGGACGGATCGTTCGCGCGTGGCGACGTCGTCGTGATCCGCGATCGCCAAAACCGGGAAATCGCCCGGGGTTTGAGCGCCTATTCGGATCGCGACGCGCGACGCATCATGGGTCATAATAGCCGGGACATCGAACGGCTGTTGGGCTATCGCGGCGCCGATGAGTTGATTCATCGGGACAATCTCGTGCTGACCCCAACCCGCGGCGACCAGGATTGATTACCGGAATTCAGCCAATGACCGACGACAATGATCTCGCCACTATCATGGATGCGATTGGCGCGGCGGCGAAACATGCCGCTGACGTGCTGTCAACCGCCTCGCAACAGCAAAAGGCGGCGGCGCTCAACGCCATGGCGGACGCGATTCGCACCGGACCGGAGGACATCCTCGCGGCCAACAGCGACGACGTCGCGGCCGCTCAAGCGCGCGGGCTCGCGCCGGCATTGATTGATCGGCTGAAACTCGATGGCGGGCGCATCGAGGCCATGGCGGCAGGCATCGACGCGATTGCGGCGCTCGGCGATCCCGTGGGCACGGTCATGAGCGAATGGAGCCGTCCCAACGGTTTGCGGATCGAGCGGATCAGGGTTCCACTCGGCGTGGTCGGCATTATTTACGAGTCCCGGCCCAATGTGACCGCCGACGCCGGCGCCCTGTGCCTGAAATCCGGCAATGCGGTGATCCTGCGCGGCGGTTCGGAGAGCGCGCGCACCAACCGGGCGATCCACGCGCTGCTGACCAGAGGCCTCGGCCGCGCAGGCTTGCCGCCCGCCTGCATTCAGATCGTCCCGACCCGGGACCGCGCGGCCGTCGGCGCCATGCTGCGAATGTCCGGCCTGATCGACGTGATCATTCCGCGCGGCGGCCGCTCGCTCACCGAACGGGTGACCCGGGAAGCCCAGGTGCCGGTGCTGGCCCATCTCGACGGCATATGTCACACCTATATTCACCGGGCCGCCGAACTTGCCATGGCGCGGGAAATCGTCGTCAACGCCAAGATGCGACGCCCCGGCATCTGCGGCGCGACCGAAACCCTGCTCATCGACCGCGCCGTCGCCGGCGCCCATCTTGCCCCGCTGGTCGATGACCTGACCGCGGGCGGCTGCGCGCTTCGGGGCGACGAAACCGCATGCGCCCTCGACGCCCGAATAACGCCGGCCACCGCAGAGGATTGGGACACCGAATATCTCGACGCAATCCTGTCGGTGCGCATCGTCGACGACATTGACGAGGCCATCGCCCATATCGCCCGCCACAGCTCGCAACACACTGAAGCCATCATTACCGGCGATGCGGACGCCGCGCGAAATTTCCTGAACCGGGTCGATTCGGCGATCGTCATGCACAACGCCTCCACCCAGTTCGCCGACGGGGGCGAGTTCGGCATGGGAGCGGAAATCGGAATCTCCACCGGACGGCTGCACGCGCGCGGCCCGGTCGGCGTCGAACAGCTCACGACTTTCAAATATGTCGTGCGCGGCGGTGGCCAGACCCGTCCCTGATGCGACAGCGGATTAACGACCTGCCGGACCCGGCCGACGAGCCTGAGAGGTGGCGCAAAACAAGGGTCGGACTGCTGGGCGGCTCCTTCAACCCGGCCCACGCCGGGCACCGTCATATCAGCCGGGCGGCGCTCGAACGACTGGGGCTCGACTATGTCTGGTGGCTGGTGTCGCCGCAAAATCCGCTGAAACCGGCAGCGGGCATGGCTCCGCTCGAAGAGCGCCTCGCCCAGGCCCGGCACGTGGCCGACCACCCGCGCATCCTTGTCACCGATATCGAACGGCGAATCGGCACCCGTTACACCGCGCAGGCGCTTGAACGACTGACCGCCATGTTTCCCACAACCCGTTTCGTTTGGCTCATGGGCGCCGATAATCTCCGGCAGATCGATCGCTGGCGCGACTGGGCTGACATCTTTCGCACGGTACCCATTGCGATCTTCGATCGTCCAACCTATTCTTTCAGGGCAATGGCCGGAGCGGCGGCGCGGCGGTTCAAACGCTTTGAGTTGCCGCAAAGCCGGGCCCGGGCCTTGGCGCACCAGCGGCCGCCGGCGTGGACTTTCATCCGCGGCGGACGGCACCCCGCTTCCGCCACCGCGATCAGGGCCGCCCGTGGCAGGCGCTCTGATCCGGCTTGACAGATGATGCCACGGCTAAAGGAGTGATCTCACATTTCCGCTGAAGAACCCTCGAGTTTGGTGCAACGACTTCTTAAGATTGCCCTCGACTCCCTCGACGACGATAAGGCGCAGGAAGTCATATCGATCGATCTGAACGGCAAAACCTCCATTGCGGATTATATGATCGTGGCCCAGGGCACGTCCAACAGGCAGGTGGCCGCCATGGCCCGTCACTTGACTGACAAGATCAAAACAGCGGGTTATGGATCGTGCCGGGTCGAAGGCCTGCCGCAGGGCGACTGGGTGCTGATCGATGCCGGTGATGTCATCGTGCATCTGTTCCGTCCCGAGGTTCGTGCGTTTTACAATATCGAGAAGATGTGGGGGGTCGATCTCCCCACCGAAGAAGCTGCCGTTGTCTGATCGGAATTCGGCCGAACCCGCAAACCGGGTCGCCCGCCGTTGACGCATAACCGATGATGCGCATCCATATCATCGCCGTCGGGCGCATGCGCGCCGGCCCCGAACGCGAATTGCTTGAAAGCTATGTTCGCCGCATCGGCGGGCCCGTGGCCGTGCGCGAGGTGGAGGGCAAATCCTCCCGGTCAGGCACGGAGCGGCGACAGCGGGAATCCGACCTGCTGCTGGGCGCGACGCCCGACCGTGCGACGGTGGTCGCGCTCGACGAGAATGGCGCGGCCCCCAACAGTGAGGCGTTCGCCCGCAAGATCGGCAACTGGCGCGATTCAGGTGTGCGGGACCTGGCCTTTTTGATTGGCGGCGCCGACGGCCATGGCGCCGCGGTGCGCCAGCGGGCCGACTACACATTGTCCCTGGGGGCGATGACCTGGCCACATCTTTTGGCTCGCGTAATGCTGGCCGAGCAGTTATACCGGGCGATGAGCATCCTGGCCGGTCATCCCTATCACCGGAGCTAGAGTTTGGCGGATAAGACATTCTTAATACCGCAAAGGGCATGATGCCATCCATGAACACCAAAGACAGCCTCTCGCCGGCACGGCCCCGCCCGGTAATTTTGTGTGTGCTCGACGGTTGGGGGCATCGGCCCGACGATACGGATAACGCGATCGCCGAGGCGCGGACGCCGGCTTTCGACCAGCTTTGGCGGAACCACCCACACGCGCTTTTGAACACTTCGGGCCTGGCGGTCGGACTGCCGGACGGACAGATGGGCAACTCGGAAGTCGGCCATATGAACCTTGGCGGCGGGCGCGTCGTGTTCCAGGATTTGCCGCGTATTGATCGGGCGATCGCGGACGGCGAACTCGCCCACAATCCGGAATTGCGCGATTTGATCAGCGCATTGAGGGTGACAGGCGGCGTTTGTCATTTGATGGCGCTGGCGTCGCCGGGTGGCGTCCATTCTCATCAGAACCACATTGTGGCGCTCGCCAGACTACTTGACGCCGACGGCATTCCCGTCGCCATTCACGCCTTTCTGGATGGTCGCGACACACCGCCCGAAAGCGCCGCCAGGTTTGTCGAGGAGATTATATCCAGCGTCGCCGACTGCCCTTATGTCGGCATTGCCACGGTGATCGGGCGGTTTTATGCGATGGACCGCGATCAGCGGTGGGACCGCATCGAGCAGGCCCATGGCTGCATGGTCGAAGCCAAGGGTCAGACCGCGCCGGATGCGGTGGCGGCGATTCGCGCCGGTTACGAGGCGGGCATCAGCGACGAATTCATGGCCCCCACGGCGATCGGCGCTTATTCGGGCATGGCTGACGGTGACGCGATTCTCATGGCCAACTTCCGCGCCGACCGGGTTCGCGAAATACTGACCGCTTTGACAGAGCCGGAATTCGATGAATTTCCGCGCGGTCGCGTGATCGAATTCAGCGCCCGGCTGGGCATGGTTGAATATTCCGACCGACTGGCCAAAGAGATGACGGCGTTGTTTAAGAAACGGCGCCTCGCCAACACCCTGGGCGCACTGGTCTCGCACGCCGGTTTAAAGCAACTGCGCATCTCCGAGACCGAGAAATACGCCCATATCACTTTTTTCTTCAATGGCGGCGAGGAAACCGTGTCCGAGGGCGAGGACCGGATTCTGGTGCCCTCGCCCAAGGTCGCGACTTATGATTTACAGCCTGAGATGTCGGCGGTTGAAGTCACCGACCGGTTGGTCGACGCGATCAAGGCAGGAAGTCACGATTTCATCGTGGTCAATTACGCCAATCCGGATATGGTCGGCCATACCGGCGATATGGCCGCGGCAAAGACCGCCATCGAAACCGTCGATGCCTGTCTCGCGCGTTTGATCCATGTGGTGGATGAAGCCGGCGGCGCGTTGCTGATTACCGCCGATCACGGCAATGCCGAGTTGATGCGCGACCCGGAGCGGGATCAACCCCACACCGCCCACACCACGAATCCAGTGCCGCTGGTCCTGTTTCAAGGACACGATCACAGTCCCCGACCAATGTTGGAACGCGGCCAGCTTGCCGACGTCGCCCCGACGCTCCTGGAAATACTCGCCTTGCCCCAGCCAGAGGAAATGACAGGGCAATCGTTGTTGCGCACACCGGCGGCAGTCGCTCAAGGCGGGCAAAAGGTTGAGCGCCGAACCGGATGATGCCCGATTTCAAATCAGACAATCACCGGAACCACCCTACAGCTGGACCCGCCGCGTTTCCGGATCGCGGTCGCGTCGGCGCCCTCGGCCGGATGGCCAGGACGACCAGTTGTGCCGCGGCGCTGGTTTTATTGTTTACGGCGTCGACAAGAACCGCCGAGGCGCCGACCGAGGAATTGAACCGCATCGAAAAAGAGATCGAGAAAAGCAAGGAGACCAAGCGCGGCCTCGACGCGTCGGCGGCGAAGCTTGCCGACGAAGTGGGCGACCTGACCACCCGCCTTATCGCGACGGCGAACAGGATTCAGACCCAGGAAGATCAGGTCGGCATGGTCGAGAAGCGACTTGCAGGCCTCGCCGAGACCGAGAAAGTCAAGTCGCGCGAACTGGAGACGCGAACGCGGCAGCTTTCGCACAGCCTGGCGGCGCTTCAGCGTTTGAGCCGGCAGCCCAACCTGCTCCTGGTCGGCCGGCCCGCAACAACCGTGGACAGTCTGCGCACCGCTGACCTGCTGACGTCATTGGTGCCCGAACTTCAGGACCGGGCGGCGGTTCTCGGCGAGGCGCTTGCCGCGCTCGAGCGCTTGCGGGCCGACATTGAGGTCGAACAGGGCCGCCTCGTGATGGGACTGCAGGGACTTGGTCAGGAACGCACCCGCATCGATGCTTTGCTCGAACAAAAGGCCGCCAGCGAAACCGAGGTTCAGAAGGCCGCAAAGGCGGAACAACGAAGGCTGGAGAAACTGACCCGTCAGGCGGTCGATTTGCGTGCGCTGATCGCGCGACTGGAGGCCGAGGAAACAAGCGACCGGAAAGGCGAGGTCGTGGCTTTGCCGCCCAGCGGCGGACAACCATTCTCAAGCGTGCGCGGATCGCTCCTTCTGCCCGCGCGCGGGCGGCTGGTTCAGCGTTTCAAACAGCCGGATACCGGGGGGCGGCCTTCAAGGGGAATCGCGATCGAGACCCGCAATGGGGCGCAGGTCGTCACCCCATATGACGGTAAAATCGTATTCGCCGGGCAATTCAGGAATTATGGCCAACTCTTGATAATCTCCCATGGCGAAGGATATCATACAGTGCTCGTAGGCATGTCTCGCATTGATGGCGTGGTGGGGCAGTGGTTGCTGACCGGAGAACCGGTTGGACTAATGGGCGGAACGGACGCCAGTGATCCACCCGGAAAAAAACCCATGCTTTATGTCGAACTTAGACGCAACGGAAACCCGATCAATCCGATGGTTTGGCTTACGGTCAGCGAAAGAAAGGTAAGCGGATAATGCGAAAAATTGCCCTGGTAGCGGTTGTAGCGTTCTTTGCCGTGGTCGGGATGTCCAGTCTCGGACATACGGACAACAAGGAGATTTACGATCAGCTCGATTTGTTCAGCGACGTCATGGAGCGAATTCGCTCTGATTACGTTGAGGAAGTCGAGGATCGGGAGATCATTGAAGCGGCGATCAACGGCATGCTGGGCTCTCTCGATCCCCACTCAAGCTATATGAACGCCGACAGCTTCCGCAACATGGAGGTTCAAACCCGGGGCCAGTATGGCGGTCTGGGAATGGAAGTGACGATGGAGAATGGGGTGATCCGGGTGATCGCTCCGATCGACGATACTCCGGCGGCGCGCGCGGGCATTCAGGCGGGCGATTATATCACCCACCTTGACGGCGAAGCCGTTCAAGGCCTCACCCTGACCGAAGCCATCGAAAAAATGCGGGGCACGCCGGGGACGGACATCCAGATTCTGGTCGCAAGGCAGGGCGCGGACCAGCCGCTGGAAATAACGTTGACCCGTGCGGTGGTAAAGGTCAGCTCGATTCGGGCTCGGGCCGAAGGCGATGTCGCCTATGTCCGCATTACGTCGTTCAACGAGCAGACCGAGGGCGCCCTGTCCAGGAAACTGGCCGAACTGACCGACGAGATCGAGGCGGATTTCAAGGGCGTGATCCTTGACCTTCGCAATAATCCCGGCGGGCTTCTGGATCAGGCGGTCGCGGTGACGGATGCGTTTCTCGATCATGGCGAAATCGTCTCCACGCGGGGGCGACGCCCAGGCGACATCCAGCGTTTCAACGCCCGCAAGGGCGATCTGGCAAACGGCAGGCCGATCATCGTTCTGATCAATGGTGGCTCGGCATCGGCTTCGGAAATTGTCGCCGGCGCCCTCCAGGACCACGGCCGGGCGATCATCCTGGGCACCCGCTCCTTCGGCAAGGGATCGGTCCAGACGATCATCCCCTTGGGCTCGCAAGGCGCCCTGCGGCTGACCACCGCACGCTACTACACGCCTTCGGGCCGATCGATTCAGGCCAAGGGCATTGTCCCTGATATCGAAGTTGAACAGGCCACGGTGGAACCCCTGAGGAGCCGGCTGCCGAGACGGAGTGAAGCAAATTTGAGGGGTCATCTGGACTCACCGGGTGACGATGGCGATGCCGCGACCAACAACGAGGAAGCAGGCGGCGAAGACCAGCCGACCATCGCCGAGACCACCAATGGCGACAATGAGGATATGGACTATCAGTTGGCTTATGCCCTCGATATCCTGAGGGGACTGTCGCTGATCAGCAGCCGCACGCCATAGCGGACTTGACGGACAGGCCGGCGGAGTAATCCGCCGGCGGCTTAAACAATTGCG
>JBHHWG010000042.1:0-22784 GCA_046756385.1 Sphingomonadales bacterium | reverse complement strand
CCAGCGGGCAGGTGACGTCGTCAGCGGCGCCCGACAGGTCGTGGGTCAGCGCATCCAAGGCCGAATCGGCCTCATAGGCATAGGACGTGGTCAGGCCATTGCCCAGCGTGACGTTGGTGCGCCGCGACAGGGCGTCGTAATTATAGCTCGCCAGCGCCGAAACCATCGGGTCGGCCCCGTTCTCGGTGACTCCGAGGCCGGAGAGCAGGCCCGATCTGTCAGATACACCAAGAAACAAAGCTCCCGGCAATACCAGGAGCCATGCGGCGTTTGGGCTTTGAGACCAGCTATCACAGTATTACTTTATGATGGCAAAGCATCGCTCGATTCGGACACTACCCGCCACCAAGATCGGCATGGCCAATCTGGTCTACAACATGAAACGTCTCGTCTGGCTCAACGCCCGAGGTGCGCCCGGATGACGGAAAAATAGCGGACACCACCGCCGAAACGAGCCCTGACCGCAGCCCCCAAGTGTCGGAATTTCTTACACCAGGGAGAATGAAGTCGAAGGGGCTGGAACCATCATAACCGATTGAAAATTATATCATAATATTGCCACGCCCTCCGCGCGGCCCGTCTTTGGGGCCAACCGCTTGCAAATGGGTGTCGACAAATTTTACAGTCGCCGCTCGTTCAGATCCTGGCTAAATCCATTGTCTTTTTGGTTTCCGTCACTTAGCAAATTGGCGAGAATCTTGCATTGTTAATCCGTGGCAGGGAGTTTCTGCGAATGGACCAGTCATCCGGCAACTAAACATCTGTTATTCCTCACAACTGATTGCTCCCAGGCAGGAACCGGATACTGGAAGTACCAGTATGACGGATAAAGGAGCACGTCATGGAAATATTCGGGTATTTGAAGGCGGTTGCGCGTATAACCGCCTTGGCCGCCGCCGCTTCGATCACGGCAACGGTGGCGAGCCATGCGGTAGTGATCACAGCCTATACAAACGACTTCGACGGCGCCGAAACCTTCAGCGGTGGTGTCAGCGGCGGCTTTTCAGGGGCTGGGGTCGACACCGCGACACCAGCGGGATTCGTCGGCGGCGGCATGCCGGGTGGCCTGATGCGCCGGAACGCCACTACGGGAAATCCGGCGGCATCCACGATTCTTTCCCTTGCGGGCCTGCCCAGCCACACCAGCATCGATCTGGCATTCTTCCTGGCGATCATTGATTCCTGGGACGGGACCGGCAGTGGCTTTGGACCGGACGCGATGAACGTCGAAGTCGACGGCGCATCGATATTCGCGGAGATTTTCGCCAACGCCAGCGGGACCCAGGGCTTCGTCGACCCGGGCGGCGTCATCCTGTCTTCGGGGACTAACCTCGGCTTTTCGGGCTTTCGGGATCAGGTCCTGACCATGGGGCCGCTTCTTCCGGCAATGAACAGCATCGCCCATTCATCGAGCACTCTGACAGTCGAGTGGTTTGCATCCGGATCGGGCTGGCAGGGAGGATCGGACGAAAGCTTCGCAATCGATAATGTTTCGGTGAAGCTGAATGCCGTGAATAGCGTGCCCCCGCCCACGCCCAAGCTACCAGAACCCGCCTCACTGGCCCTGCTTGGTTTCGGGCTGGCTGGTTTGGCATTGATAAGGCGGCGTAAGACAACGACCTGAATGGCCGGGATCAACGCGTCGAAAAAACGCGGCGACCCTATTCGGCGGCCGAGAGCATTTCCAGGTCCTCGGCGTCATGGTCGGTAACCGGAGCCAGCGCCAGGTCTGAATAGCTTGCGGCATCCGGGTCGCGGCGGATGCCGCGGATCATGGCGCGGTATTGCAGGATCAGTCTTAAATAACGCAGGTGCTTGGTGACGATTTCGCCGCCATATTTCAGGTAGAACAGCAGCGGATTTTCGACCGGCAGGCCCGGCCTCCGGTCACTCGGGAATTTGAGCCGGAAAAAGCCGCCTTCCAGCGGGTGCACGCCTTCGATCGTGGCGCAACCGCGAAACCACAGCACCATGAACGCCATCTTGCGCGCGCTGATCCCGCTGGCCACGGCGCGCCGCAGCAGGGTTTCGGTGTGCTCCGGGGAATAATAGGTTGTCCAGGCCGACCAGAAAGCGCCCTGCCATTCGTCCGCGGACATCCGGGCATGACCGGTTGTAATATGGGTCAGGTCATATTTGTTCATGTCCGGTTCCATCGGAACGCCTTTCTCGAACAATGCCTTATGATCCGCCGAGCCGGGCAGCGGCGTAAGCATGAAATATTCGAGAATATCGACCGGCAGCTCGCGCTGGATGACCCGGATATCGTGGGCGATGCTCTCGGGCGTGTCGCCGGGAAAGCCGATAATGTAGCCCGCGAAGGTAATCACCCCGACATTGCGCCAAGCCTGCATCATGGCGCGGTATTCGGTGATCTTGTTTTGCTTTTTCGAAGCCGCGGCCAAGGCCTCCGGGTTGATATTTTCAAGCCCGATAAAGACCTTCTTGACCCCGGCGCGGGCCGCCTTTTCGATGAAACCGGAAATTCGATGGCACAGGGTATCGACCTGGATGGTGAAGGTCATTTTGATGCCTTCGTCCTCACGCAACTCGATCAGGCGATCGAAAATCGCCTCCCAGTCCTTGTTGCGGGCGAAATTGTCGTCGGTAATGAAAAACCGCCGGATGTCCTGGGCCAAATTGGCGCGGATGATACGCTCGACATCATCCGGCGTTCGCCGGCGCGATACCCGGCCCTGGACATTGATAATGGTGCAGAAACTGCATTGGAACGGGCACCCCCGCCCTGCGTCGAAACTTGCCTGACTGCCATGGGTGCGGGTCAGCCGCTCGGCCGGCAGAAACGGCGTCGGTGCGTCCGCCAGTGACGGCAAATCGCCCAGATGGTCGTAGATCGAGGCCATGTTCCCGGCCCGGGCATCCAGCAGCACCCGGTCCAGCCGACCTTCGGCCTCGCCGGCGAACAACGACATGCCCAGGTCAAGCGCCTCCTGAAGGTCGGGCTGAATGCCCGGCAACATGGTCAGGCAGCCGCTAACATGAAAGCCCCCGATGCAAACCTGAATTCCCTCGGCGCGGAGCTGGCGGGCCAGATCCATGGTGCGCGGAAACTGATTGGACTGGACGCCGACGAACCCGACCAGACCGCCGCCGGCGCGCCGGATCGACCGGACGATCCGCTTGACGTTGACGCGGCTGTTGGTCTCATCGATCGAGTCGATCACGATTTCGGTGTCGGGGCCGAGAACGCGACGCCGGGCGCAATCCAGCGCCAGACCGTAAAGCGCGGCCAGGCTATTGGAGGGGATGACCGTTCGCAGCCAGCGCAGGACATAACCGTCGCCAGCATAGTGGGACGGTTTGATCAGAACCAGTTGAAAGGCCTTGTTTCCGCGCTTCGACATATTGACCCCCGTTGCCAACCGCCGTTTCGCAATAACACAAGTTTTACATTTTTGTGAAGTGATCGTGAACCCGGGAAGGCCCTCCTGTCAAACGGTTTGGTTGCGCGGATCGGCCAGACTTGCCCGTGTGGGGGTCCGAGGCCCTTAACATCAGGCTTCCTCGTCCCTATGTTTTCCACGAAGGGGCCGCCGTACAAGTCAGGGGGATTTGATGAATTTCATTCTAAATATTATCTGGATTCTTTTTGGCGGCCTTGCGATGGCGTTTGGCTGGCTGATTGCCGCATTGATCATGTTCGTCTCGATCGTCGGCATCCCGTGGGGGCGCGCCGCCCTCAACATCGCGCTTTTTCATCTGGTGCCGTTCGGCAGAACGGCCATCGATCGCGAGGAACTGACCGGTCGCGAGGATATTGGAACCGGCCCGCTCGGTTTTATCGGCAATGTGCTTTGGTTCCTGGTTGCCGGCATCTGGTTGGCGATCGGACATTTCCTGCTTGGCCTCGGCTTCATGGTCACCATCATCGGCATCCCGTTCGGCTGGCAGCACTGGAAACTGGCCCGCATGGCGTTGGCGCCCATCGGCAAGGCCGTAATTGACCGCGAAGTGGCAGAAGCCGCAAGGCGCTGGCGCTAGAGCACTTTAAGCTTGGCCCACGGCGCGATCACTTACGAACGGGTTGGTCTGACGTTCCTGCCCGAAAGTCGAGATCGGGCCATGGCCGGGGATGAACGCAACGTCGTCGCCCAGCGGGAACAGGTTGTCGCGGATCGACCGGATCAGCGCCGCCTGATCGCTGCGTGGAAAGTCTGTTCGTCCGACCGACCCCTGGAACAGCACGTCGCCCACCACCGCCAGCCGCGAAGGCCCGTGGTGGAACGCCACGTGGCCCGGAGTATGACCGGGGCAGTGGCGCACTTCGAGCGTGACATCGCCGAAGGTCACGCTGTCACCGTCTTCGAGCCAGCGTTGCGGTTGGAACGGTCGGGCCCCGGCGAACCCAAAGCGCGTCGCCTGTTCGGCGAGCTGATCGAGCCAGAATTTGTCGTCCGCGTGCGGCCCCTCGATCGGAAGGGCCATTTTTTCCGCCAGCTCCGCCGCGCCGCCGGCATGGTCGATATGGCCGTGGGTGATCAGAATCTTGATGAGCTTGATATTCTGCTTGGCCGAGGCGTCAAGAATTCGCTCAACATCGCCGCCGGGATCGACCACTACCCCTTCCAGGGTGCGCGTACACCACATGAGCGTACAATTCTGCTGAAACGGCGTCACGGCTACGATCGCCGCCTTCAATGTGGGGTCCTGCTCGTCGGTCATTACGCCTACTCATCCTGAACCAAATATCAGCGGTGATCACTCCGCCGTGAGGAGCCGGAGGATAATGGGTTTTGATCGGTTTGCACAGGCTTGCGCCGCACTGATTTCTGATCTATTGGTGCGCCCGACATTGACCCTTATTGCGTTTTTCGGACGACCCAACCCGGTTCGGAAATTCGATCATCAAACCAGAAATCACCGGAGAAGCCATAATGACCAAGCAACTGTTGCATCTCGTGTTTGGCGGCCTGGTCAAGGACCCGCAAGGGCATGAATTCGTCAACCAGGACAACCTCGACATCATCGGGATCTATCCCAGTTACAACGCGGCGCTCGACGCGTGGCGCGGCGCCAGCCAGGCCCATGTCGACGATGCCTACACCAAATATGTGATTGTTCACCTGCACCGGCTGATGGAGCCGAATCAGGAAGCAACTCGCGGCACGCTGTAACCCGTCTATTCACCGGCCAAACGGCACGGTATTCCGCTCTCGGCCAACGCGAGGCAAAATGCCTTGGCGTCGGTGGCGCGGCCGCGATAGACGGTTTCAAGCCGAAATTGCGGGGCCTCGCCATCTTCGGCCGCTAGCTCGCGAATTTCGGGCTCAAGCCCTGCCATCAGGCTTTCATTCCGCCGCCTTTGTATTTCCCAACCAACCACCGCCTGTTGCCGGTTGGCGTAGGTCGCCAGATAAAGCCGGAACGGCAATGCCACGGTCGATCGCTTGATTGTCTCGCTATCGGCCGCGATTATGGTTGCGGGCTCAATCAGCATCGGCAGCAGCTCGAACTCTTCGCTTTCCGTCGTCTGGTCGTCCAGAAAATCCGGGCCAAGCAGCACCGCCACCGCCCGCGCCATGGCGTCCATGGCTCGAAGGCGCGCATAAAAGGCCAGGTTGCCGCGCACCGCGTCCTCGGCAAGATCCATGCGCGCGATCGCCTCTGCCCGCTCAAAATCGCCGGCGAGGCCATATGCGAGAGCCAGATTTTGCCTTGTCCTGGCGTCCGCGCCGGGCTCGCGGGCCAAATCGCGCAACAATGCAATCGAAGTCTCAAGATCGCCGCCAAAAGCAAAAGACAGGGCCAAATTATTGCGGATATCGGGATCGTCGGGCTTAAGATCGAGCGCAAAGCCGTAGCGCACCTGAGCAGCCCCGTTGCGCCCCAGAAGATCAAGCGCCACGCCCATTGCATTTAATGGCCGCGGGTCACTGGGAAGAAGGATCACAACTTTTTGAAGTTCGTTGAGCGCTGCCCTGGGCCGACCCAGCGCGATCAGGCCGTTGGCAAGCCCCAGTCTCGCCTCGGCCGCTTCCGGATCGGCGTCCAGCGCCGCGTTATATGCCTGGTATGCTTCGTCGGGCGCGTCCAGCGCCACATAGCTGGCGCCCAATCCGATCAGGGCCTGAACATTGCCGGGAGTGCGCTCCAGGGCCTGACGATAAAACGAGACCGCGGTGCTGTAATCGCCTGCTTTCCGCACATTATCCGCTACCCTGATCATTGCCGCCGGGTCCATCCCCCGGTGTGCCGCGGCTGGCTGCGCCCTGCCCGGCGTGCCGAAACCGGCGCTTTCACAGCCGCCCAGTAAAATCAGTGACATAACGCCCAGTAGAGGCGCGGTGACGGAATAAAAATGCTTGCCCATGTCTTCTCGTGTTTGGTCACCCATTTTGCAGAGGCCGTTTATCCGGCTCCATGGTTAACATATTTTGTGAAAATCGCCGGAATTATTCCACCGCCACGGTAATTCTACTGTATGATTCTTCCCTGACACCTGACCGCTACAATAAAATCCATTTCGACAACCCGGGCGGATAGCGAGAAGCGCAATGTTCAAGACAACAACAAAAACAGTGTTTGCGGCGCTAGGTCTGTTGGCCGCCGGCTGCGCAACTCAGATCACCTCGGAAGTCACCCGCTTTCATGCATTAAGCCGCCCCGCGGGCGAGACCGTGCAAATCGTTCATGTTGACCCGAAGCAAAATGGCAGCCTTGAATTTGACCGGTTCGCCCAAATGATCGGCGACCGGTTCGGCAAAATTGGCTTCCGTCCGGCGCCACCGGGCGAAGCGCCCGACATTGTGGCGCGGGTCGGCTACTCGATGACATCGGGCCCGGCATCCGACCCTGACAAAACGGGGCTACACGGATCGGTCGGGATCGGCGTGGGCTCCCACGGCAGCGGCGTCAATGTCGGTCTTTCAGGCCCTCTTGGAAGCGCCGAGCCCACGGTGCGCTCTTACATTCGTTCCCTGGACCTGGTCATGGTTCGGCAATCCGATAGCAGCATCCTGTTTGAGGGCCACGCCACAAGTTCCGGCCGGACCGGCAATCTCACCGAAATCGTGCCTTTTCTGATCGACGCCATGTTTGACGGCTTCCCCGGCGAACATGGCAAGACCGTTAAGGTCACAGCCGAAATACCCCCCGATGGATTGCGACCCTGAATTCGGGAGCAAACATGAAATCGACGACCCTGTATTTTGCGAAAAGGCCGACGAATTCACGAGGTTTTCCTGGCGTTACTCCAACCCGCATGATTTCTTGATGCTCCGCGCCGGATATTAATCATTTTTTTACTATTGACTGGCTTAATGTAAAGGTTGTATTGGTCCTGCTTGTAGATTGCCTGAAAATGGCAGATAGTCTGGAAATGGCAAACCGTCGGTGACGGCGAGGCGCAAAGCCACCGGTCAAGACACAGATCTTGAAAGCGGAGCTGCCGAAGGAGACGATATGGACATTAAAGGCGCGGCATCAATAGTTTCCCAATCTGTCGTGGCGTCGGGGCGTGCGGGATCGAACGAGTCTGTGGTGGTATCGCAGCAGATACCCGAAGATTCCATCATTGAGCGCAAAGAGGTCGAGCGGTCCGATCCGGGAGCCGGAATCGGAAAGAAAGTCGACGTCGACGCTTAGAGCGTTTTCCGATCTAATTATTGGCGCTGATTATTTAACGTAGGGGTTTCGCCCCTTGCGCAACAGTATCTTGACCGGAATGCCGGGAAAGTCGAATGCGTCGCGCATTTCGTTGATCAGATAGCGCCGATAAGCCTCTGGCAATTCAGAAGGCTGACTGCAGAAGATTACAAAGGTCGGCGGGCGCGCCTTGACTTGGGTTGCGTAGCGCAGCTTGATGCGCCGGCCCCGGGCCAGGGGCGGCGGATGGCGTTCCGTCACATCGCGCAGCCAGTTATTGAGCGCCGATGTCGAGACTCTCTGGTTCCAATGACCGTAGGTCTTGAAGACCGCCTCCATCAGCTTGTCGGTCCCCTTCCCGGTGATTGCCGACAGCGGCGCCACCGAGATGCCGCGAACCTGCGGCAGGGCATGCAAGACCTCCTCGCGAATATATTTTAGCGCGGCCTCCCGATCCTCGATCAGATCCCACTTGTTGACGGCGATGATCAGCGCCCGCCCCTCCTCGGCGACAAGGCTTATAATGTGGCGGTCTTGTTTTTCCAGTGCGATTTCGCCGTCCAGCACCACCACCACCGTCTGGGCAAACCGGATCGCGCGCAAGGCATCGCCTGCGGACAGCCAGTCGACATGCTCGCGCGCCTTGGCCTTGCGTCTTAACCCCGCGGTATCGAACAACCGGATTTTATTTCCCCGCCATGACCAGTTAACGGAAATTGAATCCCGGGTCACGCCCGCTTCGGGACCGGTGAGCATGCGCTCCTGCCCCAGCAACTGGTTGACCAGGGTCGACTTGCCGACATTTGGCCGGCCGACGATCGCGAGTTGCAGCGGCTTGTCGCCGTCCTCGTCCGGTTCAAGGTCCGGCGCGAACCGGGCTTGCTCCAGTTCCAACAGCCGATCACTCAGATCGTGCAAGCCTTCTCCATGCTCGGCGGAAATCGCCACCGGCTCTTCAAACCCCAGCTCATATGCCTCATAGAGGCCGCCCTTCCCGGCAGCGCCCTCGCATTTATTGGCGAGCAGGACCACCGGTTTAGGATGGCGCCGGAGCCATCGCGCGAAATAACGATCAAGTGGCGTAATTCCGGCGCGTGCATCGATCAGGAACAGAACCAGATCGGCTTCGAGAACCGCCTTTTCGGTCTGGTCGAGCATCCGCGCTTCCATGGTCTCGGGAACGGCATCCTCAAGACCCGCGGTATCGATCACTCGAAAGCGCAGGGTTCCGATCCGCGCCTCGCCTTCCCGGCGATCCCGGGTCAGACCAGGCTGGTCCGCAACCAGTGCAAGTCGCTTGCCGACCAGCCGGTTGAAAAGTGTGGACTTGCCCACATTTGGCCGACCGACGATAGCTATCGAAAGAGTCATGATTTTAAATCCGCGGGTCTACCGCCGATGGTCTGATGTCGGGGCCGCGGCGGCGGCTTTATCGCATTGCCACCAGGCGGCCGGCTTTGGTCAGAATGTAAAGCGTTTCATTGGCCACGATCGGCGGCAGAAATGACCCATCAGGCACCTTCTCCGCACCCATGATTTCTCCGGTATAGGGCGAAATCGACACGGCGAAGCCATGCGAGGATACCAACACCAGCCGGTCGCTCGCCAGCACCGGCCCGCTCCAGCTGATCGGCTTTTTGCGCTTCTCCTGTTTTTCAAACTTCTGGAGTTCGCGGATCCAGCGGACTCGCCCGCTGCGCCTGGACAGGCAAACGACTTCGTTCTCGTTGGTCAGCAGATAGATGAAATCGCCGGCGATCCAGGGAGTTTGCACGCCGCCGATGTTCCGCTCCCACACCCGCTCGCCGCTGCGCAGATCGATCGCCACCATGCGGCCGCCATGGCTGATGGCGTAGACCCGGCCGCGATCGATCACCGGCAGGCCATCGATGTCGCTGATCGACGCAATTGGGGTCAGTTTTCCGGTGCGGGTCAGGGTATCCGTCCAGGCCGCGCGCCCATTCTCGACCTTGATCGCGGCCAGTTCGCCCGAGGAGTAGGCGACCACAACGATATCATCCACCACCGCCGGGCTCGCGGCGCCCATAATGCCGGCCGCCTCGGTGGTCCCGACGTGGTACCACAATACCTTGCCGTCGTCGGCGGACAATGCGTAAAGCTGGCTGTCGTAGGTTGGCACGAAAACCCTGCCGGCATTCACCGTCGGCGCGCCGCGCAACGGTGTCCCAACATCTTCCCGCCAGATTTCAACGCCGCTATGCGCGTCGAGCGCGGCGGCAAAGCCATAACCGGTCGTTACATACACCTTGCCGTCGTCATAGGCGACACCGCCCCCGAAAGCGAGGGCCTTCCTGGCCTTTTCGGACTTGAGCCTGACTTGCCATAATTGACGGCCGCTCGTGGCATCGATCGCGGTTACCGTGGCGAGGGGATCGATTGTGAATACCCTGCCGTCGGCCACCACCGGCATCGACACTAACGGGTTGTTTCTCTTGTGCCCGGTTCCGATCGATGCCTGCCACACTCGCTTCAGGGACTCGCCCAGCGCCAGATGATGCAGCGCATGGCTCATAAATCCACCGGCCTGAGGCCAGCTTTCATTGGCATAGGGCTTGGGCAGACGAACCTGCACGTCCGACAGGCGCGGATCGACGCTCAGCGCGCGGTCGAAGGCCATTACCGAAATGCGCTCCCCCTTAAGGCGCTTCGAGTCCTTCTTGCCGCACGACACCGCCAGCATCGGCACCAGGATGGCGGCGAGAACCAGCCGCGCCACAGGCAGATTTCTTGATCGCTTCATATCTGTCATTGCCACTTAATCTCGGACTTCGTCCGCGAATTTTTTCCCGCCGGTCCCGATTACTCGGCCCCGATTACTCAACCGCGACGCCGACGACCGCCAGCATCTCCGCTGCCCGGGCCTTTAACGGCGACGGCGCATTGGGATCGTTTGCAAGGCCCGAGAAGGTGTCCCGCGCGACATCCAGGTCGCCCGCCTTGTAGGCCACGACGGCATATAGTTCGCGCGCCGTGAATCGCCACGGATTGTCGTCGTCGATCAGCAGGCCGAGCCTTGACTTGAGCTCGTCAGCGCTCGCGATTTCCATCAACTGCATGGTCGCGTAAAGCGCCGCAAGATCCCGCATTCGTTTGTCGACCGAACTATCGGCGGCCAGCTGGTCGTAGATTTCAACAGCCGCGTCCGCGTTGCCCGTGGCTATCAAGGCCTCCGCCTGCCGGAAACGAGCAAGCGCGCCATAACCACTGCTGGTTTTTTCGCCCAATTTGGAAAATGCGTCCGCGGCCAGCCCATGTTGCCCCTCTGTCAGTAGCTCCATGGCGCTGAAAAACTCGACGCTTTCCGCCTCCCGCTGCACCACGGCATAGCTTTTCCACGCCTGCCATCCGGCGGTGCCAAGCACCAGCGCAACCGCGAGCGCGATCGCGTATTTTCCATAAGCCCGCCACAATTCATGGTACTTGTCCTGGCGTACTTCGTCGTGCACTTCTTGAAATATGTCGCTCACAAGCCACTCCGATCGCATTTTGAACGGCGGCTAACATAGCCCGAGCGAGAGCCATAAGCAAACCCTCTGAGTGCATGCCCGGGACCGAATGCCAACCGTTACTCCCGCATTCCATAAGTATGTCCGGGGCCGGGAAACCGCCGGGATTTGACATCTTCGGCATAGGCCGTGACCGCGGCCTCGATGTCGGCTCCGATCTCGGCGTATCGCTTGACGAATTTGGGCACCCGTGGGCTCAGACCCAGCAGGTCCTCCGTCACCAGAATCTGCCCGTCGCACGCCGGTGACGCGCCAATCCCGATGGTCGGGTTGGAAACTTCCGCGGTGATCCGTTCACCTAGCGGCTCAGCGACCGCCTCGATGACCGTGGCGAAAACGCCCGCCTCGTCGATCGCCCTGGCGTCCGCAATCACCGGGTCCCATTCCGATTTGCGCCGTCCCCTGGAGCGATAGCCCCCGGAAATATTCAAGGACTGGGGCAGCAAACCGACATGGCCCATGACCGGTATGCCGCGTGCGGTCAAAAACGCGATGGTCTCCGCCATTTCGCGCCCACCCTCAAGCTTTACGCCCGCGCAGCCGGTTTCGCGCATCACCCGCGCCGAGTTGCGGTAGGCGACTTGAGGGGATTCCTCGTAAGACCCGAACGGCATATCGACGATCACGCAGGCATGGCGGGCCCCCCGGACCACGGCGGCCGTGTGCATGATCATCATCTCAAGGGTCACGCCGACCGTGCTGGGCAGACCGTGGAGGACCATTCCGACCGAGTCCCCCACGAGCAGCAAATCAACATGAGGGTCGAGCACCGCGGCCATGGGGGTCGTATAGGCGGTCAGACACACCACCGGTTCACCGCCCTTGCGCGCTTTGATCGCGGGAATAGTAATCGCCTTTAGTTCCGTCTGTGCCGACATACCAGGTGTTCCGCTGTCAACTATTGCAAACTGTGTGCTCGACCATCCTACGCCGGTTCCGGGCCGTCAACGGAAACCTCGCCGCCGGCGTCGTGGAATATGCTGTTCCATTACATTAGAAGAACAGACAAATGTTATTCCCATTCGATGGTTCCTGGCGGCTTGGACGTAACATCGTAAACCACGCGATTGATGCCGCGGACTTCGTTGATGATCCGGGTCGCGACGCTGGATAGAAACTCGTGATCGAAGGCGAAGCTATCGGCGGTCATACCGTCGGACGAGGTCACCGCGCGCAACGCGCAAACATATTCGTAGGTGCGCTCATCCCCCATCACGCCCACGGTCTTTACCGGCAATAAAACCGCGAATGCCTGCCAGATGGCGTCATAAAGCCCGGCCGCCCGGATTTCCTCCAGATAAATCAGGTCGGCTTTGCGCAGAATATCGAGCTTGTTTGCGGTGATTTCTCCCGGCAAGCGAATCGCCAGCCCCGGGCCAGGGAACGGGTGGCGGCCGATCATCACCTCCGGCAGGCCAAGCTCTCGGCCCAGCACGCGCACCTCGTCCTTGAACAGTTCGCGCAGCGGCTCCACCAGATCCATATTCATGCGTTCCGGCAATCCGCCGACATTGTGATGGGACTTGATGGTGACGCTTGGGCCGCCGTCGAACGACACCGATTCGATGACGTCGGGATAGAGCGTACCCTGCGCCAGGAAGTCCGCGCCGCCCGCCTTTCTGGCCTCCTCCTCAAAGACGTCGATGAAGGTGGCGCCGATGATTTTGCGCTTTTGTTCCGGGTCCGAAACCCCTTCGAGTTTGCCCAGAAACAGCGCCGCGGCATCGCGATGGACCAGCGGGATGTTGTAATGATCGCGGAAAACCTCGACCACCTGGCCGGCCTCATTGGCTCTCAACAGTCCGGTATCCACCAGCACGCACAGAAGCTGATCGCCAATCGCCTCATGCAGAAGTTTGGCCACGACGGAAGAATCGACCCCGCCGGAAAGGCCGCAAATTACCTTACCATCGCCAACCTGCGCCCGGATCTCCTCGATTTTGGTGTCGCGGAACGACGCCATTGTCCAGTCGCTGGCACAGCCCGCAACGTTATGGACGAAATTGCCCAGAAGCCGCGCGCCCTCCGGCGTATGAATGACTTCCGGGTGGAATTGCAGGCCATAGAACCCTCGATCGTCATCGGCAATGGCGGCGAACGGGGCGCTGTCGCTGGTGCCGACCACTTTGAAGCCGTCGGGGATTGCAATGACGCGGTCGCCATGGCTCATCCACACTTGCGCGCGGTCGCCCGGCGTCCACAGCCCGTCGAACAAGCGACAGTTCGCCTTGATATCGAGGAAGGCGCGGCCAAATTCCCGGTGGTCGGCTTTTTCAACGCGGCCGCCCAGTTGGGCGCACATGGTCTGCTCGCCGTAACAAATACCGAGGACGGGGACAACAAGTTCGAAAACCGCCTGCGCGGCACGTGGCGTATCGGCGTCAACCACCGAGGCCGGTCCGCCGGACAGAATTACAGCCCTGGGCGCAAAGCTCTCAAGAACCGCCTCATCGACCGTGTTGTAGGGCCGTATCTCGCAGTAGACCCCGCTTTCGCGCACGCGCCGGGCAATCAACTGGGTGACCTGGGAGCCGAAATCGATAATGAGAATGCGTTGTGACATGGCGGCAACCTAATGGCAGGTGGTTTTGCTGTCCAGACGTTCCAGAACAGCAATGAAAAAGCCGTCAGTGCCGTGGCGGCAGGGCGTAAGCTGCAGGCATTCCGACATGTTTGAGGCGCTGTCGGGGGCCTCGGTCCCGGTTACGTCGCGCCACACCGTTTGGTAGGGAATGAGCGAAAAAGCAGGATTCGCGGCGAGGAAGTCACGCACCTGCTCTTCGTTTTCCTGTTCGAGCACGGAACAGGTGACATAAATCAGCCTTCCGCCCTTTTTAACCAGCCGCGCGCCCTGATCGAGAAGCTCTCGTTGCCGGGTTGCGAATTCATCGATCGCGCCGACGCCATAACGCCATTTGAGGTCGGGATTGCGCCGCCAGGTTCCACTGCCGCCGCAGGGCACGTCCAGAATCACGCGATCGGCGCGCCCCACCAGGGCTTCAAACTTGCCGCCTTCGGGGCGGCCGCCCAGTTGGACATTGCGGACGTCCGCCCGTCGCAAACGCTTTTCCAGCGCCCTCAGCCTTTTGGTTTCGCGATCAAAGGCGTGAAGCTGCCCCTTGCCCGTCATGATCGCCGCCATCGCCAGGCTCTTGCCGCCAGCCCCGGCGCACAGGTCCACCACCTGCATGCCCGACCGCGGATCGCACATGAGCGATGCAATCTGGGCCCCTTCGTCCTGAAACTCGATGGCGCCTTGTCGAAAAAGATCGAGGTCGTTGACGCGGGCCCGGCCGGGAACCCGCAAACCGGTCGGGGACCACGGGCACAAATCGGATTCAATCCCACGATCTCGAAGCTGCCCGGCGACCTTGTCGCGGCTAAGACGGAGTGTGTTGACCCTGATATCGACCGCCGCACGCTGGTTGAGCGCGTTAAGCTCCGGCTCCAGGTCCGGGCCGAATCGGGACCGCAGGGCCTGATCCATCCAGTCGGGATAATCAAGCCGCGCCCAATCCGGCATCGCCGGCGCATCGGCGGACGGCCCGGTCAGCGCCCGGCACATAGCGGCCTCGGCGTCGTCGAGCTGAACGGGTCCGTACCCCGCGCCGGAAAAATGCTCGAAAACACTTGAGAAATCAAGGCCGTGCAAATCCAGCAACGCGGCGATGACAAGGGCCCGCGGCCGGGTTTTCAAGGCCCCGTCCACCTGCCCAACCCGCCACATCAGCCGCGCCTTGTGACGAAGCACCTCGTAGGCAAGCCCGGTAATCGCCGCGCGGTCCTTGGAACCCGCGAAACGCCGCTCCCGGAAGAAATTGCGAACCACCCGATCGGCGGGTAGACCGAGGCTAAGCGTTTCGGCCTCGATCGCGCCGAGGAGGTCAATCGTGGTCTGAATGCGGGCCGCCGGTTTCATGTTCCGTTCGGATCCACGGCTTGCTCAACCGCATCAAGCCAGTTGGAGTTGGTCACAGGAACGCTCAGCTGCCCTGCGGATAGTTGGGTGATTCGCGGGTGATGACGACATCGTGGACGTGGCTCTCCCGCAGTCCGGCGTTGGAAATGCGCACGAACCGGGCCTTTTCCTGGAACTCGGCGATGGTCGCAGCACCCGTATATCCCATCGCGGCGCGCAGACCGCCAACCAGTTGGTGCACCACGGTTTCAGCCGAGCCCTTATAAGGCACCTGTCCTTCAACCCCTTCGGGCACCAATTTCAAATTGTCCTTGATATCCTCCTGGAAATAGCGATCGGCGGAGCCGCGCGCCATCGCGCCGACCGATCCCATTCCGCGATAGGCTTTGTAGGACCGTCCCTGGTACAGGAACACTTCGCCCGGCGCTTCCTGGGTGCCGGCCAGCAGGGATCCGATCATCGCGGCGCCGCTGCCCGCCGCAATCGCCTTCGCGACATCACCCGAGGTCCGGATACCGCCATCCGCGATTACCGGCACCCCCCGTTCGCGGCATATATTAGCGGCATCCATGACCGCACTTAGCTGAGGCACGCCGACACCGGCCACCACGCGGGTCGTGCAGATCGAACCCGGACCGATGCCGACCTTGATTCCATCGGCCCCGGCGTCCATCAGCGCCTTGGCGCCGTCGGCGGTGGCGACATTGCCCGCCACCACTTCGGCATCGCCGTAAGCTTTCTTGATGCGCGTCACCGAGTCCAGCACCCGTTGAGAATGACCGTGCGCGGTATCGACCACGATCAGATCGCATTCCGCGCCGATCAGCGCCTCGGCGCGCTCAAAGCCCTTGTCCCCGACGGTGGTGGCTGCTCCGACCCGAAGCCGGCCTTTTTTGTCCTTGCACGCCTTGGGATGAAGGCGCGCCTTTTCGATATCCTTGACCGTGATCAGGCCGATGCAGCGGTAATCGCCGTCAACCACCACCAGCTTTTCGATGCGGTGCTGATGAAGCAGGCGCTTTGCTTCATTCATATCGACATCTTCGCTGACGGTGACCAGGTGTTTGTTCGTCATCAGCTCGCTCACCGGCTGGCGGGTGTCGGTGGCGAAACGGACATCGCGGTTGGTAATGATGCCGACCAGCCTGCCGGCCTCGCATTCGGCACTCTTCTCCACGACCGGAATACCGGAAATTCTGTGCCCGCTCATCAGTTCGAGGGCGTGACTCAGAGGCTGGTCAGGATGAATGGTCACAGGGTTCACCACCATGCCCGACTCGAATTTCTTGACCCGGCGCACTTCCTCGGCTTGTTCATGAGGGCTCAGATTGCGATGGATGATCCCGATCCCGCCCGACTGGGCCATGGCGATCGCGAGGCCGCTCTCGGTCACGGTGTCCATGGCCGCCGAAATCAGCGGAATGCCCAGTTCGACTGTTTTCGATATCCGGGTCCGGGTTTCGACTTCGCCCGGCAAAACGCACGAATGCACCGGCATTAACAAAACATCGTCGAAAGTAAGCGCCTCTCGAATTTTCATGTGGCCTCCCGGTCTGAATGGCGCGGAATATGCCACGGCCGATCCCGGAATCATAGTGCGAACTCAGGGTTCGCCCGTGGGCTCAACCAGTGGTTTCTGGCCCCGGAATCCGATCGCCACAACGTAGGATTCGGACGAATCGGCGCGGCTTGCCGCCGGCTTGGCGTGCCGGACCGTGCGGAAGTCCCGTTTCATGGCCTGAAGCAGGTTGTTTTCCGCACCGCCCTTAAGCACTTTTCCGATAAAACAACCCCCCGGCGCCAATATCCGGGCCGCGAAATCGACCGCCGCCTCGCATAGCGCCATGGTCCTGAGATGATCGGTCTGCCGATGCCCGGTGGCCGCCGCCGCCATGTCGGAAAGCACCACATCGGCCTGACCCGAAAGCGCCTTGATGATCTGATCGGGCGCTTCATCGGACAGAAAATCCGTGGTGACGATAGTGGCGCCGGCAACCGGCTCCATTTCCTGCATATCGACCGCGATAACCCTGCCCCTATCCATGGTTGTGACACGTTGAACCGCGACCTGGGTCCAGCCGCCCGGGGCGGCGCCGAGATCGACGACCAGCGCGCCGGGCTTAAGTATCTCAAAACGGTCATCCAGTTCCGCGAGCTTGAAAGCGGCGCGGGAGCGGTAGCCGACCCGCCTGGCCGCTTCGACGTAAGGATCGTTTAGCTGACGCTGGAGCCAGCGCGCCGATGAATTGGTCTTGCTCCGCCGGTTCCTGACCTTGACATGGACCTGACGGCCACCCGCGGGCGCCCCGGATCGCTTTGAACCGCGATTGTTGCTCTTGCGCGTCATCGTACCCTGGTTTCCGGATATTTGCCGTCGGCCCGCATCATGTCCAGAAGCAACCCCTCGCGGAGGCCGCGGTCCGCGACCTGAAAGTCAGGAAACGGCCATAGCCGGCAGATCGCGTCAAGAATCGCGCAGCCCGCGATGACCATGTCGGCGCGATCCGGTCCCACGCAGGGCTGGGCGCGGCGTTCTTCAATGGTCATGTCTGTTAGCGCCGCCGTGACCCGACGGAAATCGTCCGTTGAAAGCCGGACGCCATCGACCTCGCGACGGTCATACCGTTTCAGATTTAAATACACGCCGGCGACCGTCGTTGCGGTGCCCGAGGTGCCGAGCAACTGCATCGTGCCCCGCCCAAGCTTATCACGCAGATTGTTTTGCACCTCGAACGGACGCAACAGCGTCAGCACTTCCTCGATCATGGCATCATAAACCGCAGGCGGCACATGAACGCCGCCGAAGCGTTCGGCCAGGGTTATCACCCCGCAAGGCAGTGAGACCCAGTCCTCGATCGTGATTTCGCCCTCGGCATCGACCCTGGCCCACATGATTTCGGTGCTGCCGCCACCGATGTCGAAAACCAGGGCGTTGGGTATCGAGCGGTCGATCAACGGCTCGCAACTGGCGACGGCCAATTGCGCCTCCTCGGCCGGCGAAACGATGTCGAGGACAATTCCGGTCTCGGACTGGACCCGGTCGATGAAGTCGCCACAATTCGACGCCCGGCGACAGGCCGCCGTGGTGATTCCGCGCATGCGGCTTACCCCGCGCCGACGCATCTTGGCGCGGCAAATTTTTAGCGCCTCAATCGCCCGATCCATCGCGCCCGGCAACAATCGGCCATTTGTTCCCACTCCCTCGCCGAGCTTAACGATTCGGGAAAACGCGTCGACCACACGAAAACCACGGTGCGATGGCAAGGCAATCAACAGCCGACAATTGTTGGAGCCCAGATCGAGCGCGCCGTAGACCGGCTGCTGTTTTGCGTTCAACAGCCCGCGGGCGCGACCGTGAAAACCACGTCGCCGGCGACCCCCGGCGCTTCCGTCCAGCATACTGTATTGTCCCAGGCCCCTCGGGGCTGTCCTAAACTCGAATTCGAACCGACTTTAACAGGTTTGCCGGCACTGCGCCATGTTGACAAACAAGCGGCCGCGTCTTAATTGTGCGCCCAGACTAATGGCCTACCTGTTTGGGGGATCGTCTAACGGTAGGACTACGGACTCTGACTCCGTCAATCCAGGTTCGAATCCTGGTCCCCCAGCCAACTTTCATTATCTTAGAAATTCGCGCGGATTAGCCTTGGAGTGCTTCCTTTAGTGGCTTGAGGTGGGTCTCATAGCGTTTCCAGGCCCCGATGCTGCGCTGGTGCAGGGGTTTTCGCGCCTCCATGGCGCTGATGGTGCGAATAGACCTGTCGCTGCCTTCGGGTGAAAGACAGTCAGACTGCCAGTCAAGACCGCAGAATTCCAGCACCCGTCGCATTTGGGTCTCGGGATCCGCAACCAGTTTCTCGTAGGAGATGTCGAGGACAAATCCGGGTAGCAGTTGCCGCCACTGTTCCATCAGCTCCTGATACAGTCGGTAATAGCGCCCGAGGACACCAAGATCAGAATAAAACGGCAGATTTTCGGGGAAGAAATTCTTGAATATCGAAAGCCCGAGATCCATCGGGTCACGGGTCACATGCACGACCCTGGCATGGGGAAGGAGCACCCGAATCAGGCCGATGACCTGGAAATGCGCCAGGTTCTTGTCGACAATCAGCGTTTTACCGGGCGCCAGTTTGCTCAACCGATCGAGATAGGCCTGGCCGAGGTCCTCCAAGGTTTTGCTGTCGACAGAGGTCAGGCATCCAGGGAATCTGGCGCCGGTCATCGCCGAGAGTTTTCGACTCACTTCCTCGGTCAGATAGTTGACCTCCCCGCCGGCGCCAATGCTGCCATGGCGCGACAACATGGTTTCCAGAACGGTTGAGCCGCAGCGTGGCAATCCGACGACAAAAATCGGCGTCGTTTCCCGCTCCCTCGTGACTTCAAGCCTTTCGATGAGCCTGGTATCGAAGGTCTCGCGCAGATCCTGGAAATAATCGCGATAGAGATCGAGCGACAGGCTGCCGCTTCGTTTGATCAGGCCGTTGGCCATCGAGAAACGGGCAAAGGCTTTGTCAAACTGGCCGAGCTTTTCGAAAGCATTGCCAAGCCCGTAATGCAGATGCATGCGCGACCGGTCGTCGAGGTCAGGGCGGGTCAACATGCGCTGCATGGCATCGATGATGGCGTCGTCCGTGGCGACGTCGGTGATCAGCGACAACAACCGAAGCGCTTCGCCATGCCCCCCTGTGAGCCGCAGGGTGGCCCCCAGATGTTGCTCGGCCTCTTCAACTCTCCCGGTGGCCAGGCATGCGCTGCCGAGAGCGAAACGGGCAGTGGGCATGTCCGGCTTGAGCTGGACCGCATTGGTCAAATGCTCATACGCCTCTTCCGCGCGCCCCAGATCCACCAGCACATTGCCGACATTGACGTGCGCCGCCGGAACATTGGGCAGCAAACCCGCCAGCTTCGTCATCAAGGACAAGGCCTCGTCCAGACGGCCGGTCATTCGCTTGATGAATCCCAGCTTTTCGAGCGCGTTATGATCGGTGGGCCGACGGGACAATATACGCTCGTAAACAGCCTCGGCTTCGACCATTCGGCCGGCCCTGGCATGTTCGAGAGCTTGTTGCGCTTCGTTTCCGACGGTCATCGTTGCCCCTGGCGTTATCCGGATCTTACTTCCCGCGACCCAGTAATAGAGGCGCTCCGGAGGCGCGGCAAGGTCGTTGTCGGGCACCAAAGAAAGACGGCGGCCAAAATGGCCGCCGCCTCGCCTGTCAGGGATTTTCGGTTTTACTAAGGCGTATGCGCGATCGGATCGGGATTACCATCCGGATCGCCGATGGCGAATCCGTTTGCTCCGGGCGCCCCGAACAGCAACAAAAGCCCGGCTACGTGAGGTGTCGCCATCGAAGTACCCGACAGCGTCGTGGTTCCCCCGCCCTTTGCGGTCGGAAGCATAAAAGTTTTTAGAATCAAGGGCCTTTCGCAATGTTCACGGAGCGTTCACCCCATTAAAAAACAATCACTTACAGCCCCACTGCGAAACTTCCTGCAAGTCGCGACGCAGGCCCGCCAATAAAAAACAACAAAAAACCGCATTTTTCTATTGACGCCAAACCCCTTATGCCCTATATTTAGGATATCACACGGGGACAAGCCCCGGCAACCGGAAGGGAAAGGAGACCCGCCATGACCTACCTCCAGATTTCAAAACTCTCAAAATCCAAGCGCCGCGATCTTAAACGTGTAATAAGAGAGCAGTTTGAAATGGGCCACAGCGACGAGGAAATTTCCGCCGCGACCAATCTTGCTCCCACCTATATCGCCAAGCGTCGCCTTCGCGCGATTGGAATGGAAGAAAACCGCGCGGCTCGCCGCGATGCTTATCAGGCGCGCAGGAATGAAATGGTTCTCTTGAGCGAGCACGCCTGGGAAAATGAAAAAGCCATCGGCATTGACGTTATCGTGGCATGCGCTCACACAGACCAGCACAAGCCCGCCCGCGTGTTTTTTCCAAAATCGCAAATCCACGATTGCGCGGCGCCTCGATGGCTGGTCGATATTAAAACCAAGGAAATAATTGAAAAGACCGCGGGCTCTTACGCGCGGCATTCTTCAATGATCGTCGAGGGGCTGGTTCAATGACATACTCAATTGATTGCACCGGCGATATTTGCGTTGGCGACGTTATCGAATTCACCGAGGGGGTTTTCGGCGGATCATACCGCCGGCCAAAATTCCTCGGTGACCGGACAATTCGCGCCAGGGTCGTCAAGGATTCCTACGGCTCGGCCAGGCAGCAGCACACTTTCACTCTGGAAATTATCGAGAGCACCGGCCTCGATCCCCTTAAAATCAACACCGTGACGCGTCGAAAAGGCCGCAATGTTTATCGAAACGGCACCCGGCGTCAGCCGTGGGCCGACGAAGCCGAGCGCCAGGCGGCCCTGGACGAAAAGCATCATCGCGGCGACGTCGCCCGCGCAGAACGAGAGGAGCGCCACGCAAATGGATTCTGATCCGAAATCATGGACGCCGGACGAGCTGCGCGAAATCGGCTACGCGCTCTATGGTTTCCAGTGGCAGTCGCCCATGGCGCGCGCGCTCAATATCAATCCGCGCACAGTGCGCCGCTGGGCCGCCGGGAAAACGCCAATCTCGCCGCGCATCCAGGCGGAAATCATGCGCCTGGCCGGCGCCAGGGACATCACCCCGCCGGAATGGCCGCGCGACGCATGGATCGTCGGCGACGGCCCGACGCGCGACGGCGGCAAGCGTCGCGAATACATCATCCATGCTCGCCACCCGCGATTCATCGCGCGGGTGGTCGAGATCGACGCGATGACCGATCAGGCCGAGCCCGACGAAGAGCCAGTTGATATCGACGCGGGCGTCGCCTACGCCGCCAGCCCCGAGTCCAGGCTGTGTGAAATCGTCTGGATCGATCGGCCGCCAGCAGGCGCCAAGCTTCACACCATCCTTGAGGCCGCCGCCGACATGCTGGAATCGTTTGGAATGAGCGACATGTGATGCAGCCCCGCACACATCAGAAAGAGGCCGTCGATGCCTGCATTGCGGCACTGGAGGATTCGCCGCGCGCGCAGATTCACATGGCCTGCGGCTCAGGCAAGACCTTTGTCGCGGCTCTCGCCCGTCAGAAAATGGCAGCCAGGACCGTTGTTTTTCTTGCGCCGACGATCAAGCTTTGTGAACAGGCGTCGCGACTTTTTGAGCCAACCCGCCCGGCTTCGAGCGCACTGATGTTCGTTTGCAGCCCCAACGATCCACGCATTCAGGGCGTCCAGCCCAGCACCGACGTCGACGCCATCGCCGATCGGCTGCGCGACGTCGGGCAGGTCGAGATTTTTTCCACCTATGCCTCGGCCGCAGCCTTGGGTAGCGCGCTCCGGCTCGCTGGCCGAAACGTCGACCTGGCAATCGGCGACGAGGCCCACCGATCGGCTGGTGATGCAAGGCGGCGCTATTCGCAGTGGCTGCGCGATTCCACACTCGCCTGTGACAAGCGATTGTCGATGACCGCGACACCGCGGTTCGTCAATGGCGGCTTCGCCGATCAGAAAATCTATTCGATGGACGACTTCGACGCATTCGGCGACGTAGCCTTTCAATATCCATTCGCCGCAGCGGTAGCCGATGGTGTCGTCTCCGACATCGATGCGCTAATAGCGCTTGCCGAGACCGGACAGGACGAACCTAGCCTGACCGAGCTTCTTGCGGCCAAGGCGCAGGCTGTGGCGTACGATCGTATACAAATCAATAAAGACCGCGTT
>JBHHWG010000041.1:0-24135 GCA_046756385.1 Sphingomonadales bacterium | reverse complement strand
GGCGCCATCGGCCTTGGCGATCAGGAACAGGGCGTCGAGCAAATCCTCAAGCACCGCCGGCGCGTTCCGGAACATATTCGCGATTTGCCGGGCGTAGGGCTCGTAGCCGTGGGCCTCCTGCTTGGCCTGATTGAAAAAGCGCCCGACATTGCCGGCCTCCTCCGGCGGAATGCGGAAAACCTTCTTGAAGGTCTCGACCTCGTCGCGGGTAACCCGACCGTCGGCCTTGGCCATTTTGGCGCCCAGCGCAATCACCGCGACCGTAAAGGCGGTTTGCCGCATGTCTTCGCCCAAGCCGCCGTCCGGGGCGCCCTCCTCGCTCATCCGGTCAAACGCATGCCCGGTCATCGCGCCTATCAGCGCGCCGATCGGTCCACCGAGCGCAAAACCCGCGACGCCGCCAATGATTTTACCCCAGACACTCATGCCGTCCGTTCCTTCAGCCTGCCGTCACCGCAACCACGATCTTCATCCAGATGATCGCCAGCACTAAATTGGAAGCAAAAAAGGCCCAAATCCGATGCACGACTTTGTTATGGCCGGTATGGATCAGCATGTGCGCCAACCGGGTTGCGACATAGGCATAGCCGAGCCCGACGAACAGCGCACTATCGATATGGCTGACCGCAACGGTCAGGCAGGCCGCATAGAACAGCACTGGGGCCTCGAACAGATTGGCCCAGTGACGCGTGGTCTTGATAACACTGTCGCTGCCGGGATCGCCCTGATAGGTGGTGAAATAGCTAAACGAAACCTCGCCGCTTTTCATGGCGCGAACCCGCGTGAAAAACACCACCGGCAGATAACAAAGCGTCAAAAGCGCCATCAGCGCCATCGGGATTATGATAGACATATAAACCTCGCGATTTTCTGGCGATTAATATCAACCCTGACCGACATAACATGACGCATCAATGAATGAAACAGCACGCATGAACCGTTGGCGGTTCTGGATCGATCGCGGCGGGACCTTTACCGACATTGTGGCCCAGACGCCGGATGGGTCGCTGGTTACGCGCAAGCTGTTGTCGGAAGCGCCGGAGCGATATCGGGACGCGGCGCTTCATGGTATTCGCGAACTTCTCGGTCTCGACCGCGATGCGCCAATCCCCGACGCGCGGGTCGAAGCCATCAAGATGGGAACCACCGTCGCCACCAACGCGCTGTTGGAGCGGAAGGGCGAACCCACGGTTCTGGTGATCACCCGGGGTTTCGCCGATGCGCTGCGGATCGGCTATCAGAACCGGCCGGCGCTGTTCGATCTCGATATTAAGCTGCCCGAGATGCTCTACTCCCGCGTGATCGAAGCCGACGAGCGCCTGCGCGCCGACGGAACGCTTGAACGGGCGCTTGACGCCGATGCCCTGCGTGCGGCGCTGCAACGGGCCTACGATGACGGTTTCCGATCAGTCGCGATCGTGTTCATGCACGGCTATCGCTATCCCGGCCATGAGGCCAAGGCTTTGGACCTGGCTCGCGATATCGGGTTCCCCCAGGTCTCGGCGAGCCACCAGGTCGCGCCGTTGATCAAGCTTGTCGGCAGAGGCGACACGACGGTGGTGGACGCCTACCTTACGCCGATCCTGCACCGTTATATTGACCGGGTGGCGACGAGCGCGGGCGCCGCGCGGCTGATGTTCATGCAGTCGAACGGCGGGCTTGCCGACGCCCACGGCTTTCGCGGCAAGGACGCGGTGCTGTCGGGACCGGCGGGCGGCGTCGTGGGCGCCATCGAAACCGCGAAGCTGGCCGGGTTCAGCAAGATCATCGGTTTCGACATGGGCGGCACCTCGACCGACGTGTCACATTTTAACGGCCGCTATGAGCGGGTGTTCGAAGCCCAAATCGCCGGGGTCCGGCTGCGCGCACCGATGATGCACATTCACACCGTGGCGGCGGGCGGCGGTTCGATCCTGATTTTCGACGGTTCCCGGTTTCGCGTCGGCCCCGGTTCCGCGGGCGCTGATCCCGGCCCCGCCTGCTACCGGCGCGGCGGGCCCTTATGCGTGACCGACTGCAATGTCATGCTCGGCAAGCTGACGCCGGACTGCTTCCCCAGGCTGTTCGGCCCTCGGGGCGACGCCCCGCTGGATAGCGAAATCGTGGCCACGAAGTTCCAGGCGCTGGCAGGCGATATCGCGGCGGAGACCGGCAAGGCCATGACCCGGGAGCAAGTGGCCGAGGGTTTCCTGTCGATCGCGGTCGGGAACATGGCCCATGCAATTCAGAAGATCTCGATCCAGCGCGGTTACGACGTTTCCGACTATACGCTGGTGTGCTTTGGCGGGGCCGGCGGCCAACATGCCTGCCAGGTCGCCGACGCGCTGGGCATGAGCCGGATCATGATCCATCCGCAAGCCGGGGTGCTGTCGGCCCTGGGCATGGGCCTGGCCGACATTCGCACAATCCGCGAGCGCGCGGTCGAGGCCGCGCTGGAAGCCGCCCTCGTTCCCCGGCTCGACACGCTGTACCGGGAATTGGAGGCGGGCGCGCTCACCGCCATGGCCGACCAGGGCGTGACGGGCGAGCAGACCGAACTCCTCCGCCGTTTGCAGCTACGCTATGACGGCACCGACACCGCGCTGTTGATCGACTTTGCGCCCTTGTCCGCCATTACCGCGGATTTCGAGGACGCGCACCGCCGCCGGTTCGGTTTTATCGATCCCGCCAAACGCCTGATCGTCGAATCGATATCGGTCGAGGCCGTGGGCGGCGGCGCGCGGGAGGCCGCTTCGCCACGCGAGCGCTTGCAAGAAGCGGGCAGACCGAAGGCGCTAAAAACCGGCCATCGCATGTATACCGGCGGGGTCTGGCATTCGGCCCCGGTTTATGAGCGCGCGACGCTTGGGGCCGGCGTCCGGATCGACGGTCCGGCGATCATACTGGAGCCCCATGGCACCAATGTGGTTGAGCCCGGATGGCGCGCCGAGCTGACGGCGAACGCCGATTTGACCCTGACCCGCGCCGAGCCGCCGCGCCGCAACCGCGCAATCGGAACCGACGTCGACCCGGTCCAGCTAGAGATTTTCAACAATCTTTTCATGTCGATCGCCGAGCAGATGGGCGTGGTGCTGGCCAACACCGCCCATTCGGTGAACGTCAAGGAACGGCTTGATTTTTCCTGCGCGGTGTTCGACCAAACGGGCGGTTTGATCGCCAACGCGCCGCATATGCCGGTTCATCTGGGATCGATGAGCGACAGCGTGCGCGCCGTGATCGGCAATAATGCAACCATGAAGCCGGGCGACGTTTTCGTGCTCAACGCTCCTTATAACGGCGGCACCCACCTGCCCGACGTCACCGTGGTCGCGCCGGTGTTCGGCGAGCTGGACGGCCCGCCCCTGTTCCATGTCGCGGCGCGCGGTCACCATGCCGATATCGGCGGCATCACGCCGGGTTCCATGCCCGCGCGGTCACGGATGGTCGATGAGGAAGGGGTGCTGATTGATAACTTCAAACTGGTCGACGCCGGCCGGTTTCGGGAGTGCGCGATCCTTGCGCTCTTGACCGAGGGCCCCTACCCGGCCCGCAATCCGGCCCAGAACATCGCCGACCTGAAAGCCCAGATCGCGGCCTGCGAGACCGGCGCGCGCAAGCTTGGGGAGCTGGTCGCCCATATGGGCCTCGACGTGGTGCGCGCCTATATGGGCCATGTGCAGAACAATGCCGAGGAAGCGGTGCGCCGGGTGATCGACGTGCTGAAGAACAGCGCGTTCGAATGCCCGATGGATAACGGCGCCACGATCAAGGTGACGATTACCGTGGACAGGGCGGCGCGCGCGGCGGTGATCGATTTCACCGGCGCCAGCGAGCAGACTAACGACAATTTCAACGCCCCTAAATCGGTCACCATGGCCGCCGTGCTTTATGTGTTCCGCTCCCTGCTTGGCGACGATATCCCGCTTAACGAAGGCTGCCTCAAACCGCTCGAAATCCGGGCGCCGGGGGGTTCGATGCTCAATCCCCGCTACCCGGCCGCCGTCGCCGCCGGCAATGTCGAGACCAGCCAGGTGATCACCGATGCGTTGCTCGGCGCGTTGGGGGCGGCGGCGGCGTCCCAGGGCACCATGAACAATTTCACCTTCGGGGACGACAAGTTCCAATATTACGAAACAATTTGCGGCGGCGCCGGCGCGGGACCGGATTTCAACGGCGCCAGCGCGGTTCACACCCACATGACCAATTCAAGGCTCACTGACCCGGAGGTCCTGGAATGGCGGTTCCCGGTGCTGCTGGAGGAATTCAGGATCCGACGAACAAGCGGCGGCGACGGCCGCCATCGCGGCGGCGACGGGGTGACGCGGGCGCTGCGCTTCCTTAAACCGATGGCGGCCGCGATCCTGGCCGGCCGCCGCGATACGCCGCCATTCGGCCTCGATGGCGGAGCGCCCGGGGCGCCGGGACGCACAATTGTGCGACGCGCCGACGGCAGCGAGGAAATCCTCGCCAGCGCCGAAGAGACCGAAATGCAGCCCGGCGACGTCTTCATCATCGAAACCCCGGGCGGCGGCGGATTTGGAGAGGCGGGCACTTGATAAATCGTGCCCAAGCCCGCAAGTTGGACGCCAGCCTCAGAATATCCCACCGAAGGGCGCTGCGATGAACCCAAGCCTGTTGGAAAATGAAATTCCGGTCGAGGAACGGCTGATCCTGGCGCTCGATGTGCCGACGGTCGGGGAGGCGCGCGCCCTGGTGGACGACCTGGGCGAGACGGTTCGGTTCTACAAGATCGGCCTCCAGCTCATTTTCGCCGGAGGGCTGGAGTTTGCCCGGGAACTGGTCGCCGAAGACAAGAAGGTTTTCCTCGACGCCAAGCTGCTGGACATCGATCAGACGGTCACCAATGCGGTGCGAAACATCGCCCTGATGGGGGTCACTTTCCTGACCGTTCATGGCGAGAAAAGATGCGTGCAGGCTGCAGTCGAGGGGGCCAGGGGCACCGACCTCGATATCCTCGCGGTCACGGTGCTGACCAGTCTCGACGCCGGCGATTTGCGCGATGCCAGGATCAGTTACCCGGTCGAGGAACTGGTGCTGCATCGCGCCGGCGCCGCCCTGGAAGCCGGGGCCCATGGCGTCATCGCGTCGGGCCGGGAAGCGGCCTCAATCCGCGCCATGGCGGACGACAGGCTAACGATCATCACCCCCGGCGTGCGCAGCGCCGGCTCCGCCGCCGACGATCAAAAACGCGTGGTCACGCCGGGCCAGGCCATGGCATCAGGCGCCGATTACATCGTCGTCGGACGCCAAATCCTCCGCGCCGATGATCCTAAGGCCGAAGCTGAAAAGATAATCGAAGAAATCCGCCACGGTCTGGGGATGTAGTGCCGGAGCAGTCAGTGAATAGCGCGCGGCGAAGTTTTGCGCGACAAGTCAATATGTCAGGCTTGAGCCGGTTACGCTCCGGCCCCAGTGAGAACCGAGTTCGTCCGAAAAATTAAGATCGCTTAGAACGCCCCCTTATCGGCATTTTGCTGTCTCGTTTCTATCAATTCCAAGATATGTTCCCATCTTGGCCCCTCAACGGCAAGTCTCAAATACCCTGTGCCACGCGCTTGCCCTTTGATCTGGACGAGAGCCAGTTCCCCGTTGCCGTTTGACAGAACGATTTGCCAGTATCCGCAACCATTGTATTTCAGACACTGATAGAATTCGTCTGCGTCCTCATAGAGTGTCATCCCAACCAACTTGGTCTCGCTGTCTCTGGTCGGAAATCTACCCTCAATCAATCCAGCAAGACGATCATATTCGGCCCCTAAGCTGCTTGCGCGCCCTCAGTTGACCCAGTTTCTGCCCTTCCTTCACCCGTCAGCAGAGGCGGCACGGATTACGTCGTCGGCTAGTCGGCCCATCAGTTCGGACAGGCGGTCGTATTTCCAGGCGTAGGTGCCGACGCCCTGGGTGAGTGAGCGCAGCTCGACGATCAGGTCGTGCATTTCCGACAGCGGCATATAACCATTGACGCAGTCCCAGCCGGGCCAGCCCTCGCGGGCGTCAAAGCCCAGAATTTGCCCACGCCGACCGCTGATCAGGGCATTGATCCTGGAGGTGAAATCCGACGGCACCAGGATTTCGACGCTGGCGATTGGCTCCAGCAGCACCGGCGAGCATTGGGGCAGCCCTTCCGACATCGCCATGCGGCCCGCGGTCCGGAACGCCATGTCGGAGCTGTCGACCGAATGGTAGGAACCGTCAATCAGCGTCACCGCAATATCGACCACCGGAAAGCCGAGCGGGCCCTTGTTCAGGTAATCCTTCACCCCCAACTTGACGCTCGGAATGTATTGGCGCGGCACCACGCCGCCGCTGATTTTTTCCTCGAAAACAAAGCCGGAGCCGCGCGGCAGCGGCTGGATTTCGACAATGACCTCGCCGAACTGGCCGTGGCCCCCGGTTTGTTTCTTGTGACGGGCGCGCTGGGTGATCGGTTTTCGGATCGCTTCCTTATAGGGCACGCGGGGCTCATGGGTGCTCACCGCCAGGCTATATTTATTCTTCAGCCGGTCGGCGACCACGCGCAGGTGAATCTCCCCCTGCCCCCACAGCACCAGTTCGTGGGTCTCCTGACTCTGCCGCAGCGATATTGAGGTATCCTCCTCGATCATCTTGTTCAGCGCGCCGGTGAGCTTGACTTCGTCTCCGCGCTCATCGGCAAGCAGCGCGAGGCTGAACACCGGGGGCAAGGCATCAGCCCGCGCCAGCCCCTCGCCTCCGTCCTTGGCCCAATCCTTGGCTGGCGTCAGCGTATCGCCGGTGAGCGCACCGTCGAGTCGACCGAGCGCCACGACCTCGCCCTCGCTGGCGCCTTCGCATTTTGTCGTTTCGGCTCCCAGCATGGTGTGAACGCCCGACACCCGGTCGCCGTTCAGCATCATGCCGTCCTTTATTTCGCCGGCCATCACCCGGACAACGGACAGCTTGCCGCCGTGCGCGGTATGGTAGGTCTTGAGCACTTGCGCCATCACGTCGCTGTCGACCATCTCGACGCCGAGCCGATCCTTGGCCACCTTGAAGGCAGGCACTTCGTGGCGCAGTTCCTTCAAAAGCCGCGTGACGCCGTTGTCACGCTCCCCCGCGCCGATCACGACCGGGACAATCTGGCTCGCCTGAAGCTCGGACGTCAGATCGCTATAGATTTCCCCCCGATCCGGCTCCTCGTCCTCGAGCAGTTGCTCCATCAAATGGTCGTCGAAATCGGCCATGGTTTCGAGCATCGTAAAGCGCGCTTCCGCGACCCCGTTCACGGCGCCTTTCGGCCGCTCGACGCGGTCGGAGGTTCTGTGGTCGCCGTAGCAATAGGCACGCTCGGACGCGAGGTCGACATACCCGGTGATATGGTCGCCCTCGCGGACCGGAATCTGGCGCAGCACCAGGGGCTTTTGCGACACCCCTTTCAGCGCCTCGAATACGTCCTGGATGCGTTCGTTGGCCTTGTCGAGCTTGTTAATAAAAATGATGTGGGGAATATCGCCGGCCGCCAGATGCTTCAGGATCGGCAACAGCGACAGCACCTTGTCGGCCTCGGGCTCGCACACGACCACCGCCGCGTCGACGCCCACGATGGCGTTCAGGCTTTCCTGCAGAAATTCGATCGACCCCGGACAATCCAGAAACGTGAAGCTTTCGTCCAGATAATGGGTCGTGGCGACATTAAGCTCGGTGCTCATGCCCCGGGCGCGCGCTTCCGGGGCGCTGTCACCCACCGTGTTGCCCTGCCGGACCGCGCCCTTGCGGGTGGTCGCCCGGGTCAGGTGAAGGATGGACTCAAGCAAGGTCGTCTTGCCACTTAAATAGGGGCCGACAAGCGCGACGCAGCGCGGCCCCGGATCCCGGCGGTTTGTCATGGTGTCAAAATCCCCTTACACATCGGACGCTTGGCGCCTTGGGTGGGGAAGGCGCACAAGACACCTTAGCAAGGCCATATTGTTCACAGGCTCGGACGGGGGTTGCAAGAAAAAAAGGGCACATTCGAGTTTTCAAATCCCGTGCGCGGCAATTGCTTTGTCGTCAGACGGCGGTATGATCCTGGCAAAGCGAAGGATCGAGGCGAAGCAAAGGATCGAAAAGTGGCGGAAAAATACATTTATCATATGCATGACCTCAGCAAGGTCTATCCCGGTGGCCGGCAGGTCCTGAAAGACGTTTCGCTGTCGTTCCTTCCGGGCGCCAAGATCGGGGTCATTGGCGTCAATGGCGCGGGCAAATCGACGCTTCTGAAAATCATGGCCGGGCGAGAGACCGAGTTTGGCGGCGAGGCGTGGGCGGCGGCCGGCACCCGTGTCGGCTATCTTGAACAGGAGCCCCGGCTCGACCCCGATAAGGATGTGCTCGGCAATGTCATGGAAGGCGTCGCCGAGACCAAGGCGCTCCTGGACAAGTTCGAGGAAATAAGCGCCCGCTTCGCCGAACCGATGTCCGATGACGAGATGAACGCCCTGATCGAGGAACAAGGCGCGCTCCAGGAACAGATCGACGCCGCGAACGCCTGGGATCTCGACCGGACCGTCGACATCGCCATGGATGCCCTGCGCTGCCCGCCGGGCGACGCGCCCGTCGCCAAACTCTCTGGCGGCGAGCGGCGGCGCGTGGCGCTGACCCGGCTGTTGCTGGCCAAGCCGGACATGCTGCTTCTGGACGAGCCCACAAACCATCTGGACGCCGAGTCGGTGGCCTGGCTGGAGCGGTTCCTGCGGGATTACGCCGGAACCGTGGTGCTGATCACCCATGATCGCTACTTCCTCGATAATGTCACTGGATGGATCCTGGAACTCGACCGCGGCCAGGGCATTCCTTATCAGGGCAACTATTCGTCCTGGCTCATGCAAAAGCAGAAACGCCTCGAAATCGAAGGCCGGCAGGAGGAAGCGCGGCAACGCACCCTGGCGCGCGAGCTTGACTGGATCAACGCCTCGCCGCGAGCGCGACAGGCTAAATCCAAGGCCCGTATCCGCTCCTATGAGGAATTGCTGGCCAAATCACGGGAGAACGGTCCCGGCCGCGCCCAAATCGTAATTCCCGCGGGTCCCCGCCTCGGTGATCTGGTGATCGAAGCCGTCGACCTGACCAAGGGTTTTGGCGACCAGTTGCTGATCGAGGATCTGTCGTTCAAGCTGCCGCCGGGCGGCATCGTCGGCGTGGTCGGCCCCAACGGCGCCGGCAAGACCACACTGTTTCGCATGCTGACAGCGGCCGAGACCCCGGACCACGGCGAGCTTCGGATTGGCGACACTGTCAAGCCGGGCTATATCGACCAGAGCCGCGAAGCCCTCTCCGACGGCAAGACCGTGTGGGAGGAAATCTCGGGCGGTAACGACACCATCGCCCTGGGCAAGCGCGAGGTCCAAAGCCGCGCCTATGTCGGCAGCTTCAACTTTCGCGGCGCCGACCAGCAGAAAAAAGTCGGCCAGCTTTCGGGCGGTGAACGAAACCGGGTCCATCTCGCCAAGATGCTGAAGTCCGGCGTCAATCTGCTGCTGCTCGACGAACCGACCAACGACCTCGACGTCGATACCCTGCGCGCGCTGGAGGACGGCCTCGATGACTTCGCCGGCTGCGCCGTGGTCATCTCCCATGACCGCTGGTTCCTCGACCGTATCGCCACCCATATTCTGGCGTTCGAGGGCGATAGCCGGGTCGTGTGGTTCGAAGGCAACTACCAGGATTACGAGGCCGACCGCAAGCGACGCCTTGGCGCCCAGGCCGATCAGCCGCACCGGATCAAGTATAAGAAATTCAGTCACGACTGATACCAAATCTCGATGAGGACGACTCATCGAGATTTGGGAGATTTGGTGGACGCCGATCATATTGATTGGAAACAATCAATAGGGTCAAGGACTAGCGACCAAGGGGGAGCGCAGCCTGCGTGGCGCTTGAACGCGGGTATAAGGGTCATGATCAATGACCCTTGGTATGAGCCCCACAGCACCGACGCCGGGCTGCCCTTTTCCGCCGTTAAACAATAATTAATTTGAGATTACTAATACTTGAGTTGTGCGTTCCGAGCAATCAAGCGTTGGTTAATGTCAAACAGTTCCCCCCACACTGAGGCGTTTGCCGCGACCGAGCCGCAGCCCGATTGCCGGGCGGGCAATCCGGGGCGTCGCCAAAATGGCGTGGATGAGCTTTGCGTCGAGCGGATTGCCCTGTTCGACTCGGTCCTGCACGCGGTACCTGACGCCGTAATCGTCGCGGATCGCGACAACAACATTATCGAGTTCAACCCGGAGGCGGAGCGCGTTTTCGGAATCGACCGCAACGTCGCCCTGGGCCGACAAGCAATAGATCTGCTGGTGCCGGATCGTTACCGTGATCGCCTGACGCGCCTTTTCCGCCTTTACCAGGACCCCAGCCGCAAACCCTTGTTTGTTCGCACCATTGAGGTTGAGGCCCAAAACGTCCAGGGTCATGAGTTCCCGGTCGAACTTTCATTGACCGCGGTTGATCTTCCCGGGGCTCCGGTAATCACGGCTGTCATAAAGGACATCACCGAACGGGTGAGAGCGCAGGCGGCATTGGCCGACTATAACCAGCGCACCCGCCGGGGCCTGATCAGCGTGATCGACATGCTGGGCCGGGCGATCGGTCAGCGCGACCCCTACACCGCGCTTCACCAGCGCCGGGTATCAGATCTGGCCGTTGCCATTGCCCGTAAACTCGGCCTCGACAGCGACACCGTGACCGGAATCGAGATGGCGGCGCTGATCCATGACATTGGCAAGATCACAATCCCCGGTGAAATACTCAGCCGACCCGGCCGGCTGCTGCCAGAGGAAATGAACCTGGTAAAAACCCATGCGCGGTCGGGCTTTGAGATCGTAAGGGACGTGGACCTGCATTGGCCGGTGGCCGACATGATCCTCCAGCATCACGAACGGCTCGACGGGTCAGGCTACCCCATGGGTCTGAAGGGCGATCAGATTTGTCAGGCCGCGCGAATTATAGCAGTGGCCGATGTGGTTGAGGCGATCACCTCCCACCGGCCTTACCGGGCTAGCCTCGGCATCGATGTGGCGCTCGACGAAATCAGAAAAAATCGCGGAAAGTTATACGATGCGGGCGTTGTCGACGCCTGCATCCAGCTCTTTCATGACGATCAATTCAAATTCAAAGACTGACGCACGACCCTTTTGCGGGTCAGGTCTGCTCCGCTTGTTCGCGCTTTCGTTCGACCATGCGGATCGCCAGGATCGACAGTTCGTATAGCGCAAGGATCGGAATGCCGAGGCCGATTTGGCTGATGATGTCGGGTGGCGTCAGCAGCGCCGCGAAGGCAAAGGTGGCGACGGCCGCGTATTTGCGCTTGGCCGCCAGGCCATCGGCGGTGACCATCCCGACCCGCGCCATCAATGTGAGCAGCACCGGAAGCTGAAAGCTCAGGCCGAACGCAAAGATCAGCTTCATGACCAGGGCCAGATATTCGTTCACCTTGGCCTCCAGCTCGATCGGCAGGGTACCGGGCCCGCCAGCGGTCTCGAAGCCTAGAAAGAAGCTCCAGGCCAGAGGGAAAATCACGTAGTAGACCAACGCCGCGCCCATCGCGAACAGCACCGGCGTCGCGACCAGGAACGGCAGGAATGCGCGCCGCTCCCGCTTGTAAAGCCCGGGCGCGATAAATGCCCATATCTGGATGGCGACGATGGGGAACGACAGCATGGCGGCGGCGAAAAACGCGACCTTGATATAAGTGAAAAAGGCCTCATGGAGTCCGGTATAGATGAGCCGGCGGCCTTCCTGGCCGGCCATGACCCCTGCCAGTGGACGCACCAGGAAGTCGTAGATGTCCTCGGCAAAGACATAGCAAACGATGAACGCCAGCGCGAACGCCCAGAACGAATAAATCAACCGTTTGCGAAGCTCCTGCAGATGCTCAAGCAGCGGCGCTTTCGTCTCGTCGATGTCTTTGAGATTTGAGGACACTGATACCAGCCCTATTCGTCTTTATCCTTGCCGGTTTCAGTTGTCGGCGTGCTGTTACCGGGTGGCGTCGCGGCGAGACTGGGCGCATGGCTGGCGGCTTCGCCCGGGGCAATGGTCCCGCCGCCATATTCGCGCGGCTGTTCCATCATTTTAACTGTGGCCTCGGGTACATCGAACTTGGCGAGATTCTCGACCTGACGCTTGAGATCGTCAAATTCGACCTCTTGAGCCAGCGCGCTCATGCCGGACTGGAACTCGCCGGCCAGTGCCCGCATCTTTCTCATGGCGAGAGAGACCCCGCGCATGACCTTGGGCAGGTCCCGGGGCCCTACCACCACGATCGCCACGACGGCGATTACCAACATTTCGGTCCAACCGATGTCGAACATATCTGATACGCCAGCAGAGCGCGCGCCGCCATAAAGCGGCAGCGGAGGCCTAGTTGTTCGCGGATTTTTTGTCGCCGGACCCGGCCTCGGCAGTCGGTTCGGCATCCCGGGTCAAACGCTTGTCGGCGTCCTGGCCATCGTCATCGGAGAGCCCCTTCTTAAAGCTCTTGATTCCCTTGGCCACATCGCCCATCAGGTCCGAAATTTTATTGCGCCCGAACAACAGTACGATCAACACGATGACCAGAAGGATTTGCCAGAAACCGATGCTCATATAGAGACTCCGATCAAAACGGAACAAAAGGGTCAAGCCCGCGCATCATGTCAGAAACCGGGTCACACCGCAATGCGCTGGGCCGCATAATTGCGGGTTTGCGGACCAATATCGCTGATGCCCGATATTTTGCCCGGAGTGTTAATCGCGCCCGCCGACGCGCGGGAAAACGTGAATCTGGTTGCGATCGACCGAAAGGTGAACCTCCGCCCCGACCTGGATCAAGGTTGTGTGGGGGATATGGGCGTGCAAATTCATCTCCCCGACCACGAGATCGACCAGAATGTCGGCGCCGATCGGCCTGGCGCGGATCACTTGCGCGCATACACCGTCGGCGGCCCCCAGTTCGAGCGCGCGCGGGCGCACCAGCACATTGACCATGGCGCCGTCGTCGAAGCCGTCGGCGGCGATCGGGCCCAGGGGAGTTGCGACAAATCCGCCGGCGACAGAGCCTTCGAAGCGGTTCGGCTCCCCGAATAGCCGCGCCACCCATTCACTTTCCGGCTGACTGTAAATTTGCCAGGGACTGCCGGTCTGGATGATGCGGCCAGCCTTCATCACCGCTACTTTATCGGCAATGCGCATCGCCTCCTCCGGATCGTGGGTCACGAGAAGTGTCGGCACCGCCAGTTCCTTGAGCACCTGGGTCGCCTGTTCCCGGACCTTGTTGCGCAGGCTGGCGTCGAGGCCGGAGAACGGCTCATCCAGCAGCATCACGGCGGGCTCGGGCGCCAGAGCGCGCGCCAGCGCCACCCGCTGCTGTTCGCCGCCCGACATCGTGTGGGGATAAGCGTCGGCATGGCGGGCCAGTCCAACCATGTCCAACAGCCGCAGCGCCCGCGAGCGCGCCTCGTGGCGTGACGCGCCTGTGAGCCCGAAGGTCACATTCTCAGCGGCGGTCAGATGGGGAAACAGGGCATAATCCTGAAGCACCAAGCCCACCTTTCGCGCCTCCGGCGGCATGAACTGATCCGGCGACGCAACGACGCGACCGCCGATCCGAACCTCGCCGGAAAGCGGCCGCTCCAGCCCCGCGGCGATCCGCAGGCTCGTGGTCTTGCCGCAACCGGACGGACCCAGCAGGCACACGATCCGCCCCGGCTCCACCGCCAGACTGACGTCGTCCACCACCATCGCGCCGCCAATTGAAAATCGGATATGATCCAGTTCCAGGCCCTGCATGTCGGTCTCACTCTTCGCAATCATTTCGCGTCGCCGCCGTGGGGGTCGCTCCGTCCGGGTCTGGCGCGGGCAATGGCCCGGCTCAGCAACACAACCGGAATGATGCCGGCGGCAAGGATCGCCAGCGCCGGACCGGCGGCCTCGGCAAGCTGCTCGTCGGACGCCAGTTCATACGCCCTCACCGCCAAGGTATTGAAATTGAACGGCCTGAGAATAAGCGTCGCCGGAAGTTCCTTCATTACATCGACGAACACCAACAACGCCGCGGTCAAAAGACTGCCCGACATCAGCGGCAGATGGACCCGGCGCAACGCGCCAAATGCCGTTTGACCCAGCGAGCGCGCCGCATCGTCCATGCTACCGGTGATCTTGGCCAGGCTCGCTTCCACGGTGTTAAGCGACACCGCCAGGAACCGCACGATATAGGCAAAGCACACCGCCGCCAGCGTGCCGGACAGAAACAAACCGGTCGAAACCCCGAACGAGGCGCGCATCCAGGCGTCGATCGTATTGTCGAACCAGGCAAACGGAATCAGCACCCCGACCGCCACAACCGTGCCCGGCACCGCGTAGCCCATGCCGGCGACCCGGGCCGCCCCGGGCATCACCCTGCTGTTCCTGTTGAGCCGCATGCCATAAGCCAGGATCAGCGCCACCAGGACACTGATGAACGCGGTCCCGGCGCCCAGCGCCACGGTGTGGAGCGCCAGCCGCCCGAAGTCGGGCGTAAGGATCTGGTCCATGGTCTGGATGGCCCACACAACCAGTTGAAAGCCGGGCAACACAAAGCCCAAAAAGACCGGCAGGGCGCAGGCGATGAACGCCCAACCGGCTCGCCCGCCGGTCAGTCGGTAGTTGGGCAGCGAACGATAACGCGAGCTGGTATGGTGATAACGCGCGCCCCGGCGGGACAGGCGCTCGACCACAATCAGAATGAACACGAAGCCGGTCAGGATCGCCGCGAGCTGGGCCGCGGCGCCCGGATCACCGAGCCCGAACCAGGTCCGGAAAATGCCGGTGGTGAAAGTGTCGACCGCGAAATAATCGACAGTGCCGAAGTCGCCCAGGGTCTCCATCAGGGCGAGCGCCAGACCACCGACGATCGCAGGTCGCGCCAGCGGCAACGCGACCCGGAAAAATCCTCGGGTCGCCGAACAACCCAGGGTGCGGCTGACCTCCAGCACGCATATCGATTGCTCCAGAAACGCCGCGCGGCTGAGCAGATAGACGTAGGGGTAGAACACCAGCGTCAGCATCGCGATCGCGCCCCCCAGCGACCGTATTTCGGGAAACCAGTAATCGTTGCGGGCCCAGCCGAAGATCTCGCGCAAAAGGCTCTGAACCGGCCCCGCGAATTCGAACATGCCCGTATAGCTGTAGGCCAGAACATAAGCCGGCACCGCCATCGGCAGGAACAAGGCCCATTCGAATAGCCGTCGGCCGGGAAACCGGCACATCGACACCAGCCAGGCCGTCCCCACGCCAATCACCAGAGTGCCGATGCCGACGCCCAACGCCAGCACAAGCGTATTGAAAATGTATCGGCTGAGGACCGTGTCCGCCAGGTGCCGCCAGACCTCGCCCGCCGGCGTGAAAACGGCGGCGAAAACAACCAGCACCGGAATCGCCAGCAGGCCCGCGATCGCCAGCGCAAAGGCCGTCCAGCCATCGAATTTCAGGCCAAAACGCGGACGTGCGGGAGGTGCGGCTTCAACGCCTTCTGACACAGTCACCGCCGCCACTCGTCTGAAATTCCCGACGCTGTTTGATTTCCCCGACCGCGATCATGTCGTGTCGCCCCCGTCGGTTAACGGCAATTCGGTCGCCGCTTCGTCCTTGGCGTCGCCGTCCTGCTCTTCGTCACTTTGCGGCTCCGCCAGGAAGCCGGGCGGTATGTCGGAATCAAGCAGTCCCGCCGCCTTCAGTTCCTCAAGTCCCGGCAAGGCGTCGAGGGATTCGAGGCCGAAATGGGTCAGAAAATCCTGGCTGGTGCCGTAAGTCGCGGGTCGTCCAGGCGAGCGTCGCCGTCCAAGAGGACGAACCCAACCGGTTTCCAGCAAAAGATCGAGGGTGCCCTTGCTCAGGCCAACCCCCCTGATCGCCTCGATTTCGGCCCTGGTCACCGGCTGATGATAGGCGATGATGGCAAGGGTTTCGATCGCGGCGCGGGACAGACGACGTTGTTCCTCAACCTCTTTTTGCAGCAGGAAACCGAGATCGGGCGCGGTTCGGAACATCCACTTTTGCCCGGCACACACCAGATTGACGCCTCGCCCGGCATAAGCCTCCTTCAGCTCGTCGAGGAGGTCTGGAATATTGACGCCATCGGGCAGACGCTCGGCCAGCGATGGCGCGTCGACAGGCTCGGGCGAGGCGAACAGCAGCGCCTCGACCATGCGCAGATGTTCCAGTCGATCGGTCATGGGCCCCCCGATTTTTTGCGCAGGAATATGGGACCGAAGGTCGAAAGCTGCTTCAGTTCCAGGTCGCCCCGGCGGGCAATCTCAAGCGAGGCGACAAAAGTGCTCGCAATCGCTGAGCGCATTGGCCCGCTGTCCGCCGTGATCGGTGGCAGGAAAGTTTCCAGCCGGGTCCACTCCAGGGCTTTTCCGACCAGGCCGCTGAGCCGGGTCAGGGCTTCCTCGATGGAAAAGATCGGCGGTCGCTCGATGTGGAAAGCGGTGGTCTCGCCTTTGGTCCGGTTCACGGCATAGGCCTTGAGCAACTCATAGAGCGTCGCGTCGTAGCTGGAGCGCCTGGAAATGGCGACGCCTTCCGGCCCCCCGCGGGCGAACACGTCGCGGCCCAGCCGATGACGCGACATCAACTGCGCCGCCCGCTCCCGCATCGCCTCAAGCCGTTGCAGTTGGAACGTCAACCGTGCCGCCATTTCCTGGGCGCTCGGCTCTTCCTCGTCTTCCTCTTCCGGCAGCAGAAGGCGCGATTTCAAATAAGCGAGCCAGGCCGCCATAACCAGATAATCGGCGGCCAGATTGAGCCTCAGTCTCGCCGCCTCGGAAACGAAGGTCAGATACTGCTCAGCGAGGTCGCGGATGGAAATTTGTTTGAGGTCGACTTTCTGGCTGCGCGCCAGCACCAGCAGAACGTCGAGCGGCCCCTCATAGCCGTCGAGATTGACGACGAGTTGACCTGGCGGGAAAACCGAAGCCCCGTGGCCCCTGTCAACCCCATCCATGTCGGCCGTGGTTGCGTCATTCGCGCTCAAGACTGTCCCCGTCCAAACCCGGCGATCGTCAAAATCAGTTCACGTAAAAATTCGACCGGCGGCCAGATGATGGATTCGAATAGTGAGAATTCCGTTCCGAATGCCCGCCCCAACAGGGCCGGCAGGATCAAAATGCCGATGAGAATGAAAATGCCGTAGCGCTCGAGCCGCGCCAACCGGATCGCCCAATCATGAGGCAACAAGCCCACCGCGACCCGACCGCCGTCCAGCGGGGGCAGCGGGATCATGTTGAATACCGCCAGGATCAGATTGATCAGTATCATGTTGTGAAGATTAAGCGCCAGCCACGGCGCAAGGAAATCGGGCAGAAGCCACACCACATGAAACATCGCGGCCGACGCCAGGGCGAGCAGTAAATTCACACCGGGCCCGGCTGCCGCAACCCACACCATGTCGCGTTTGGGACTTCGCAGACGGGCGAAGTTAACCGGAACCGGCTTGGCGTAGCCGAACAGGAAACCGGCGTTTGACAGCGCCAGCAGCGCCGGCAGCAACACGGTCCCGAACGGGTCGATATGGGCGACCGGGTTAAAGGTCACACGGCCCAGGCGACGGGCGGTATCATCGCCAAGCCGCCAGGCGATAAAGCCATGCGCCGCCTCGTGGAACGTAATCGCGATCAGGAGCGGTAAAATCCAGGTCGAGAGCCGCACCAGATCATTCGCATCGACCATTACTCAAACCCCTTTTGATCGAGAATACAGTCAAGACGGGCCTCGATCGCCGCGATATCGGCGCGATCCGGCGCGCCACCCCGACCAAAGGCCTGAATGGCCCGGTCACGGGCTTGTCTCGCCATCGGCTCGATCGCCTTCGCCACCTCTTTCATCTCGTCGAGATTGCCGTTGCAATGCAGCACGATGTCACAACCCGCCGCCAGCGCCGCCGTGGCCCGTTCGGCGTGCGTGCCGCTAAGAGCGCCCATGCCGATATCGTCCGAGACTAAAATGCCCTCAAATCCAATCATGGTTCTGATCACCCGGTCGATCATCGCGCGCGATGTCGTGGCCGGGCTGGAGGCATCAAAGGCGGCATAGACGACATGCGCCGTCATGGCAAGGGGCATGTCGCTTAGCGCCGCGAAGGGTTTGAAATCGGTCCCCTCAAGGACCCGGGCCGGCGCATCGACCACCGGCAGCGACAGGTGGCTGTCGGCCTTGGCCCGTCCGTGGCCCGGCACATGCTTGATCAGGGGCGTCACGCCGCCCGCCAGCAAACCCTCGCACATCGCCCGTCCGAGCCGCGCGACCATTTCAGGATCGTCGGAGAACGCCCGGTCACCAATGACCTCATGCCCACCAGCCGCCGGGATGTCCAGAACCGGCGCGCAGTCGACATTGATACCCAGATCGCAAAGTTCAGCCGCGATCAGCCTGGCGTTCAGCCGCGCGGCCTCAACCGCCAGCTCCGGACCATGGGCGGCGAGATCGCCGAACAGTCTGGCGCAAGGCGCGCTCCTCCAAAAAGGCGGTCCCAGGCGCTGGACCCGGCCGCCTTCCTGATCGATCAGCACCGGCGCATCGCCGCGACCGACCGAGCGGCGCAGCCCCTGGACCAGATTGCGAATCTGCGCCGGGTCCCGGCAATTGCGGCTGAACAAAATGAACCCGAGCGGCTGCGCATCCTCAAAAAAAAGTGCCTCGGCGGAGCTTAGGCGCAACCCTTCACAGCCGAAGATTACCGGTCTTGGCGGTAATTTGGCCCCTCGGCTCACGATTTTAGGGCGCCACAACCAGGCAGCCCTGGCCGCGATCCTTTATGTCCCGGCACAGCGCCTCGGCATCCTCGCGGGTTGCGAGCGGCCCGGCGCGCAGGCGATAATAAATCCCCCTGGCGCCGAGATCGGCGATCATGATATCGCTCGAAAATCCACCGAGCACGGCGGGATAGCGGCGGGATAGACGGTCCCACCCGCGTTCGGCGGCCTCCTGGCTGCGAAACGCGCCAAGCTGAACCAGGTAGTTATTGTCGCCCAGCAATGCAACGGCCTCGCTCCGCGCGGTGGGCTCTTCGGGAAGCGGCGGCGGTGCTGCCGGCGGTTCGTCCTCATCGTAGGCGGCAGGCGATGCCGCGTCATCGCCCGGCAGCGTCGGCTCTTCGGCGGCCGGCAGCAGTTCCTCAGCCTCCGAAACCTCGGCGCCCGCCAACTGATCGTAGACCAACTTGTCCTGATCCGGAACGTCCATGCCGCCCGGCTCGTCCGGTTGAATCTTTATCGGCGTGCTCTGGGCGCGGATTACCGGCGGCGGCTCATGATTATTGGCGCCGGTTCGATAGGCGTACCAGATGCCGCCCGCGAACACCGCCACGGTTATCAACGCGACGACCATCAATAATGGTTGTCTCGTAATTGCGTCCAGTTGCAGTTTGCCGAAGCCAAACCCTGACGCCGGTGGACCAGCCCGCCCCGGCTCCAGCCCACCGGTATCGCGGCTATTTTCCCTGTCGTTAGTCATCAGTGCATCTCCTCAACCGGCTCGACCCCCATGATCGCCAGGCCCGATGCGATCACCGTCGCGACCGCCCGCAACAGCGCCAAACGACTTCGGGTCACAGCGGGCCGCCCGGCGATTATAAATCGGAGATCAGGATTTTCCTTCCCTTTATTCCATAGCGCATGGAACGCGGCGGCAACGTCATACAGATAGAAGGCCAAGCGATGGGGCTCGTGCGCCAGCGCCGCGCTTTCGATGAGACGCGGCCAGCCCGCCAGAAGCTTGACCAGGCCGAGTTCGGCGGGATCGCCCAAAGCCGAGAAATCGGCCTCCGCCAATCCCTCGGCGGACAAGTTGAGATCGGACACGTCTCTCGCCGCATTGCGCAAAACCGAGTGCACCCGCGCATGGGCATACTGTACGTAAAACACCGGATTGTCCCGCGACTGCTCGGTCACCGAGGCGAAATCGAAGTCGAGCGGGGCGTCGTTCTTGCGGGTCAGCATGATAAAGCGCACCACGTCCTTGCCGACCTCGCGAACCACGTCGGCAAGCGCGATGAAACTGCCGGCGCGCTTGGACATTTTGACGGGCTGCCCGCCCCGGGACAGGCGCACCAGTTGGCACAAGCGGACATCGAGTTCACCCTGGCCGCCCGTTATGGCCCTGACCGCCGCCTTCATGCGCTTGACGTAGCCGCCATGATCGGCCCCCCAAACGTCAATCATTTGTCCGAAACCACGCTCGAACTTATCAAAATGATAGGCGATGTCGGAGGCGAAATAGGTCCAACCGCCGTCGGACTTCCTGAGCGCGCGGTCGACGTCATCGCCGAACCGGGTGGAGCGGAACAGCGTCTGCGGCCTGGCTTCCCAGTCGTCGATCCGTTTGCCCTTGGGCGGCTCCAGCACACCGACATGGATCAGGCCGGCCTCCTCAAGCGTTTGCAATGCCTTTTCGATCTCGCCTTTATCGTGAAGCGCACGCTCTGAGGAGAATATCTCCTGTCGGATGCCGAGCGCCGCGAGGTCCTCGCGGATCATATCCATCATCGCTTCGGAGGCAAAATCCCGGAAAATCCCAAGCCAGTCACTCTCGGGGCTGTCGAGCCATTTGTCGCCATCGCGCCTAGCGAGCGCGGCCCCCACCGGCTTTAAATAGTCGCCAGGATATAGCCCCTCGGGGATTTCACCGATGTCCTCGCCCAGTGCCTCCCGGTAGCGCAAATATGCGGAACGCGCCAGGGTGTCGATTTGCGCCCCGGCGTCGTTGATGTAATATTCCCGCGCCACCTGATAGCCCGCTTTTTCCAACAGCGCGGCCAGCGCATCCCCATAGACCGCGCCCCGGCAATGACCGATATGCAACGGTCCGGTGGGATTGGCCGAGACATATTCGACATTGACCCTGGTCCCGCCGCCGATGTCGGTGGCGCCGTAATCGACCCCGGCGGCCAGAATATCGGCGACCCGGTCGTGCCACATGCGGTCGGCCAGACGAAGGTTGATAAAGCCGGGCCCGGCAATTTCAGCGGATTCAACGCCGGGCGCACGGCGGAGTTCGCCACAAAGCATCTCGGCCAGTTCACGCGGTCGCATACCAGCCGGTTTGGCCAGCACCAACGCCGCGTTGGTGGCCATGTCGCCGTGGGCGGCGTCGCGCGGCGGCTCCGTCGCCACGGCGCTCAAATCGAGACCGGCGGGAAGCTTGCCGCTCGCCGCCAAATTTTCGACAATGGTTTCGATGGTCTGCTTGAAGTGTCTGAAAATATTCATAAAGCAATGTTTCTTATATGGTTCTTATGTCGAACAGGCGCTGGTGTTCCAGCAGCGCGAAGCGGTCGGTCATTCCGGCGATGAAGTCGCACACCAGGCGCGCCTTGGCCTCGTTGCCTGCGTCTTCGGTGTGACGACGCCACGGCGTCGGCAGGCAGTCGGGTTCGGCAACATAAAGCTCGAACAGATCGGCGACAACACGGCGCGCCTTACTGGCCATCCGATTGACCTTGTAATGGCGATACATATTGTCGCGCAAGAACGCCTTCAGGGATTTGTCATGGGCCGCCATTTGCGGTGAAAAGCCGGCGACCGGACGGCCCAGTTCGCGAACCTCGCGAGCCGAGCCGGGATTCGCGTCCCCAAGCCGGCGACGGGTTTCGGCAAGAATGTCCTCGACCATGGCGCCGATCAGCCGCCGCACGCTTTCATGCACCAGCCTCGCGCGGGCGATGTCGGGATACTGCCGCGCCACTTCGGCGAACACCTTACCCACCAGCGGCACGTCGGCAAGGTCTTCCACCTCGAACAGGTGGGCGCGCAAACCATCGTCAATATCGTGATTGTTATAGGCGACGTCGTCGGCGATCGCGGCGACCTGAGCCTCGGGCCCGGCGAAGCTGTGAATCTCAAGATCATGGCTGGCGATATAATCGGTGACCGTCGATGGCGCCGCCCCGCGGCCGTCGCCGATCAGGGGCCCGTTATGCTTGACCACGCCTTCAAGGCATTCCCAGGTCAGATTGAGGCCGTCAAACTCCGGATAGGGCTGCTCCAGCCGGGTGAGCACACGCAGCGACTGGGCGTTGTGATCGAAGCCGCCATAAGGCGCCATCGCCTGGTCGAGCGCGTCCTCGCCGGCATGGCCGAACGGCGGATGGCCCAAATCATGCGCCAGCGCCAGCGCCTCGGCGAGATCCTCGTCAAGCCCCAGTTCGCGGCAGATCGAGCGCGCGATTTGCGCCACCTCCAGCGAATGGGTCAGCCGGGTCCGATAATGATCCCCCTCGTGATACACGAACACCTGGGTCTTGTGCTTCATGCGCCGAAAGGCGGTCGAATGGATGATGCGGTCGCGGTCGCGCTGAAACGCGGTCCGGGTCTCGCTTTCCCGTTCCGGGTGCAGCCGGCCGCGAGTGTCCTCGGGCCGCGTCGCATAGGGCGCCCGGCCACGGTCATATGTCGCCTGTTTTGTCATGTCACTGGAAAACTACCGCGCGCCGGGGCCCCAGGCAACGGCTTAGGGGCTGGCGGAATTTACGGCACGCCGTTCTTTAAGCGTTCGTGCTATCATAATGCAAACGAGTCGCAACAGGAGCCCGACATAATGCCCACGCCAGCGAGCCAAAAGCCTTCCCTACTGACGATTTCCGACAGCGCGGTGCAGCGCATCGCACATCTGAAGGAGCAGGAAGGCGATCCGGCGCTGATGCTCAGGGTCGAGGTCAACGGCGGCGGCTGCTCGGGCTTTCAATACGCTTTTTCTTTCGACCAAAGCCAGAACCCGGACGACGAAGTGATCGAGCAGGACGGCATCACCGTTTTGATCGATGCGATGTCGGTGTTGTATGTCGCGGGCTCCGAGATCGATTTCGTCAACACCCTGATGGGCTCGTCATTCCGCATCCAGAACCCCAACGCCACCGCCCAGTGTAGCTGCGGTAATTCATTTGCAATCTAGGCACTGAACTTCGGTTTTTGCGCATTTACGCGCCCTTTGCCGAATAACGCCATCTGCCTGAATTGCTCGTTTGTTGATTTTTACGCATTTTTGCTTGTTTCATTTTTTCCGTGCCATTAAGCTTCGCAACGCATCACGCAAACGTTGTGAAAGGAAAAAATTATGAAACTCATGCCGATGCAGGCGAAAAAGCTGACGGACAGGCTGACGAAATTGAAGCTGCCGCAGGCCACCGTCACCGATTACATAACGGAAATCCAAAAGACCGGCTCGATGAAGCTCAAGGCGATCGAAATCAAAATCGCCGAAGCGCTGTCCAGGCAGAATCCGCCACGATGCGGCTGGACGAATACACCCGATAATGCCGGCTCGTTGCTGGTCGAGGCGGGAACCGGGGTTATCGTTCAGGGTGGAAATGGTCAGCCGATCATCAGGACCAGCAAAGTCAGGCACGATTCCAAAGGGCCGCTGATGGCGGAAACGGCGAGACCATTCATTAGGGACAATGAAGGCAGCGCATTATTCATGTATTTAGATACCGCTGGCAAGGTTACGGTCGGGATTGGTCATCTTCTGCCGACCGCTGCCGACGCCCAGAACCTGCCGTTCATCGTGCGGGCAACCAAGAAATCCGCTACGGCGGAGGAAATCGCCGCCGATTTCAAAAAAGTCAAGGATTCGGGCAAAACGAACGCATTATCGCGCACATTCAAGGACATTACAGATCTCGGCCTGCCAGAGAGCGAGATCAATGCATTGTTCGAGAGCGATTTTAAAATCCACCGGGACAGCATTCCGTCTTCTTTCAAGCTGACCACCTTCCCGAAACCGGCACAAGTTGCGTTCGTGGATCTGATCTATCAGGTCGGGATCACCAAGTTTCTGCCGGACGGCAGCTACACAAAATTCAAGGCCGCGCTCAAACGCCGGGACTGGCCGCGCGCCGGGAGCGAAGCCGACGTCAACAAGCCGCCGACGCCCGGGCGAAACAGCAAACGAAAGCAAAAATTTATGGAAGCAGCAAAGATCGAGCCGTTCTTCACCACCAGCCCAAAAAAAAACGGCCTCACTGCTGCAAATCCTGCTAAAGTTGTAGTGACCGTCTGGACTTGAATAATCTGACTGAGTGAAACTGCGGTCAAAAAGACAGGTTGCATCGGCTATTTATGGGGAACCCATCATGCGTTTATTAAAGTTGAGTTTTTTGCCGCGCCTCACAGCGCTGGTGGTTGG
>JBHHWG010000040.1:0-24466 GCA_046756385.1 Sphingomonadales bacterium | reverse complement strand
CGCGGCCCGTCTGTCTGATCGCCTGACGGCGCGCTTTCCCTTCCTTGAGACGATCATCGGCGACGGCGGATACGCCGGAGAAAGGGTCAGGAGCGCCGCGCCAAGGCCGGCAACTGTCAGATCGGGTCTGAATTACTACAGATCAATTTGCGCCGTGGCGAGTACCATGAGCGACCGACCCCGGCTTCCTCGAGCACGAGTACGGAGACGTCGCCATCGCTGGTGTTCAGGAAATCCTCGCCCAGGATGCGCCATGATGCCTTCCACTCCCCTCGGAACACCGGTTTCCGAAAGTCCCGAGGGTCCGGTTCGCGCTCACAGGATTTCGCCTCGATCGGGCAATCGGCGGTTTCCTCCCAATAAAACATCGTTACATCATAGCTAATCGGATCGCCCGCCAGAATTCCGGTGTAAATCTCCTCCAGATCCCGGTATTCGAAACGTCTTTCGTGAAATGTTCGCTTGACGGTCTTTCGGTTGCGCTCCCGGTCGATGGTCTCTTCCCGAATTTGACTCGACAGGCGGATCAAGCCCTTGTAGGTCCGCCCGCGCGCTTCGACCAAAACCCGCCCACCAGCGTCCGGCCTTGTTCCGACGAAACGATAAACATCATCAATAAAGCCGTCGGGCTGCACATCACGGCTTAATCGGCAGGGTCCCAAACCGTGCCGTTCCACCAACACCGCCTCGGCCGAATTCTTGACGTCGGCGAGCGGCGTGCAGCCCGTCAAACAACAGACAATCCAGATCCCCGCCGCCAGATTTTTGAAATTCATGGATTTTGCCACCGGTTTATGGTTTGGCGCATCAGATGTGCAATTATAGCTACCCGTCAAACATCCCGTAACCGGCAATCCGCTTCAAGCTCGCCGGCGGCGCGCGGCGCCTTGCCGGACAAACCGCTCCCGTCCATCAAATGATTCCATAAGAGATGGAAGTGCCCTAGGCAGGCAGCCGGACAATGAACCGGGCTCCGGTCTTCGTCCTTGCCGCGCCGCCGCCTTTGCCTGTCACCGGGCCTGTCGCCGGAAAGGAACCGTCCGTCCCTTCGTGATAACGGTTTTGCGCTTCGATCGAGCCACCATGGGCTTCGACGATTTGCTTGGAAATGCTCAGGCCAAGCCCGGAATGGGCGCCGAACGCCTCGCCATCCGGGCGTTCCGTATAGAAGCGATTGAAGATATCGCGCAGCATGGCGTCCGGGATACCGGGGCCTTCATCATCGATGGCAATCACGACTTTCCCACCGTCGCGTTTTGCTGTGACGTTAATCCTTGCGGGGGCGCCATCCCCGGTGATGGGGCTGAAGGACACTGCGTTATCCAGCAAATTCCGGATGACCTGGCCCAGCTTGCTTTCGATCCCCTGGACCACGAGCGCTTCCCCGTCCGGTATGTCGAGTTCGATCGACGGCGCATGCCGTCGTGACGTGGCCGGGTACGCGCCGACCAGTGTCTTGAGCAACATTGCGACATCGACCGCCTCCATGTCGGCGCGTGACAGCTCGGCGTCGATTCTGGAGGCGTTTGAAATATCGCTGATCAAACGGTCGATCCGGCCGACATCGTCCTTGATGATCGAGAGCAGTTGCGCCTGGTGCTGCTTGTCTCGGCTGCGCGCGAAGGTTTCGACCGCGCTTCTTAATGAGGTCAGCGGATTCTTGATTTCATGGGCGACGTCGGCGGCGAAGGCTTCAATGGCGTCCATTCGGCCATAAAGGGCTTCGGTCATGTCTCTCAGCGAGCGCGACAGGTCCCCGATTTCATCCCGGCGACCAGAAAAATCCGGAATCTCGACATCCCGCCCGTGACGCCGGCGAACCTTGTCCGCCGCGTCGGCCAGACGATGCACGGGCCGGGCGATTGTGCGCGCCAGAATCAGGGACAGCAGCGCGGTAACGATCAGGGCGACCGCGAATATCTCCAGGATGGCGAGTCGCTCCTGGCGGACCATCTCCTCGATCTCGCTGGTTTCCACGGTCGCCAGCAATGTGCCCAAAACCCGCTTGAACCGCTGAATCGGCACCGCCGCCGACAGCATCAGGCTGCCATTCTCCATGGACCGGACCGCCGTGGCGGTGCTGCCACCCAGCGCGATGACCGCTTCGTGGTAATCCTGCGCCCGTTGCTCCGGCTGCTCGACATATCCCGGCAGCGGGGCATCGCGGGCGAGGAAGCGTATCAGGCCCTCATAAATCAATCCCAGACGCGAAACAAAATCGGTCCACAAACTGGGTGACGGCAAGGTCGCTTCCATGATCTTGCGACCGGAGAAGAGCGCGCGACTGTCGATCACCAAAACGCCGTCGGCATCGAAAATTCGGGCTCGCACCCGAGTCGGAACCACCAGCCGCGCCAGGATCTGCCTGGCATTGCCCTGTTCGATCGTGGTCGCCTCGGGACCCAGGGTCGCGGCTTCCCCGATCGCGGCCGCAATGACTTCGGCCTGAACCCTCAGACCGGAAAGACGGGTGTCGATCAAACCTGTTCGGAACTGGTCGAGATACAGCACCCCGCCAACAAGAAACGCCAGTGCGACAATGTTCAGCGCCAGGATGCGCAGTGTCAGCGGCGAGAAGGGGCGCGGCCGTCGCGAGACTTTTCTGGGAGGAATAGACGTCACCGGTCAGTCCGAAATTTTCAGCCCCCGACTGGGCGCCTCAAATTTCCTTGTAGCGGTAACCGATACCGTAAAGTGTTTCGATGCTGGCAAAGTCCGGGTCCACCATTTTGAATTTCTTGCGCAATCTCTTGATGTGGCTGTCGATGGTGCGGTCGTCGACATAAACCTGGTCCTCATAGGCCGCATCCATCAACTGATCGCGGCTCTTGACCAGGCCCGGCCTCGACACCAGGGCCTGAAGAATCAGGAATTCGGTGACCGTCAGGACAACTTGCTCGCCGTCCCATTTGCAGTCGTGCCGAAGCGGATCGAGCACGAGTTTTCCCCTGACGAGAATTTTCTCGTCAGCGGCGGCCGTCGGGGGCGCGCCCTCACGCCGTCTGAGCACGGCCCGAATTCTTTCGATTAGCAGCCGCTGTGAAAAGGGTTTGTGGATATAGTCGTCCGCACCCATTTTCAGCCCCAGCACCTCGTCGATTTCCTCGTCCCTGGAGGTCAGGAAAATAACCGGCAGATCACTTATCCGGCGCAGCCGGCGCAGGGTCTCCATGCCGTCCATGCGGGGCATTTTTATGTCGAGCACCATCAGATCGAACGAATCCGACCCTATTGCGGCCAACGCCCCGGCGCCGTCGGAAAATGTGCGCACGTGAAATCCTTCATCCTCCAGCGCGATGCCTACCGAGGTCAGGATGTTGCGGTCGTCATCGACCAGCGCAATGGTGGGTTCGATATCGTTCATCGGCCCATGCACCTCATAACCTTAATGCCGCCGTTTGCCCGCCGGCCGCCGTCTCGGTAACTAGGCGGTCATACCCCGTTTTGTAACGGACTATATCGTGTAAGCGGGCCCATCGTATATAAAATCCCGACCGCCGGCTGGCGGCTTTGATCTAAATAAGACGGATGGGCTTTTCCAAGTTGACATCCACCACCATATATTTCCCTATACGACTTAATCCGGCTGGGGTGCCCAATAGGGCTGAGATCATACCCATGGAACTTGATCTGGTTAGAGCCAGCGTAAGGAGCGGATAATCCGATGCAAGATTTTCCGGCATTTCTTATGCCATTGGCGCCACCCGGCATTATTATGACCGCACGGTCGTCGCCTGTTGCTTGTCGCCGGTCCGTCAATTGAGGAAGCTAGAATGACAAAATCATCCAGTGCCGCGGCGCCTCGGAACGGCGCCGTCACCACCGGTCCGTTGCCGAGTTCGCGCAAGATCTATCTGTCCGGTGAGCGCCATCCCAAGATACGTGTTCCAATGCGCGAGATTGCGCTGGAGCCAACCTCGGGCGAGGCCCCGGTGCGCGTTTATGATTCGTCAGGCCCCTACACCGACGCCGAGGCTCGGATCGATATTCGACAGGGCCTTGCCGAGACCCGGCGCGAATGGATTTTGGCGCGCGGCGATGTCGAGGAATATGTCGGGCGCACCGTTCGGACCGAGGACAATGGCCGCGGCGGGGCCGGATCGGCGCAGCGGGTCGAATTTGCCCGCCGGCGCGAGCAGGTGCTAAGGGCAAGGCCCGGCAAGGCGGTCACCCAGCTGGCTTATGCCCGCGCCGGGATCGTCACGCCGGAAATGGAATATATTGCGATTCGCGAGAATCTGGGCCGGGAGCGGGCCCGGGCCGACGGGAAGCAAGCGAACGGCCAATCTTTCGGGGCAGCGGTGCCGGACTATGTCACGCCGGAATTTGTTCGTGATGAGGTCGCGCGCGGCCGGGCCGTGATTCCGGCCAACATCAATCACCCCGAAGCCGAGCCGATGATCATCGGCCGCAATTTCCTGGTCAAGATCAACGCCAATATCGGCAACTCGGCCATCACCTCCTCGATCGCGGAAGAGGTCGAAAAGATGGTTTGGGCGATCCGCTGGGGCGCCGACACGATCATGGATCTGTCAACGGGCGACGATATTCACGATACCCGCGAATGGATCATCCGCAACGGGCCGACGCCGATCGGAACGGTGCCGATTTATCAGGCGCTGGAAAAAGTGGGCGGGGTCGCCGAGGAACTGACCTGGGACATCTACCGGGATACCTTGATCGAACAATGCGAACAGGGTGTCGATTATTTCACCATCCATGCCGGCGTGCGCCTGCCCTATATTCCGCTGACCGCCGACCGGGTCACCGGCATTGTGTCACGCGGCGGATCCATCCTCGCCAAATGGTGCCTTGCCCATCACAAGGAGAATTTCCTTTACACCCATTTCGAGGATATCTGCGAGATCATGCGGGCCTATGACGTGGCCTATTCGCTGGGGGACGGATTGCGCCCCGGCAGCATCGCCGACGCCAACGACCGGGCCCAGTTCGCGGAGCTGGAAACCCTGGGCGAGTTGCGGAAAATAGCCGACGGATATGACTGCCAGGTCATGATCGAGGGGCCGGGCCATGTTCCCATGCACCTGATCAAGGAGAATATGGACAAGCAGCTTGAGGTTTGCGACGAGGCGCCGTTTTACACATTGGGACCGCTGGTCACCGATATCGCGCCGGGTTACGACCATATCACCAGCGCCATCGGCGCGGCGATGATCGGCTGGTTCGGCACCGCGATGCTGTGCTATGTGACGCCCAAGGAGCATCTGGGCCTGCCTGACCGGGACGACGTAAAGGCCGGGGTCATCACCTACAAGCTGGCCGCCCACGCCGCCGACCTTGCCAAGGGCCATCCGGCCGCCCAGATGCGCGATAATGCGCTCAGCAAGGCCCGGTTCGAATTCCGCTGGCGCGATCAGTTCAACCTGTCGCTCGACGCCGATACCGCAATGTCGTTCCATGACCAGACGCTGCCCGCGGAAGGGGCCAAGATCGCCCATTTCTGCTCCATGTGCGGGCCGAAATTCTGTTCGATGAAAATCAGCCACGAAGTCCGCGACTTCGCCAAAACCGGCATGGGCGGGATGGCGGCCAAATTCCGTGACGGCGGCAGCGAAATCTACCGATCCGCCGAGGAGCTTAAGCAGGAATCCGGCGAAGCGGCGGAGTAAGTTTCAGCGGAAAGTGCTCTAGGCGCGGCGGCCCAGGGCCATTTTCATCACCGCCGCGATAATCGGCAGGGCGCCCAGGGCCGATACCACCGTGGCGCCGGTCGGCAGGTCTCCGGCGAACGAAAACCATAAGCCCGCGATGGTGCCGGCCATGCCAAACAGCCATCCCAGCGCCAGGCGCATGGGGAACGATCGGGCGATCATCGACGCGCTGAACCCGGGAATGATCAAAAAGGCGAACACCAGCAATATGCCGGCGACGTTAACCGCCAGGGTGATCGTCACGGCGAAGGACGCAAAAAAGAAAAACTCCCACATCAGGGACGGGCGTTTCGCGGCCTCGGGCTCGAACGACAGCGCCAGAAAGCGCCTGCGGTAAATGACGTGAAGCACGGTCAGCGCCGCATAGGCCGCGCCGATGATCGCGATCTCGTCCCAGTTGGTCCAAAGAATATTGCCGTTGAACAGCGCCTTGAGTTCGGTCATGCCCTGGCTGGACAGGCTCAGAATAACAATCGACAGGGCGGTCGCGACGACATAAACGCAGCCGATGGTCACTTCGCGGGCGATCTTGCCGGGGATCTGACGCAGCTTGGCGAATCCAAGTGCCGCCAGCAGCGTGGCGACAAAGGCATAAAGTTGTGCGTCCGGACCGTGGGCCTCATGGCCCATCAGGAAGGCAATGCTCAATCCCAGCGCCGCGACCTGAGCCAGTGCGAGATCGATGAAAATGATGCCGCGCTCAAGCACGTGCAATCCCAGATAGGTATGGGTGAAAATCATCAGCGCGCTAACGGTAAATGCCGGAAGCAGAATCAGCCACGCATCCATTTCACGTATCCAGGGTTTGAACAAACACCGCGACAATGGCGTCGAAAAGGTCGAAATAGTCGTCGATCCTCGGCATCGAACCCACGGACTGCGGCACCACGACGACCTGAATGCCGGTCTGATCCTTCAAATAGGTGGCCGAGCGCCGTTCGTAATAAGGCTCCATGATCAGGAGGTCGATGTTCTCGGCCCTGATGCGCTTGATGAGGAGATTGAGATAAGCGGCGCTGGGAGGAATGCCGGGTTTAGGCTCGACTTCGTCGACCACTTTGAATCCGAAAGCGTGCGCCAGATAGACGAACGAGGTGTGATAGGCGATCACCGGCCGGCCCCGCAGGGGCTTGAGCCGCATTTTCCACGCCGCGATTTTTTTCATCAATTGCCGGGAAAAAGCATCCAGACGCGCCTGGTAGGCCCCCGCGTGTCCGGGGTCCAGTTGGGAAAGTCGAGCCGCGATCGCGGTTGCCATGCGCAGGCCATTCCGGGGACTGAGCCAGTAATGAGGATTGCCCTTGGCGTGTACGTCGCCCATCGCCCGGGTGATGGTTCCACTGGGCCGGCCCGTGAGGACAACGGCCATCGACAGGTCGAGATATCCCGGGCCACCCGGCTGAATCTTCGTGTTGCGCGCCGATTGTATCAGCGGCGGCAACCAGCCGATCTCCATATCGGCCCCGATCAGAAGCAGCAGGTCGGCATCGTGGACCCGGCGGATCATGCTCGGCTTGGCGTCCGCGAAGTGGGGATCCCGGGTGCCGGGGGTCAGGCTCGTGACCTTGACGTCCTCGCCGCCGACTGCCCGGGCGATCGCGGCGAGATCCTGGGTCGTGGCCACGACCTTAAGCGCGGCATTGGCGGACGCGGGGGCCACACAGACCAGCGCCAAAATCAGGAATTTTGCAAATCTGTTCATGGTCATTTCCTAGAATATGTGGGCCAGATGGCTGCCGATGGCGAATTCCACCTGCAGCCACAGCGCGTCGGCGCTGCCCCCGGCCAGGTGCGGGGCCCAGTCGTGGTTGTACTGCAGGCGAAGCTTGCTGAACTCGGTCGGATACCAGGTCAGATTGGGGGACAGGCGCTGTCGCCGGTCACGCAGAAAGTCCGCCGATCGGCCGGCGCCGCCCGAAGCATCGGCGTGGTCGAACCGGACGCCTGCGACCCAACCTGGCCGAAAACCCCAGAGCACCTGGCTGTAAAGGCCCCAATCCTTGAGGATTTCACGGCTCGGATCGCCCGGATCGCCGGCGGTGTAGCGGCGGCCGATGACCTCGGTCTGCCACGACACGAAGGGAAAGCCGCGCTGGGTATAAGGCGGCTGCCATTTCACATACAAATCGCCGCCGACAATTCGGGTGCTGGCCGTTAAGCCGCTGGCGTTGGGGCCCCAGGCGCCTGAGAAGCCAAGATTGACGCTGGTATTGTCCGACAGGTCGAAGCCGTTCAGCAGGCGGGCGGAATAAAGCAGATCGCCAAAGTCGCGGCCGTCCCGGTCGATCAGGGCATGGCCGCCGATTTCCTCGTCGCCGTCCTCACCCGCGCCTTCGCCGAGAAAGCTGACCGCGGTTTCGCCGCTGGCGTTCTGCACCGCGACCAGAAGCTCCGAATACCATGGCAGGGGCGTCAGCCACGACAGGCGCGCGCCTTGGCTGCGCAGGCTGTCCGGCCCCATGAGGCGCGAAAGGATCACCGGCTGGTCCACGAAATCCCATCCATGTGGATGTATCGGATTATGCCGGCCGAACTCGGTGAAAAACTGCCCCGCCTTGAGTTGCAGCCCGCCGGGCAGGGCGCGGGTTGAAAGAAACGCTTCCTCGAGTTCGACGACGGTTTCACCCTCGGCGTCGATCTGGAAAATGATGAAGGCCTGGGCGTCAAAATAGGGATCGACCGTCGCGCCTAGCGACAGTTCCGCCTGTTGCACCGTAAAGCCGTTGCGGTTGGGGTCATGGGCCCCGAACTGAAGATTGCCGAGGCTCTCATTGTCGACGCTGGAGCCGCCGGCGGTGAACAGTCCATCGACGCCGATCTTGAGAAAATCTGTCGATGACTCCGATGATGGGCCCGCCGGCAACGGCGGCGCCATGTCCGCGGCAATCTGTTCCCGCTCGGGTTGCGTCTCGATCTCCGCAAGCCGGTTTTCGAGAACCTCGACCTGATGCGCGTAAGCCTGCTGCATTTGTTGGAACTGGCGCTTGAGTTGCTCCAGTTCCTGGCGCAATGTTGCGACGTCGTCTTGGGCCAGCGCCGGGGCCATTCCCAGTCCGATCCATAGCGCGGCCAAGGCCGTTGTTGGCGTTAATCTTCTGAAAGACATATCGAATCCCTGAACCTGTCATTGTGTGCCGACCGCGCCAGGAGGCCTGTTCCCTCGCATGACGCTGTTCGATTATCGAACGGTCAAATGTATGATCGGTTCAGGGGTGGGGCCCGGGCGCGCCCGACGCCAAGGGTGGGTTCGTCCGGCAGTCGATCCAGCGTGGCGACAAGGGGGGAGAGGTTCGTGACGAACGGCAAGGCGGCGCCGGGCGTCGGCAGTCGCGCCGCCGCAAGATGATCGACCCGGCAAATCTGGCACTGTTCCTGGGCCGATGAAGTTCCCGGATCATCCAGGTCATGAAACGTCACATGCCAGCCGGCAAGCAGCCAGGCGATAATCAACACCAGGCTGATCAGTTTGCCCTTGTTCAGGTGATGTTTGCGCGCGCGACCGGACTGCATAATGCATAAACGCCACGCCCGCGCTGTTTTTTCAAGCTTTTTCGGTGTCCCGGTTCAGGCGCTCACCATGTCGCGCGGCGCGCCGGTTTGAAGGAACGCTTCGATATTGGCGATCACCCGCAGGCCCATTTCCTCCCGCGCCTCGACGGTGGCGGTCCCGACATGGGGCAGCAGGACCGTGTTCGGCAACTGGCTGAGCGCGCGCGAGACCTTGGGTTCGAATTCGAACACGTCAAGTCCGGCCGCCGCGATCGTGCCGTTCTCAAGCGCCGTGACCAGCGCCTTTTCGTCGATCAGCGGCCCCCGCCCGGTATTGACGAGGATCGCCGTCGACTTCATCGCCCGAAGCCTGGCGCCATCGATCAGATGGTGGGTGGCGGGGGTCAGGGGGCAATGCAGCGACACGATATCGGCCTGGCCAAGCAGGTCCGTGATGTCGCGGCGGTACTCGGCATCGACATCCGGTTTTGGCCGGGGGCCGTGATAAATCACCGGCATGTCGAAGCCCCGGGCCCTTCTCGCGACCGCCCGGCCGATGCGGCCCATGCCGACGATTCCAAGGGTTTTCCCGGCGACGCGGGAACCCAGCATGTTGAACAGTCCGACACCGCCCCAGGCGTCGTCGCGGATCAATCCGTCACCTTCGCTGAAACGACGGCTGGCGGCGATGATCAGGCCGATCGTCAGGTCGGCGGTATCCGTGGTCACCACCTCGGGCGTGTTGCTGACCATAATGCCGCGGGCGGTGGCCGCGGCGACGTCGATGTGATTGGTTCCGACCCCGAACGACGCGATCAGCCCGATCGAACCCGGCAACCGGTTGATAAGCGAGGCGGGCAACCGATCGCTGAAAGTCGGGCACAGGATATCCGCCCCTTCGCAGCGCGCGATTACATCCTGTTCAGCCAGCCGCGCGCTGTGCGGTTCGCCAGCAGGCAGGGCCCGCAGGTCGAAGCGCTCGGCCATGGCGCGCTCGACCCGCCGCGGCCATCTTTGCGTCAGCACCACCACGGGACGGGACATCAGCGGCCTTCCCTATTGTCTTATCAGCGCTTCGACAGGCCCTTTTGGTTCATGCGCCACACCAGGACATCAATTCTGTCCTGTCCGAAGAACGGTTCTCCGTCAAACACCATGGTGGGAACGCCCCAATGGCCGCTGTGCTCCAGATCAGCGCGGTTTTTCTCGATCAGCGCGTCATATTTTTCGGGATCGGAATCGATCGCGGCGTCCATTTCCGCCAGATTCAGGCCCGCCCGCTCAGCCGCCCGCGCCAGATGGTCGTCCTTGTCCCAGCCCCGGACCGTTCCGCCCCAAATAATCCGGGAAACTTCGTCGATGAAGGCGAGCCCGTGGCCGCGCTGTGCCGCTTCGACGCCGAGCCGGGTGAGCCGAAAAATATAGGGCTGCTCCTTGGCCACCTGCCCGGTCGTCAGATCCTGAACGATGGGATCAGGATCGGGCAGCCCGATGGGAATGCCTTGCATCTGCGACAGACGCATTACGTCGCGCAACAGATAGGGCAGGAACAGTGGATTGACGCGCTGAAAAAACGTGTCGTCGCGAACCGCCAGCGGATATACCGGACGCACATTGATCGCGACGTCATATTCCCGCGCCAGGCGCACAAGCCGGCCGGTGGCGAGATAGGAATAGGGACTTCGAAACGACCAGTAGAGATCAACGGACAATGTCATCGCAAACCTTCGAGTTATGCGGCCAAACAAGTGTCGGCGGAAGTTTTCGCCGGGAGGGATGATTACATGCCTTTGCATCGCATCAAAGGCAATTATTTCGCCAGATTCGCCCACCGAAGGCCAGGTGTTTTTGCGTTGTGGCGGCGGGCGGGTAAAATGCGGATGCAAGCGGTGGCTCCGGCTATTCGTTTTGACATGACCGATGTCAACTCCAGGCTTCCAGGTTTGCTTTAAGATGCCCGGCCAATTGCATCGGTACCCCGAATAAGGCTTTTAAGACGGAGACGATAAAGTGACCAAGGCAGCGCAGCCTGAGCCGGCAATCCAGAAAGCCCTGAAAACAGCCCCCTTCCAGTGGGAGGACCCTTTGTTGCTCGACAGTCAGCTTACCGGGGAGGAGCGGCTGATACGCGACAGCACCCGGGGCTACTGCCAGGAAAAGCTGATGCCCCGCATCCTCGAGGCATTCCGGCACGAAAAATTCGAGCGCGAGATCTTCACGGAAATGGGCGAAATGGGCCTGTTGGGCGCAACCATCGACGGCTATGGCTGTTCGGGCGTGAACTATGTCTCTTACGGTCTGATTGCGCGTGAAGTGGAATATGTCGATTCCGGCTACCGCTCGATGATGAGTGTGCAGTCGAGCCTGGTCATGCATCCAATCCACGCCTATGGCACCGAGGAACAGCGCCGTAAATATCTGCCCAAGCTCGCAACCGGTGAGATGATCGGCTGCTTCGGGCTCACGGAGCCCGATCACGGGTCCGACCCCGGCGGCATGAAGACCCGGGCGCGCAAGGTGGACGGCGGCTATATCGTCCACGGATCAAAAACCTGGATCACCAACGCCCCCGTGGCCGATATTTTCGTGGTTTGGGCCAAGGACGACGATGGCGTCATTCGCGGCTTCCTGCTGGAGCGCGGCATGAAGGGTCTGACCGCGCCGGAAATCGAAGGTAAATTTTCGCTCCGGGCCTCGATCACCGGCCAGATCATGATGGACGAGGTGTTCGTTCCCGACGAAAATCTGCTGCCGAATGTGGAAGGATTGAAGGGCCCGTTCGGCTGCCTCAACCGGGCCCGGTTCGGAATTGCCTGGGGCGCGCTGGGCGCCGCCGAGTTCTGCTGGCATGCGGCCCGCAACTACACCCTGGAGCGGACGCAGTTTGGCAGGCCGCTGGCGGCCAACCAACTGGTTCAGAAAAAGCTCGCCGATATGCAGACCGAGATCGCGATCAGCCTGCAAGCCTGTTTGCAGGCCGGGCGGCTGATGGATGAAGGTCGTTTGGCCCCCGAGGCGATCAGCCTGATCAAGCGCAACTCCTGCGGCAAGTCGCTCGACATCGCCCGGGTGGCCCGTGACATGCACGGCGGCAACGGTATCGTGGACGAATACCACGTCATCCGCCACATGGTGAATCTGGAGACCGTGAACACGTATGAAGGCACCCACGACATCCACGCGCTCATTCTCGGCCGGGCGCAAACCGGCTTGCAGGCGTTCTTCTAGAGCGCTTCTCGCTTAATCGGGATCAAGTTCGGCTGTTTATATGCCGTCCTGGCTGCGCCCTTAAAGCCTTGCATAGCGCTGCTATGCGGCGTTTTAACGACTTGCCATGACAACATCTAAACACCCTCCTTTTGATCCCGATTAAGCGAGAAGCGCTCTAGGCCGCGACGAACGGGATTATGGTGGACGCTCCTGTTTTCATCGACAAGGACGGCGAGATCGCGTGGCTGGTTCTAAACCGGCCCGACAAGCGCAATGCCATGACCGACGGGATGTGGCGGGCGGTGCCGGAATTGCTGCGCCAGGCCGAAAACGATCGGGACATCAAGGTCCTGATCGTCCGGGGCGCCGGCGGCGACGCTTTTTGCGCCGGCGCCGACATTGCCGAGCTCAAGGGTTTCGCTGCCGATCCGACGGCGCTCGATGGCAATATCGACGCCATCCGGGCCGCCTTGACCGCACTGGCGGCCATGGCCAAACCGACAATCGCCATGATTCAGGGGCCGTGCGTGGGTGGCGGCTGCGCGCTCGCGGTGGCTTGTGATTTTCGTCTGACCGATCCCGCCGGCCGGTTCGCGATCACCCCCGCCAAGTTGGGACTTGCCTACAGTGTTCGCGAAACCAGGCGCCTGGTCGATCTGATCGGGCCATCCCGCGCCAAGGAGATGCTGTTCACCGGGCGCACGTTCGACGCCCAACAGGCATTTCGGATCGGTCTCGTGAATGCCGTTCATGCGGGCGACCGGCTGGAAGCGGAAACGTTGGACCTTGCCGGATCGATCTGTGCGGTGTCGCAGTTTTCGGTCCGCGCCATCAAGGACTTTGTGGGACTGATTGAGGATGGTCTCGGCGACGATACCGAGGACAGTATGAAACGCGCGCGCCAGGCCTATGACGGCGAGGACCACCGTGAAGGCGTCACCGCCTTCATGGAGAAACGCCGGCCAAGCTTTACCTTTCGATGAGCGCCGCCGACGACTATTGTGCTCCCCTGACAGTTAAGAACGAATTCCGAGGGGCAGGCTCATGAGCGGTCCATTGTCACATATTCGCGTACTCGACCTGAGCCGCGTCCTGGCCGGGCCCTGGGCGGGGCAGAACCTTGCCGATCTGGGCGCCGAAGTCATCAAGGTGGAGCGTCCGGGCACGGGCGACGATACCCGCGCCTGGGGGCCGCCGTTCCTGAATGACCGCGATGGCGAGCCGACCCGTGAATCCGCTTATTACCTGGCCACCAACCGGGGCAAGCGATCGATCGCGATCGACATTGCGAGCAGGAGCGGCGCGGACCTGGTGCGCAAGCTCGCCGCCAAATCCGACATCGTGCTGGAGAACTACAAGGTCGGTGGCCTCGCCGGATATGGGCTTGACTATGAGAGCCTGAAAAAGGTCAATCCGCGCCTTGTTTATTGTTCGATCACCGGCTTCGGCCAGACCGGACCCTACCGCGAGCGCCCGGGCTATGATTTCGTCATTCAGGCAATGGGCGGGATGATGAGCATCACCGGGGAGCGCGACGAGCGGGCCGGGGGCGGTCCGCAAAAGGTCGGTGTCGCAATCGCGGATATCATGACCGGCATGTATGCCAGCGTGGCGGTCCTGGCGGCGCTGGCCCATCGCGACAGGACCGGAGAGGGCCAGCATATCGACCTTGCGCTGCTGGATTGCCTGGTCGCCAGCCTCGCCAGCCAGAACATGAATTATCTGGTGTCGGGCGGCGTGCCCGGGCGACTCGGCAACGAACATGCCAACATCGTGCCCTATCAGGTGTTCGACGCCGCCGACGGGCGAATCGTGGTCGCGGTCGGCAATGACGGCCAGTTCGCGCGCTTCTGCGACATTGCCGGCTGCCCGGAACTAGCGGTGGATGAACGCTTCGCCACCAACCGCGGCAGGGTCGAAAACCGCGAGCGGTTGATCCCGATGATTGCCGAAATCCTTCGCACAAGATCGGCGCGGGACTGGTTGGACGGGCTGGAGGAGGCGGGCATTCCGTGCGGTCCGGTCAACGATCTGGCGGCGGTGTTCGAGGACCCGCAAATCCGCCATCGCGAGCTGAAGCGGGAGCTCCGTCATCCCCTGGCGGACGTGGCGCCGCAGGTTGTCAGTCCGATGCGGTTTTCATCAAGCCAACATGTTTACAAGGATGCATCGCCGCTGCTGGGGCAGCATACCGATGAGGTGCTCGGCGGCATTCTCGGTCTTGATCCCGGGCAAATTCAAGAGCTGCGCGCGGCGGGTGTCGTGGGGTAGGGCGTTTTCCGGTCAGATTTTGGAGAACTGGTCCATCACGTCGAGCACCGCCGGGCCGATCAGAACGATAAACAACGACGGCAGAATGAACAGGATCAGCGGCAGCGTCAGAATCGCCGGGAGACGCGCGGCTTTCTCCTCCGCTTTCAGCAACCGTTCATTGCGGAACTCGTTGGCCAGAATCCGCAGCGACTGCGCCAATGGCGTGCCATAACGCTCGGTCTGCCCCAGGGTGGCCACAACGCTGCGTACCGAGGGCACGCTGACGCGCTTTGCCAGATTATCGAGTGCCTGCCGGCGCTCCGGCAGGAATCCAAGCTCGATCGCGGTGAGGCCGAACTCGTCGCCGATTTCCGGGAACGAGCCCCCCATCTCCCGCGCCACCCTGTGAAGGGCCGCATCCAGGGTCAGCCCCGCCTCGGCGCAAATGACCAGCAGGTCCAGGGCATCGGGCATCGCTTTGCGAATCGCATCCTGACGCTTGATGATTTTGTTTTTTACAAGCATGTCAGGCGCGAGCATGGCGAAAATTGTAGCGCCGGAGGCGCTCAGCAACCGGACCATGGGCTCCATCCCGGTAAGGCCAAGGCCATAAAGCAACACCACCGCGATGACGCCGGCAGCCACCGGCGAGACCAGTTTGAAGAACATGAAAACAACGACCATGTCCTTGGATCGCCAACCGGCCTGTGCCAGACGATCCGCCGTCTTGTGCGCCTGTTCGGTACGCAGCAGTTGAAACCGGGTCACGATTTGGCGCATGAGACTGACGGACCGGGTCTGGGACGCCGATTTGATTCTTTTGCGCGGCGCGACATATCCGGCTTTCAGCGCTTCGCGCCGGCCTTGCAGAATGCGCAGGCGCGAGCGCATCGGATCACGCGCCAGGGCCGCGCCCCATACCGCGTAAACCGTAATGAAGGCCGCCAGACCCGCCATCACGGTAATCAGGTCTTCTGGCCCCACGCCCGATGGGAGGAATTGCTCCAGGCTCATATCTCGAACTTCACCATTTTGGAGATCACGCCGGCCCCGAGGCCCATCATGAACAATCCGACGCCTGACATGACCATGCCGCGCGGGTCCGTGAACAGGGCGCTGACATAGTCGTAATTGATCAACATCAGGATGCCGAGCATGACGAACGGCAGGGAGCCGATAATAATCGCGCTCGCCCTGGCTTCCGAGGACATGGCCTTGATTTTCAGCTTCATTTGATGACGCCGGCGCAGGATGTCAGAGAGATTTTCCAGGGTCTCCGCCAGATTGCCGCCGGTCTCACGCTGAATTGAGAGGCTGATCATGAAGAATCTGAAATCAGGCGTGTTGAGTCGCTCGGCGGTATCCGCCAGGGCTTCGTCGGGATTTCGCCCCAGCTTGATGGCGTCGATGGTGCGCCGAAATTCGATGCCCACCGGGTCCTCGATTTCCTCACCCACACTGCCCATGGATTCGGTGATCGGCAGGCCCGACCGCAGCCCGCGGACGATCAGATCGATCGCATCAGGAAACAGCCGGGTGAATTTGGCGAGCCGACGGGCAATCAGCCTGCCCAACACATGGTGCGGCAATCCCATCCCGAGGACGACGCCCAAAAGAACCGACAGCAGTCCCGAAAACGCAAAAACGAAGAAAAACAGAATCGTGACCATGATTGTGAGCACGATATTCGCGATCACATAATGGTTCAGGCTGATGTCCAGCCCGGTTTGGGCGAGCCGCCTTCGCAGCTCCGCCGGGCGCGGAACCAGCGAGTGCAGCATGGCATCCATGCCCTTGGTGGCGCTGTCGCCGGTCAGGCGTATGGTGCTGATGGCGGACAACGTCTTGGGGGCGTTTGAGAAGCGTTCCCGGATTCCGCCGATGCGCTGCTGCATTTTTCGGTTGGGGGAGTTCAGTGAGTTGATGACCACTGAGACGGCGATTCCGACTATCAGAACCCCGAAGAAAATGGCCGACACGATCAGATCCGGGTTGATTGTTCCATTCATGCCGCCACCTCAGATGACCTCCATGAGGGCCCGGTCGAGCCCGTAATATTGGGCTTTCTCGGTGAAATGGGGCCGCACGCCCGTCGACTGGAACCGCCCGAGCAGATTGCCGTCCTGGTCTTCTCCCTCGAATTTGTAAACAAACAGGTCCTGGGTGGTGATGATATCACCCTCCATCCCCACAACCTCGGTGACCTGCAAAATGCGGCGCATGCCGTCACGCATCCTGGCGATCTGGACGATGACATCGATCGCCGATGCGATCTGGGTTCGGATCGCCTTGCTGGGCAGGTTGATGCCCGCCATGCCGACCATGTTTTCCAGCCGGGTCAGCGCCTCGCGAGGACGGTTTGCGTGGATCGTGCACATCGATCCGTCATGGCCCGTGTTCATGGCCTGGAGCATGTCGAGCGCTTCGCTGCTGCGAATCTCGCCCAGAATGATTCGGTCCGGACGCATGCGCAAAGCATTTTTCACCAGGTCGCGCATGGTGATTTCGCCGCAACCTTCCAGGTTCGGGGGGCGGGTTTCGAGGCGAACGACATGAGGCTGCTGCAACTGAAGCTCGGCGGCATCCTCGATCGTGACGATCCTTTCGCCATGATCGATCATTTGGGAAAGAGCGTTGAGCAATGTGGTCTTGCCTGACCCGGTGCCGCCCGAAATCAGGATGTTGAGCCGTGCGGCCGAGGCGATTTTAAGAACCGTCCCAAGTTCCCTGGACAGATTGTTCTGACGCATCATCACGTCGAGCGTGATCTTTTGTTTGGCGAACTTGCGAATCGAAATGGACGCGCCATCGATCGCCAGCGGGGGAATGATGATATTGACGCGGCTGCCGTCCGCCAGCCTGGCATCGCACAGCGGGCTGGACTCATCAACCCGCCGTCCCACGGAACTCACGATCCTGGTTGCGACGTTCATCAGATGCGCGTTGTCCCGGAACTCGATGTCGGCGATTTCCAGCTTGCCCTTGCGCTCCACATAAACCTGCTTGGGCCCGTTAACCATGATGTCGGTGATCGTTTCATCGGCAAGCAACGGCTCCAGCGGGCCCAGACCCAGCATGTCGTTGAGCAGCATGGTGACCAGATCACGCTGCTCGCGCAGATTCAGATGAAATTTTTCCTGGCTGAGGAGTTCACCCACCAGTTCGCCGATCTGCTCGGCCAGCTCCTGTCTCGATATCTCGCTGGCGGCGGCCGGGTCGATCTGCTCCATGAGCAAGGGCTGGATGCGTTCCTTGGCCCTTTCAAGGGTCGCCCGATCGCTTTTCGCCAGGGCGGGCCCAGGAGTGCTCACCGCAAGCGGATCGGCGGCGCGCGAAGGGCCGGGGCCGATCAGGTCGTTGAACAGCGCCGTAACCACGTCCCGTCGATCCAGGTCAGAGATGGCAATGCCCTGATCCCGGCAAAGATCGGAAATCAGTTGATCAAGCTCGGCCGCGACTTCGCCTCGCGGTCTGAACGAGGCCTCATGAGGGTCTATTCCCTCCGCAATCAGGGGCCTGAGAGTGAGTACCACATGATCGACGAGCTCACCGTCCGACATCGGGCGGCCGGGATTGGGTTGCGGCGCCGATCGGGCCTTTTCCGGCGCGGTCCCGCCGCCGCGGCCAAATTGAGCGACATTGGACGCGCGCTGGTCGCCGGCCCGTCGCCCAAATTTGACCGGCTTCATTTTTTAACCACCCGCCTTGAGCCGTTGCCAGAATGACCCCTTGTTCGAGGCTTCTTCCACGCCAAGCAGACCCCGGGTCAATTCACGGATTGCCCGTGTCGCCTTGCTGGCCGGGCCTGCCTCGGGGAAGGTCTTTGCCGTCTTGGCGGCGAGCATCGCGGTTTTGGGGTCATCCGGCACGACAAGATCGATTTGGCGTTCGATCGCGTTTTCGAAGTCGCGCTGGCTGACTTCGTCCCTGACCCCCCCTCGTACGCGATTGGCGACCACGGTAATCGGCGTTTCCGGGGCCACGTCCTTGGCAAAACCCAGCATGCGGATCGTGTCACGCACCGATACCAATGACAAATCCGCCACCAGGACGATGTGGTCCGATTTGGTTAACACGAACTGCTGAAAACCGATCAGGCCGCGCGGCAGATCCAGCAATACAGTCGCAAAGTTTTTCTTGAGTTCGTCCAGAAGATGGTTGAGCGCGGCCGGGTTGGGGTCGAGCGTATCGGCCAACGGGGCCTCGCCGCTCAAGATCGAGAAGTTTGCGCTCTTCCTGACCATTGCCCGCTCAATGAACAGGCCATCCACCCGTCCCGGATTTTCCAGTGCGTCAAATAATCCGCGATTGGGCTCCAGGTCGAACACCAGCGCGGCGGTGCCGAAATGAATGTCGATGTCGACCAGTGCTGTCTTCTGGTCGTGGTCAGTGGACATGAACCAGGCGGTGTTTATTGCGACGGTGCTGGCGCCGGCGCCGCCCCGAACGCCAATGATCGGAACCAGTTTGCCAGACGTTGGCGGGACGATCTGGGCCGATGGCGCGTCCTGTTCCAGCTCCTTTGCGGCCGCGATAACGCCGCGCATTTGGTCGAGGCTGACCGGCTTGACCAGATAGTCGAAAATACCGGCCGCGACAAGATCCCGATAAAGCGCGACGTCGTTCACTTCGCCCAGGGCGATTACGATCGTGCCTGGCTCGCACACCTCGGCCAGGGCGGTAATATCCGCGCGCGGTTCTTGCGACTGGGAAAGATCGACGACCAGGATATGGGGCGGGGCGGTTACCGCCAGCGACCGCACCGCATTGGCAATGCCGCCGCTCTGTATCCGCTCGGATTTCCATCCCTGATCGGAAGCGATCGGCGTCAGGCACTCCCTGGTCGCGTCATCAAGGATGAAGGCCGCGAACGGTTCACGATCGCCGCCCGTCTTGGCGCCCAGGGATCGAAGTGCGGAAACACTCATTTCCCCCCTCCTGACGAACCCTTGTCCTTGCCGGACTTCTTGGTCTTGCCGGCCCGATATTGCAGGACCGCCCGCGCGGCGAGGTCAGTGTCCGGCGTGAGTTCGCCACGCCCCTCCAACAGATCGCGCGGGTTTGCCACCATCAGCCCCAGATTGGTCGTATTGGCACATCCCATATTGCTTGTCGGAGTGTTTTGGAAGTCTCGCTCGGCGCGCTTGGCCCAGTTGGGACACTTTGGCGGCGTCACGATATAGCGGCCAACGATGATTCGAGCCGAATTGGCGTCCGGCGGCGATCCGTAAACGGCGCGCCCCGCCTCGACTGTCAGGCCAATTTCCTTGAGATACGCACCCACGGCGGACCATCGCGCGTCCGCGCCCGGCCCGTCCCCAGGGTCGATGGCCAGTTCGTCGCCATAACCCAATGCAATGCTGTCGAAAAAATTGCTGAGCCGCTGACGCTCGGCCGCATCCAGAACCGTTCCGTCCTGTGCCAGATTGATATCGTGGGTCATGCGAACCAGTTCGACCGTGTTGCGCTTCATTGTCTGGGCGCCCGTCCATGGTGCGTGCGACGAGGTGCAGGCGGTCGCGGTCAGTCCCAATGCCGCTGTAAGCATTGCCAGGATCAGGCGTCCGGGTTGTCTCGTTTGCATGATTCGTCCCCTAATTCAGAGAAAACCCGGCCGGACCGATCAGCCGGCGACCCTTCTGATCGCGTGTGACCGGCGTTTCATTGAACGGGTGAGCCGAATAGCTGCTGCCCCTGATGATCCGTTCAACGTCGCTCGGCATGTCCAGTCCGTCATTGGGCAGCGCCATGCGGGGCGCGGATACCGGCCGGACGATGTAAGGGGTCACGATGATAACAAGCTCCGTCTCCTCGCGCTGGAAACTGTCGGACCGGAACAAGGCGCCCAAAATCGGCAAATCGCCGAGACCGGGCAACTTGTTCAGGTTCCGAATAACATTATTTTGAAGCAGCCCGGCAATGGCGAAACTTTGACCGCTTCCGAGCTCCACTGTCGTCTCCGCCCGTCGCGTGGTCAGCGCCGGGATCGAAAAACCCGCGATGGAGATTGAACCGGCTGACGTGAGCTGACTGACCTCGGGGCTGATCTTCAGGTTGATTTGAGAGTCGGAAAGGATTGTCGGCGTAAACGACAGCCCGATGCCGAATTTCTTGAATTCAATGGTGATCGTTTCGTCGTCTTGCGGGACCGGGATGGGAAACTCCCCGCCCGCGAGGAAGTTTGCGGTCTCGCCGGACAAAGCGGTCAGGTTCGGTTCGGCCAGCACTGAAATCAGGCCCTCGGTCTCCATCGCGTCCAGGACTGTGTCAAAATTGAAATTGGAAGACCTGAACGAGCCGAACAGGGCGTTCTCGCCAGCAGAAGTAGCGCCACCGCCAGTGACCAGGCCGACCAGATAATCGCCGTTGGAGACGGCCAGATCCCATCGGAACCCGATTTGTTTGACGATTTCGCGCGACACCTCGGCGATGCGAACCCGCAGATTGATCTGTGACGGGCTGGCAATCTGAACCCGATTGATGATCTTGACGCCCTTCCCGAGGAAGTTTGCGGCCAGCAGGCCAACGTCCGTGGCCTCCGCCGCCGAATCGACCCGACCGGTGAGAATAAGAGAATTATCGACCGAATCGATAGCGACGTCGGTCCCCGGCAAAAACTGTTTTATGGCGCCCTGAAGCCGGCTCAAATTGTGCCGCACCGAGACGATGCCGTTAAACAGAACCTTATCATTGTCCGAGAGCGCAAAAAGGCTGGTTTCGCCGGGGGCCTTGCCGAATACATAAATAAGCGTGGGTGACTTGATCTGGACATCGGCTATGTCAGGATTGGTGATGAAAACTGTCGTCGCCGGCGCGCTGAGCCGGATCAGGCTTCCCTTGCGAACTTCGACGGGAATGCGATTCTGGCTGTTGACGATTTCGGCGCCATACAAATGCACAGCCGGTGACGACCCGGATGGCGCCGCGCGCGAGGATGCGCCATTTTTCGCGTCATTGTAGGAACTGTAAGCGCCTGCGGCCGCGGCTTTTTCGGACACATTTCCCAAGGCGGCGGAATTTTCGTTGCCGAGACTTGAAAGTCCGATTGCACCGACGGTCGCGCCACCGGCAATCGTCCCATATTCCGACGCGGGAGACGCCTGGGCCGGTGCTCCAAAAAAATGGGCCGTCACGATCGCCGCGGCGCAAAATGTCGACTTGAGGCCGGGCCAAACTGGTTTTCTTGTCCGGGTGATCATTTGCCGCCCCTTCGGAATTTGAGTGATGAAACCTCGCTTCCTCTGGCCACGGTTATCTGCAGATATTGGCCGGAGCCATCCACCGGGGGCAACAGGCGGCTGACTTCGCTGTCCCAGGTATGGGAGCGCCCGGAAGCCGGATGGGCCGAGGCGCTCTGCTCCGAGGTCTCATCCCGGGCAACCGGGGAAAGGCTGCGCAGGCTTAACGACAGGCTGCCCAGGCGGCGCAATACTGAAATCTTCTCGACCTGTTTTGGCGTGACCTCAAGGGTCGCGGTTTTGGCGAGAACAGGTGCATTTTCCTGGTCGTTGGTGCGCTGATCGACGGCCAGCACCCGCACATTGGTCAGCGCGGTTTCGCTGGCATGGCGAACGCCCTGGTCATTCTGGATTTCGTGAGTGAGAATCAGGTCGACCCGGTCGCCCGGAAACACGAAGCCCGAAATGCCCGAGGTTGCGCTGATTGGAACCGAGACGGCGCGCATGCCGGCCGTCAGCACGGCCGCCAGGAAGCCTCGCTCGCCAGGCTTTACGAAATTTTCCGCATTGATCGGCGCGCCGCTGGCGATGCCGCTGCGCACCACACTGCCAATAAAGTCGTCTACGGACCGCATTCCTTTCAGGATATAGAATTCGGTGATCCCGTTCTCGGGCCAGGTGCGCCATTGCAGGTCCTCGAATCGGATGATATGGCCGGCCGGTAAGCTGGTTGAGGTGACCAAAACCTCGGTCGCGACTTCCTGAGCGGGCGCTTGCACGATGACTTGCCCGGGGCGCTCCGACTGCAACCAGCCACGCGCCAGCATTGCGGTGCCGCTCGCTGCCAGCAGGGCGACCACGATCAGTAGCAGGCTTCGCGGATTTGTCGGCATGTCAGACCCTCCATCCGGATATTGCCGCGCTCATCAAATGACCGGCGATCATGAGGCCGCCGCACGCAATGGCGACGCCATAGGGGACGGGCTGCTTCAGTGCCGGGTTCGCCTCGGGCGCTTGCTGGTGCGAAGGGCCGGCAATCCGGATTTGCCGGCTGCGCCACAGGACGATCAGCCCAACCATGCCGCCTGCTATCGCGGTGATAGCCAGCAATGAGGCCACGCCTGCCGGCCCGGCCCAAAGCGACGTTGCGGCAAGCAATTTGACGTCCCCGCCACCGATCCGGCCGAGTGCGAACAGGCCGGCGCCGATCGCGAAAATCAGCAAGGCGACAGCCACGCTGGCGAGCCATTCCATAAACAGGAAATTGCCCGGCATGGAGCTGATGGCAAAGACGTGAAGCGGAAACAGCAGAACAATGGCCACGCAAATCTGGTTGGGAATCAAAAAATGACGAACGTCGGTAATTGCCGCCCCAATCAGAAGGCCGGCAAAAACGATGATCGTAATTGTTTCCAAAACAAGATCAAGTGGCATGCCGCTGATCCCTGGTTGCGGGGCGGGGCGCCTGTACTTGCCTTGTTGCTGAGACTACCCAAAATAACCCGGCGTGGCCCGCACCCATTAATCCTCCCGAGCGGCTGCGCGGCCCTCAAGCCTGTTGGCAAGAAGGCCGCACCAGAACCTAGCCACGGTCGGTGGTTAAATTAAGTTGGCGTTGATGCCGTCAGCTTGCCCGAGACGCCGGTAAACAACGTGCTGAGCGATCCGCCCATGGCGGTGAACGCCGCAATTGCCGCTACCGAAATCAGCGCCGCGATAAGACCATATTCGATGGCGGTCGCGCCACCCTGGTCCTTTTTAACTTTTCTCAGAATCTTGAAAAACATCTTTAGTGCTCCTGCCGCAAGTTGATGATGTTGTTACTTTGGTCCATTTTTATGAACAATAAGTTAATGTTTAGGTCATTGTCGGTCAGTAAATGATGATGCTGTATTTCGATAGGTAAATAAACGTCGCGGCGAACAAAATAGACTCGCTTTTATCTAAGATTTTAATCGTTTTTTTTATTAATTGTTCGCGCGGTGTTATTGATGGTGATGCGGGTAAATCTTTATGGCGCCGTTTTCTGAATTTAACGAGACCGCGAATGGATTGCCTCACACCCCCTATATTGCGGGTCCCATCACCCCAAAAGACCAAATACGGGGGCCTTGGGAAATTGGCCGCTCGCTGCTTTCGGCGGTGACCGACATGACATCAGGTAAATCGCGCCAGGCATGGGTGGCCAGCGCCGCTGCCGCCGCCAGGACGAGAACAACAAACGCGCCGGATTTCCGTCGGCCTGGTTGCAGCCCAACGGAGCCCTCGGCTACAGGCCCCTGAAAAATGCCAAGCATCCACCCCCCGATCGCAATCATCATGACCTGGCTTAACGGCATGACGATAATGCCGCTGAACATGGCGTGGGTTGCCGCCGCCAAGCAGGATGCCGTAAGGGCCGGCAACAGAACTCGACGCTCCGCTGTTGGGTCCAGGCGCAGTACTTCCTTGCTCCTTCTGACCCAGGCGACGAACCCCGCGACCAGCAAACCGAAAACAAGCGCGGTGGACGGCAGCCCCCATTCCGCCGCCCATTGCACCAAAGCGTTATGAGGATGGGCCGATTTAATTTCCCCGCAGCAGGAAAAATGCAGGGGGCCAGCGCCGACCCAGGGGTTCTGCGCAGTCAGTTCCATTCCGTGACGCAAAAGCTCGATGCGGCCC
>JBHHWG010000039.1:0-25708 GCA_046756385.1 Sphingomonadales bacterium | reverse complement strand
CCGACGGGTCGCCTACGCGATCTCTATGGGTCTTCATCAGCGATCCTTGGTATAATGGCGCGCCTCCGGGCGGCAATACTCGCCGGCGTGGTCGTAATGGCCGTCGGGGCCGGGCTGTGGCTGGCGCTGAGCGGTTTGCCCAAGGGTGCGCGGGAAGTTGACTATAAACCCGTGGCGTTCTCCGATCTCGATGATTGGCGCGGCGACCATCATGCTCAGGCGCGGGTCGCCTTTCTAAAATCCTGCGCCAAACTGGAAGGCCCCGCCGACCGGCGGTTGGCCGGAGGCAATGGCATCGCCGGAACAATCGCCGATTGGCGCGCGGTGTGCAGTCAGGCGCGGGCGGTTCCGGCTGGCGATCATGACGCGGCGCGGCGGTTTTTTGAAACCGGATTCAGGCCGGTCAAAGTGACAAGCGACGGACACAGCGAAGGCCTGTTTACCGGCTATTACGAACCGCAAATCGCTGGCAGCCGGACGAAGAAAGCCGGTTTCGACATCCCGCTTTATCGCCGCCCGGCGGATTTGATCACCGTCGATCTGGGCCGGTTTCGAGAGGACCTTTCGGGCCGCCGCATCGCCGGACGGGCGGTTGAGGGCAGTCTGCGCCCGTACGAAAACCGGGCGCGGATTGACCAGGGCGCGCTCGCGGGGCGAGGGCTTGAGCTGGCGTGGCTTGACGATCCGGTGGCGGCGTTCTTTCTCCATATCCAGGGGTCGGGGCAAATTTTATTCGAGGACGGGAACAAGTTGCGGGTCGGCTATGCCGGCCACAACGGTCACCCCTACACCGCGATTGGCCGTCTTCTGGTTGCCCGTGGTGAATTGGCGCTCGATGAGGTCTCGATGCAAAGCATAAAGCAATGGATCGCCACCCATCCCGAGCGCGCCCCGGCCTTGATGGCGGAAAACGCATCCTTCATTTTTTTCCGGGAAATCGATGGTGACGGCCCGATCGGCTCAGCAGGGATTGTGTTGACGCCCAGGGGTTCGCTGGCGGTTGATCCGCGATATATCCCGCTTGGCGTGCCGGTTTGGCTGGCGACCGAGGCGCGGCATTCCGGCGCCAGGGCGGCCCAGCAATCGCTGCGCCAACTGATGGTGGCCCAGGATACCGGCGGCGCGATCAAAGGCGCGGTGCGCGGCGACATTTTTTTCGGTTCCGGTTCGCGGGCCGGGCGGCGGGCTGGTGATTTCAACGCCAGCGGCCGGATTCATTTGCTGCTGCCGGTTGCGGTCGCCGAGCGATTGCGGGATAGCCACCAATGACCGGCCGGCATCGGAAAAAAGGCGATATCGCTCCCGAAGATGCGGCCCTGTGGGAACGGGTCGCCCGCGAAACCACGCCATTGCGCCGGCGCGGGGAAGATTCGGACAGACCTGCCCCAAAAGCACAGCCCAAGGTGAGGAGCAGAGAGCCCGATCGGGAAACGCCGCCGAGCAGTCGACCGCCAACGCCGCCGCGTCCGGCCGGCTCTGTTCCGGCGCAGCCTGGTCCGGCTAGCGATCTCGCCGGGATCGACGGCGGCCTGGCAAAGCGCCTTCGCCGGGGCCGGGCGCCGGTTGAGGCGCGGATCGATCTTCACGGCATGACCCAAGCGGCCGCTCATGGCGCTTTGAACCGGTTTCTGGCCCGGTCCCGGGACCGGGGGCTGCGCTGCGTTCTGGTCATTACCGGCAAGGGGCTGTTCAAGAGACCGGTCGAGGGGCAAGTTGACGATGCTTCGTTCATGCGTCGCGACGAGGCCGGGGTTTTGCGTTCCGTGGTGCCAGCATGGCTGCGCGAAGGGGAAAACCGGGAACGTGTCATCGGGTTTCACCCGGCCCAACCGCGCGATGGTGGCGCCGGCGCGCTTTACGTTTTGTTACGCCGGCGCAAAACGAGATAATCAAGGGCGGGAGCTGACATCATGACGCCGTTTGGGGCCCGCTTGCGCGAAATGAGGGCGGCGCGCGGCATCACGCTCAATAACATGGCCCGCGATCTCAAAATTTCGGCGGCTTATCTGTCCGCGCTTGAACATGGCCGGCGCGGCAGCCCATCCTGGCGGCTGGTTCAGGATGTCATTACGTATTTCGACGTCATCTGGGACGATGCCGAGGAGCTGGAGCGGCTCGCCCGGCTGTCCCATCCCCGCATTGTCATCGACACCGCAGGCCTTGATCCCAAGGCCACGGAGCTCGCCAATCGCCTGGCGCGCGAGATCGCGAAACTGCCGGTGGATAAGCTCGAGCAGCTGTTATGCGCGCTCAAGACCTGAGGGCTGCTACAGGATAAATTTCGACAGATCGGCATCGGCCGCGAGATCGCCGATATTCTCACGCACGAATTCGCGATCGACGCGGATGACATCGCCGGGACGGTCCGAAGCCTCAAAGCTGATTTGCGACAATACCTGCTCCATCACCGTATGGAGCCGCCGGGCGCCGATATTTTCGACCGTGGAATTCACCTCAGCCGCGATGCGGGCGATTTCCTGGATGCCATCCTCGGCGAAGTCGAGTGTGACTTCCTCCGTTTCCATCAGCGCCACATATTGCCGGATCAGGCTGTTTTCCGGCTCGGTCAGAATGCGAATAAAATCGGCTTCATGAAGATCGCGCAAATTGACGCGGATCGGCAGGCGGCCCTGCAGCTCCGGCAGCAGATCGGCGGGCTTGGCAAGGCTGAATGCTCCCGAGGCGATAAACAGAATATGATCGGTTCTGACCGGGCCGTATTTGGTCGACACCGTCGTGCCTTCGATCAGGGGCAACAAGTCGCGCTGCACGCCCTCGCGACTGACGTCACTGCCGAGTCTCTCCGACCGGCCGCAAATTTTGTCGATCTCGTCCAGGAACACGATTCCGTTCTGCTCGGCCGCCACCGTGGCTTCCTGAACCACGGCGTCTTCGTCCAGAAGTTTGTCGCTTTCCTCCGACATCAACAAATCGTAGGCCTCGGCTACTCTCAGGCGTTTGGACTGGGTGCGCTGGCCGAACGCCTTGCCCAGGATGTCGTTCAAATTGACCATGCCCATGCTGGTGCCGGGCATGCCCGGAATGTCGAAAGTCGGCATGACGTTGGACATGCCTTCGGAGACTTCAATTTCGACCTCCTTGTCGCTAAGCGCACCCTCGCGGAGCATTTTGCGGAACTTTTGCCGGGTGTCGCTGCTGGCCGCGCCGCCGACCAGCGCGTCAAGCACCCGATCCTCGGCGTTCAGTTCGGCCTTGGCCTTTACTTCCTTGCGTTTGCGTTCCCGCACCATCACCAGCGAAAATTCGACCAGATCGCGCACGATCTGCTCGACATCGCGGCCCACATAGCCGACTTCGGTGAACTTGGTGGCCTCGACCTTGATGAACGGCGCCTGGGCGAGCCTGGCCAACCGGCGGGAAATCTCGGTCTTGCCGACACCGGTCGGGCCGATCATCAAAATGTTCTTGGGCAGCACCTCGTCGCGCAAGTCGTCGGCAAGCTGTTGCCGCCGCCAGCGGTTGCGCAGCGCCACCGCGACCGCGCGCTTGGCCTCCTGCTGGCTAATGATATATCGGTCGAGTTCGGAGACAATTTCACGGGGACTGAACGCGGTCATCAGTAATCCAATACTTCGATGGTCAGTTGGTGGTTGGTGTAAACGCAGATTTCGCTGGCGACCTTCATGGCGCGGCGGGCAATTTCCTCGGCCTCGACATCGAGATCATAAAGCGCGCGCGCGGCCGAGAGGGCATAGTTGCCGCCCGATCCGATTCCCATGAGCCCATCCTCAGGCTCAAGCACATCGCCGTTGCCGGAGATCAACAGGCTGACATTGGCGTCGGCCACCGCCATGATCGCTTCCAGCCGTCTCAGATAGCGATCGGTGCGCCAGTCCTTTGCGAGTTCCACACAGGCCCGGGTAAGATTGCCGGTGTGCCGTTCCAGTTTCGATTCCAGCCGCTCGAACAATGTGAAGGCGTCGGCGGTGGCGCCGGCGAAACCGCCGATAATGCTTCCGTCGCCCAACCGCCGCACCTTGCGCGCGTTGGCCTTGATTACCGTGTCGCCGAGCGAGACCTGACCATCCCCGGCGATCACAACCTTGTTGCCTTTGCGGACGGTCAAAATCGTGGTGCCGCGCCAGGCTGGTGTTTGTGTGCTCACGCTAAAGTCCTTTTAACAATATCGGGCCCCGCCGTCCGGTCGGAAGCTTTTCCTCCATGTGGCGCTTCCCGATCTCCAATCAAGGGATCATCGCGATTTTCGCCACGCCCGCCGCCACATCCGCTAACGGCGCGCATTGCGGGAACATTGTTCTTAAAACACCACATACAAAGGGCTGCCGACTGGCGGCGGGCTTCTGATCCTGATATACCGGCGCCGATACCTTTGTGAAAAAGCATGACGGAGCATAAGGATGCGTCAGGCCAGCGTCGAGCGCAAAACCGCTGAGACCGATATTTCCGTGACGGTGAATCTGGACGGCTCCGGCCTTTACAAGGTCGAAACCGGAATCGGTTTTCTTGACCATATGCTGGAGCAATTGTCCAGGCACAGCCTCATCGATCTGGAGGTGACGGCCAGGGGCGATTTGCATGTCGATCAGCACCATACGACCGAGGATACCGGGATCGTGGTCGGCCAGGCCATCGCCAGGGCGCTGGGCGACAGGCGGGGCATAACCCGGTACGGCTCGGCGCTGATCCCAATGGACGAAACCCTGAGCCGGGTGGCGCTCGATCTTTCCAATCGGCCTTATCTGGTGTGGAAGGTGGCGTTCTCCAAACCCAAGCTCGGCGATATGGACACCGAGCTGTTTCGGGAGTGGTTCCACGCCTTCGCCCAGGCCCTCGGCGCGACCTTGCACGTGGAAAATATCGACGGCGAAAACAACCACCATATGATCGAATCCTGTTTCAAGGGGTTGGCGCGCGCCTTGCGACAGGCGACGACCATTGATCCGCGCAAGGCTGACGCGGTGCCGTCGACCAAGGGTGTTCTCTAAAGTTAAAGGCTTAGCCGTTCATGACCACGGCCATTATCGATTACGGCTCCGGCAATCTTCATTCAGCCGCCAAGGCGTTCGAGCGGGCTTCGGCCGCGATTGGCTCGTCTGAGCCGGTTGTCGTTAGCCGCGACGCCGGCGTCATTCGCCGGGCCGCGCGTATCGTCCTGCCCGGGGTGGGGTCGTTCGCCGATTGCCGGCGGGGTCTCCACGAGGCGCCGGGGGTGATCGAGATGCTGCAAGAAGCAGTGCTGGAACAGGGCAGGCCGTTCCTGGGAATCTGCGTGGGCATGCAGCTTTTGGCGAGCGCCGGCCATGAGGACGGGGTTCATAAGGGTTTGGACTGGATCGCGGGCGAGGTTGTCGCCGTCGCGCCGTCGGACCCGGCGCTCAAGGTCCCGCATATGGGCTGGAATGACATCGAGTTGATGCCCACCGGCCGGCGTCATCCGGTGTTTGAGGGGATACCGAATCGCCGCCACGGCTATTTCGTGCACAGCTACCGCTTCCAGTGCGTTGAGGCGGATCATGTGTTGGCGCGGGTCGATTACGGTGGCGCGATCGCCGCCGCCGTGGGCCGCGACAACATCGTCGGCGTCCAGTTTCATCCTGAAAAGAGCCAGGCGCTTGGCTTGGGCCTGATCGAAAATTTCCTGAGGTGGCAGCCGTGATTCTCTATCCCGCGATCGATCTGAAGGACGGCGCCTGTGTCCGCTTGTTCAAGGGTGACATGGACCGGGCCACCGTTTTCAACGACGATCCCGCGGCCCAGGCCCGGATTTTCCAGGACCAGGGCTTCAAGTGGCTGCATCTGGTCGATCTCGACGGCGCCATTGAGGGCCGCTCGGTCAATGCCCCGGCTGTTCGCTCGGTGGTCGCGGCGATTGATATTCCGGTACAGCTCGGCGGCGGGATTCGGGAACTAAAAGACATCGACCGCTGGCTTGACGCCGGCCTCACTCGCGTGATTTTAGGTACCGCGGCCCTGCAAAACCCCGGTCTGGTGCGCCGGGCGGCACGGGAATTCGCCGGTCATATCGCGGTGGCGATCGACGCTCGCGGCGGCCGGGTCGCCGCCGCCGGCTGGGTCGAGCAATCGGATATCGCGGCCACGGATCTGGCGCGCCGGTTCGAGGACTGCGGTGTTTCGGTGATCGTCTATACCGATATTGAGCGCGATGGCGCGCTCACCGGGCTCAATGTCGCGGCCACCGTGGAGCTTGCCGAGGCCGTGACCATCCCGGTGATCGCGTCAGGCGGGGTCGCCTCGATCGACGATCTGGTGGCGCTGAAGGGCGCGGCGGAAAAGTCGCCGGGTGTCATTGACGGCGCAATCAGCGGCCGGGCGCTTTATGACCACCGAATTAACGTCGCCGACGCGCTGGCCTTGTTTCGGGACGAGCGGCGATGCTGAAGGCGCGGGTCATTCCCTGTCTCGACGTCAAGGATGGCCGCGTGGTCAAGGGAGTCAATTTCGTCGCGCTGCGAGACGCGGGCGATCCGGTCGAGCAGGCCAAGGTCTATGACGCCGCCGGGGCGGACGAATTGTGTTTTCTCGACATCACCGCGTCAAGCGACCGGCGCGATACCCTGTTTGATGTGGTGAGCGCGACCGCGGAGCATTGCTTTATGCCGCTGACCGTCGGCGGTGGCGTGCGTTCGGTCGAGGATGTCGGCAAACTGCTGCTTGCGGGCGCGGACAAGGTGGCGATCAATACCGCCGCGGTGAAAAACCCGGACCTGATCGGCGAGGCCGCCGCCAAATTCGGGGCCCAATGCATCGTCGTCGCGGTCGATGCAAAGAAAACACTGGCTGGCCAATGGCAAATCTTCACCCACGGGGGACGCCGGGAGACCGGCATCGACGCGGTCGATTTTGCCCGCGCCATGGCCGCCGGCGGCGCGGGGGAGATCCTGCTGACGTCGATGGACCGGGACGGCACCAGGGCCGGCTTTGATCTGGACCTGACGCGCGCGGTCGCCGACGCGGTGTCGGTTCCGGTGATCGCGTCGGGCGGGGTCGGCACGCTGGACCATCTGGTCGCGGGCGTTCGCGACGGTCACGCCTCGGCGGTGCTGGCGGCGTCGATTTTCCATTTCGGCGAATTCTCGATCGGTGAGGCCAAGGCCCATATGCGCTCGGCCGGTGTTCCGGTTCGGCTTGAGGCGGTGTAGAGTTGCCGTCATGACATCGAACAAGCCAGAAGTGTCGAGAATGATTGACCGCCTTTTCGAGGTCGTGAAGGATCGGCGCAACGCCGACCCGGCGACCAGCTATGTTGCGTCGCTGTATCGCGATGGGAGGGCGAAAATCGCCCGCAAGGTCGGCGAGGAAGCGGTCGAGGCCATCGTTGCTGCGCTTGAAGACGACAGGGGCCAGACCGTCGCCGAATCCGCCGATTTGTTGTTTCACCTCATGGTTCTATGGGCGGAAATGGGGATCAAGCCCGATGAGGTTATGGCCGAACTTGCGCGCCGTGAAGGTGTTTCGGGAATCGAGGAAAAACGCGGCCGCGTCTGATCGCGGGTTATTTTCAGGGCAAGGGGAGCTGCCATGGCTTATGACAATGATAATATCTTCGCCAGAATCCTGCGTGGCGAGATCCCGTGCGACAAGGTCTATGAGGACGAATTCGCCCTCGCTTTCAATGACATCAACCCCCAGGCCCCGGTCCATGTGCTGGTGATTCCCAAGGGCGCCTATGCGAGCATGGACGATTTCACCACATCCGCGCCGCCCGAGTTGATCGCCGGCTTTTTCCGCGCGGTGGGCGCGGTCGCGCGTCAGCTTGGCGTGGTCGATGACGGCTACCGCATTCTGGCCAATATCGGTCGCAATGGCGGCCAGGAGGTGCCCCACCTCCACGTTCATATCTTTGGCGGCCGGCCCCTGGGCCGCATGGTCCAGCCGGTTTAACCGCCCAGTTTTTCGGCCGCCAGCTTATCAAGTCCGATTTCCGGCCGCGCGCCGTAATGGCTGATAATCTCGGCCGCGGCGATGCTGCCCAGCCGCCCGCAATCGGCAAGATCGCGGCCCTGGGTCAGCCCGAACAGGAAGCCCGCGGCGTAAAGGTCCCCGGCGCCGGTGGTGTCGACTACTTGATCGACCGGTTCGGCGCCGATGCAGTGGACCTCGTCACCGCTGATTATGACCGAGCCTTTTTCGCTTCGGGTTAGCGCGGCGATCTGGCAATGCCCGCGGACATGTTGCAGCGCCTCGTCGAAGTCACGGGCTTGATAAAGCGAGATCAGCTCGTCTTCGTTGGCGAACAGAACATCCACCTGGTCCCGCGCCAGTGTCTGGAATTCCTCGCGATACCGATCAACGCAAAAAGCGTCGGACAGTGTTAACGCGACACGCTTTCCCGCGCCGTGGGCGATATCCATCGCCTTGCGAAAAGCCTCCTTGGCCCGCGCGGGATCCCACAAATATCCCTCAAGATAAGTAACCGCCGCGCTTTTGATCACAGCGGGGTCCACATCCTCGGGTCCCAGTTCGACACAGGCCCCCAGAAAGGTGTTCATGGTGCGCTGGGCGTCGGGCGTGACCGCAATCAGCGAGCGGGCGGTCGCCGGGCCATCCACGGCCGCCTCGGTCTCGAATTGGACACCGATCGAGCGCAGGTCGTGGGCGAAAATCCCGCCCAGCTGATCGTTTCGCACCTTGCCGATGAAGCCCGCCCGCCCGCCGAACGAGGCGATGCCGGCGATGGTGTTGGCGGCGGAACCGCCGGAACATTCAATGCCCGAGGCCATGGCGGCGTACAGCCGCTCGGCCCGGTCGGCGTCGATAAGCGTCATCGCGCCCTTGGTAAGCTGATGATCGCGGAGGAATTCATCCTCGGCCTGGGCGATGACGTCCACGATCGCATTGCCGATTCCGACAACGTCCAAGGAGGTGTTTGACATGACCTTTACGCCTTATTGCTCGGTTAAGGATTCTCATTTATGTGGCGGGGCAGTATAGTCAGCTTCCGGAGCGGTTCAAGACGACAGGTGGAAGGGGCCCGAGACGAGCAAGGGAAGGTGTTCATGATCGGCGCACTAATCAAATCCGTCAAACAACTGGGCGATCCCCGGTCGCGCAAAATATTGTTTCTCGCACTCGGCCTCGCGGTCCTGGTGTTCATTACGCTCGCCTGGCTTACCGGGCTTGGCATTTCCGCGCTTCCCGAATTCGAGACGTCATGGATCAACACCCTGGTCGGATGGATGGCCCGACTCGGCTTCGTGATGATCTCCTGGGTGATCTTTCCCGCGGTGGTCAGTTTATTCATCGGCATATTCATCGATTCGATCGCCGAGGCGACGGAACGTCTGCATTATCCCGAGCGGTCGGCGGGCGCGCCGCCGCCGTTCCTGGAATCGATTTGGGCGGCGATGAAATATGGCGCCACGGTGGTCGCCGCGAATATCGCGGTGCTGCCGATATATCTGTTGGTGCTTTGGTTTCCGCCCGCCGTTGCGGCCATTTATTACAGTCTCAACGGTTATCTCCTGAGCCGTGAATTTTTCGAACTTGTGGCGCACCGGCACATGAGTTGGCGCGAGGCGCGCGCCTTGCGCAAGACCCATCAAGGGCGAATTTTCATCGCCGGGCTGATCATTGCGTTCATGTTTACGATGCCGCTTGTCAATCTGGTGGCCGCCATGGTTGCGACCGCCTTCATGGTTCATTTGTTCATGGGCCTGACCGCAAGGCGGGAAAAGCCGGTCTTCACCTCGATGCGGGAACGTCTGGAACGCAATGAGCTTTAGCAGGACCCGGTTCCGTGCCGCTTTTGCCGCCAGCTTGCTGCTGACCGGCTGCGTGACCGACACATCCACGGTTTCCGGGCCGGAGCTCGAGCCGCTGCTCGAACCGGAGCCGCAAGCCACCGCTCCTTCGGTGGTCGCGCGGCCCGAACCAGCGAAGCCGCGGCCGCCGAAGCCTAGGCCGAGTCAATTGATCGGCATGACCGGCGAGGACGTGACCGCGCTGCTCGGCCAACCCGGTCTGCTGCGTAAGGAGCCACCGGCCGAGGTGTGGCGCTATAGCGGTCCCGACTGCGTGTTCCATGTGTTTTTGTACCGCGACGACCGGACGCAAACTGTTCGGGTCAGGCATTATGAAAGCCTCGACCTGAAGGCGACCCCCGCCGACGCCACGTGCTTCGCCGCGTTGCTTGAGGCGAGACTCCGGGACTAGCAGCGATGTCTCACGAGGTTTTTTCGCCGTAGGCGCACAGGTCCACTACCACGCATGCCAGGCAATCCGGTTTGCGGGCCTTGCACACATAGCGCCCGTGGAGGATCAGCCAGTGGTGAGCGTCAAGCCGGCGACTTTCAGGCACGACCTGTTCCAGCTTCTGCTCAACATCGAGCGGTGTTTTGCCGGGCGCGAGGCCGGTTCGGTTGCCGACCCGGAAAATATGCGTGTCAACCGCGATCGTGGGTTTGCCAAAGGCGATATTGAGCACCACATTGGCGGTCTTCCGACCGACCCCCGGCAGCGCCTCCAGAGCCTTGCGATCATCTGGAACCTCGCCGCCGTGCCGCTCCAGCAGCATGCCGCTCATCGCGATAATGTTTCTGGCCTTGGTGTTATAGAGGCCGATGGTCCTTATGAAGCGCCTCAGGCCCTCTTCGCCCAAATCCAGCATTTGCCGTGGATTGTCGACCACGGCGAACAATGGTCCGGTGGCCTTGTTGACGCCGGTGTCCGTGGCCTGGGCCGATAAAATCACGGCGACCAGCAGGGTAAAGGGATTGGTGAAATCAAGCTCGCCCTTGGGGTTGGGCCGCTGGGCCTCAAGGCGGGAAAAAAAGGTCTCGACGTCGGCTGTTTTCATGGCTCCAGACTTTAATCGAGCCGCGGCCAATGGCAAAGCCCGGAATTGGCACCAGTTCTATGGTAGCGACCCAATTCTATCGTGCTGACATTGCGAACCGGAAAGCTTTGTTCATGGCCGCCGATGATGGCAACGTCTCTCGAAAAACCGATTCCCGGCTGTGGTTCCAGGCGGTTTTGAGGCCGCAACGCTCGCTATCGCCGACCGGTTTTCTGTTGCTGATGGCGGTTCTGGGCTTTGCCGCTTTTTCGATCAGCGCGGTTTTCTGGACCCTCGGCGCCTGGCCGGTGATGGGGTTTTATGGACTGGATGTGGCGTTGATTTTTTTTGCGTTTCAGTTGAATTATCGAAGCGGACGGATTGTCGAGGCGGTGCGCCTGAGTGATCACGCCCTGACGGTCGAACGCATCGGACCCGGCGGCAAGGTGCTGGGCTGGAGCTTCCAGCCCTACTGGGTGCAAGTTGTCATTGACGAGGTTGCCGGTCAGGCAAACCAGCTTACCCTGAGGTCGCATGGCCGTGAGCTGGTGATTGGCGCGTTTCTGACCCAGGATGAACGGCTGCATCTGGCGGCCGCCTTACGCCGGGCGTTGTCTCATCAACGCCGCGCCGCGATAAACACCTAGAGTTTCAGGCCCAGCACCTCATCCATGCCGTGGAGCCCGGGTTTGGCGGTTGCCGCCCAGCGCGCCGCCCGCACCGCGCCACGGGCGAAAATCGAACGGTTGCCGGCTTGATGGCCAAGCTCGATCCGCTCATTCTCGGCCGCGAATATCACCGAATGGTCGCCGACGACATTACCGCCCCGAAGCACCGCGAATCCGATATCCCCCCGCCGCCGTTCACCGGTGATGCCGTCCCGGCCGCGATCGGCGGTCTCTTCGAGCGGCCGGCCGCGGCCCTGGGCCGCCGCCCTTCCCAGAGCGAGCGCGGTGCCCGAGGGGGCGTCGACCTTGTGCCGGTGGTGCATTTCCAGGACCTCGATGTCGAAATCCTCGTCCAGTACCGAGGCGACATGACGGGTCAGCGCGATCAGCAAATTGACGCCGAGGCTCATGTTGGCGGCCCATACGATCGCGGTTGACCGCGCGGCCTGTTCCAGCGCCGCCATCTGCTCGGGCTTTAAGCCGGTGGTGCCCGTTACCAGCGCGACGCCGGTCGCGGCGGCGATCTGGGCATGGCGCACCGTGGCGTCGGGGGAGGTGAAGTCGATCACGACATGGCTGCGGTCAAACAGGGCACGGGGATCATCAGAGATTACATGGGCGCCGGGCTCAAGTCCCGCATGTGCGCCCAGATCCGCGCCAAGGGCGGGATGGCCGGGACGTTCGCAACCGCCCGCAAGGGCGCATCCCTCAGTGGCCGCTATCTGGCGAACCAGCGCCCCACCCATGCGCCCGGCGCAGCCGACGATGCCGATGCGGATCTCATCCATGGCTTCCCTCCCGATCACCAATCTAGATGTGAAGTCTCAACAGGTTGTCGACTTCCGCCGCCGCGGCTGTCGGGGTCAGTCCTTGAGGTCCGCCCACAACTCCTTGACCTTGGCGAAAAAGCCTTCCGATTCGGGGCTGGTGTTTTTGCCGGCATTGCCGAATTGGCGCAACAGCTCTTTCTGGCCCCTGGTCAGATTGACCGGGGTTTCAACCACGGTCTGAACCAGCATGTCGCCGAATCCGCTGCCGTGAAGAGCCGGCATGCCTTTGGCGCGGAGCCGGAACTGCTTGCCGTTCTGGGTCCCCGCCGGGACGTTGATCCGGGCCCGGCCACCGCCGATCACCGGTACCTCGATTTGGCCGCCGAGGGCCGCGGTCACCATGGAAATCGGCACCCGGCACAGGATATTGACGCCATCGCGCTGAAACAGACGGTGCGCCTTGACCGAGAGGAAGATATAGAGATCGCCCGCCGGTCCCCGGTGTTCGCCCGCATCGCCCTCGCCGGTCAGCCGAATGCGCGTGCCGTCCTCGACGCCCGCGGGGATGGTGACGGAAAGAGACTTCTGTTTTTGTATGCGGCCGGCGCCCGAGCATTTTCGGCAAGGATCGGAGATTACCCGGCCGTTGCCGCGGCAAGATGGACAGGTCCTCTCGACAGTGAAGAATCCCTGCTGCGTGCGCACCTTGCCATGACCGGCACAGGAGCGACAGGTCGCCGGCGCCGAGCCGGGCGCCGCGCCGCTGCCCGAACAATCTTCACAGGACACGGTGGTGGGCGCCTTTATCGTCGTCTTCTTGCCGCGGTAAGCGTCCTCGAGCGAAATTTCCAGATCGTAGCGCAGATCGGCGCCACGGGTCATGCCGGAGCGGCGCTGCCTGGATCCCGTGAATTCACCGAACAGGTCGTCGAAAATGTCGCCGAAGCCGCCGCTGAAGCCGCCGCCGAATCCTCCGGCCTGGCCGGCGGAACCGTCGAAGGCGGCATGACCGAACCGGTCATATGCCGCCCGCTTGTCATTGTCCTTGAGGACGTCGTAAGCCTCGCCGACTTCCTTGAACTTATGCTCCGCCTCGGCATCGTCCGGGTTGCGGTCCGGATGATACTGCATGGCGAGCTTGCGGTAGGCTCTCTTGAGCTCGGCTTCGTCGGCGTTTTTCCCGACATTGAGAACGTCGTAATAATCACTCTTGGCCATATTCTGCCCCAAGCCCTACCGATTCCGGATAAAGCAGCCGTCTTACGCCGACTTGCTCTTGTTTTCGTCGTCAACCTCTTCGAAATCGGCGTCCACGACATCGGCGTCATCGCCACTATCTGCTTGCGCGGCCGCGTCTTCGTCGGGGCCGGCATCGGCAGCCTGTTCCTTGTACACCGCTTCGCCGAGTTTCATCGCGGCCTGATTCAATTCCTCGATCCTGGTCTTGATCGTCGCAAGGTCCTCGCCCTCGGCGGCCGTCTTGACCGCCGCGATCGCTTCCTCGATCGTCGTGCGATCGGCGGCCTCAATCTTGTCGCCATGCTCGCCGAGCATCTTTTCAGTCATGTGGGCCACACTTTCGGCCTGATTGCGGGCCTCGGCAAGCTCGCGCCGCGCCTTGTCCTCGCTGGCGTGGGCCTCGGCGTCCTTGACCATATTTTCGATATCGGCATCGGACAAACCGCCGGATGCCTGAATACGGATTTGCTGTTCCTTACCGGTGCCCTTGTCCTTGGCCGAGACATGCGCGATGCCGTTTGCGTCGATGTCGAACGTGACGTCGATTTGCGGCACCCCACGGGGCGCGGGGGGCAGGCCGACGAGATCAAACTGCCCCAGCAGCTTGTTGCTGGCCGCCATCTCGCGCTCGCCCTGGAAAACCCGGATGGTCACGGCCGACTGATTGTCCTCGGCGGTTGAAAAGACCTGGCTTTTCTTGGTCGGGATCGTGGTGTTGCGATCGATCAGGCGGGTGAACACGCCGCCCATGGTCTCAATGCCCAGCGACAGCGGCGTAACGTCGAGCAGCAACACGTCCTTGACATCGCCCTGAAGGACGCCGGCTTGAATCGCCGCGCCCATGGCCACCACTTCATCCGGATTGACACCCTTGTGGGGCTCCCGGCCGAAGAAATTCTTCACCGTTTCGACGATCTTCGGCATCCGGGTCATGCCGCCGACCAGAATCACCTCGTCGATCTCGCCCGCCGACAGGCCGGCGTCCTTGAGGGCCGCCTTGCAGGGGCCGACGGTGCGCGCCACCAGACTTTCGACCAGCGCTTCCAGTTTGGACCGGGTGAGCTTCATGGTCAGATGCTTGGGTCCTGACTGATCGGCGGTAATGAAGGGCAGATTGATCTCGGTCTGGGTGGCGCTTGAAAGCTCGATCTTGGCCTTTTCGGCGGCTTCCTTCAGGCGCTGGAGCGCCAGCTTGTCCCCGCGCAGGTCGATGCCGTTTTCCTTTTTGAACTCACCGGCCAGATAATCGACCAGCTTGAGATCGAAATCCTCGCCGCCGAGGAAGGTGTCGCCGTTGGTCGACTTGACCTCGAACACACCGTCGCCAATTTCCAGCACCGACACGTCGAACGTGCCGCCGCCGAGGTCGTAAACCGCGATGGTCTTGCCTTCGCTCTTGTCCAGGCCATAGGCTAACGAGGCCGCGGTCGGTTCGTTGATGATGCGCAGCACCTCGAGCCCGGCGATCTTGCCGGCGTCCTTGGTCGCCTGGCGCTGGGCATCGTTGAAATAGGCGGGCACGGTGATGACGGCCTGCTCGACCTTTTCGCCCAGGAAGCTCTCGGCTGTTTCCTTCATTTTTTGAAGAACGAAGGCGCTGACCTGACTCGGGCTGTATTTTTCGCCGTCGGCTTCGACCCAGGCATCGCCGTTATCGGCGCGCACGATGCTGTAAGGCACCATTTCCCGATCTTTCTGGGTCGCCGGATCGTCGAAAGCCCGTCCGATGAGGCGCTTAATAGCGAACAACGTCTTTGCCGGATTGGTAACCGCCTGGCGCTTGGCGGCCTGACCGACCAACCGTTCATTGTCGTCGGTGAAGGCCACGATCGACGGCGTCGTGCGCGTTCCTTCCGTGTTTTCAATAACCTTGGGCTTGGCGCCCTCCATAATCGCGACACAAGAATTGGTGGTTCCCAGGTCAATACCGATGACTTTTGCCATTTTGTCCTCTCAAATTTCCGGCACGACAACTTGGCCAGGCCGGCCGCTCGTCCGGTTTCTAAACCGTATCCGCCTAATTGGGCGCTCAAACAATCGCCCGTTATATAAGTGCGTGTATTGGACGCCGCAAGCGTTCCACCGACAAAAATGACATAGTCTGGATTTTGAATGATCGGATTTTGCGCCAGGAGCCGAGGGACATGATCGTTTCCGCGAGTTACCGAACCGACATCCCGGCCTTTTACGGCAAGTGGTTCGTCAATCGCCTGAACGCCGGAAGTTGCACGGTCGCCAACCCCTATGGCGGGCCTGACTATCAGGTGTCGCTACGTCCCGCCGATGTCGACGGGTTTGTCTTCTGGACCCGCAATATTCAGCCCTTTGGCGATGGATTGCGATGGGTTGAGGCGCGGGCGATACCGTTCATGGTCCAGTTCACCATCACCGGTTATCCGCATGCGCTGGAGACGTCGGTCCCGGACGCCGACATTGCGGTTGATCAGCTTCACCGGCTGGCCCGCGCATTCGGGCCGAAGGTCGCGGTCTGGCGCTATGACCCGGTCCTGATCACGTCCTTGACGCCCCCTGACTGGCATGTCGCCACCATTGCCCGGCTTGCGGCGCGACTTGCGGGCGCATGCGACGAAGTCGTGGTGTCGTTTGCCCATATTTACCGCAAGACCCGACGGAACCTGGACGCCGCCGCGGCCAAACATGGTTTCACCTGGTGTGACCCGGATGCCGGGGACGGCCGCGCGCTGCTGGTCCGCCTGGCCGATGCGGTGGGCGAGCACGGCATGACCCTGTCACTATGTTCCCAGCCCGACCGCCTGACGCCGGGGGTTCGCCCCGCCCGGTGCATAGACGCCGATCGCCTGTCCCAGATCGCGGGCCGCCCGATTCCGGCGCGCCGAAAGGGAAACCGGCCCGGATGCGAGTGCCACGAATCGCGCGACGTCGGCGCCTATGACAGCTGCCCCCACGGCTGTGTTTATTGCTATGCCGTGAGTTCGAAAAGCCGGGCCTCGGCCGCCGTGAAGGCGCATGATCCGTTGGCCACAACGCTCATTTCCCGTGGCGCCTGAGGCTTCTATACGACGGTATCGACGCCTTCGCCGGGCTTGCTCTTCGCATTCCCGGACCTTTTCGCGATTCCGACCATCGCCGGACGCAACAAGCGGTCATGAATGGCGAAGCCGGTCTGCATGACCTGAATCACGGTGCCGGGCGGCTGATCGCCAGCATCGGCTTCGAACATCGCCTGGTGAAAATTGTGATCGAACTTTTCGCCCATGGGATTGATCACCCGAATTCCGTGTTTCTCCAGGGTCTGGAGGAGTTGACGCTCGGTCATTTCCACACCGTCGACGACCGTTTTCACGGCGTCATTTTCACGCAGATCGTCGGTGACGCTGTCGAGCGCGCGGCGCAAATTGTCGGCTACCGTCAGCACATCCCGGGCAAACCCGGTCACCGCATATTTGGCGGTGTCCTCCCGTTCCCTTTCGGCCCGGGCCCGCAGATTCTCGGTTTCCGCCATGGAGCGAAGCAGCCGCTCCTTGAGCCCGGCGATTTCGCCCTGAGCGTTAATGACCGCTTCTTCCGGCCCGGATGGCGCAACAGCCTCGACGCCGGCCTCCTGCCCCTCCCGCTGATCGGCCGCCGGCCCGGGCGCTTCGGCGCCTACTTCGGTAACTGCTGGGGGGACTTCCGCGTTCTCAACTTTTTTCTGGTCTTGCTCGCTCATACTTTGTTCCGCTTGAACCTGTTTTGTTTAACTCAAAATCCGGCCGATCACCTCGGCGGTATAGTCGACGAGGGGAATGACCTTGGCATAATTGACGCGGGTCGGGCCGATCACGCCGATGACCCCGACGATATTCTCCCTGCCGTCCATATAGGGAGAAACGATCAAAGAGGAACCCGAAAGGCTGAAAAGATTATTTTCGGACCCGATGAAAATCCGCACGCCGTCGGCGTTGCGCGACAGCTCCAAAAGCCGCATCAGCTCTTTCTTGGTCTCCAAATCGTCAAATAATTTGCGAATCCGCTCCAGATCCTCGATCGCCGTAATGTCACTTAGCAAATTCGAGCGGCCCCGTACAATCAACGTATCATGGGTTTCGCCCCCGGCCCAGGTTGCGAGACCGGCCCCGACAACGCGGGCGCTCAAATCATCGAGTTCGGCTTTGTTTTGCTCGATCTCGGCCAATATTTTGTCGCCGACCTGTTCGATGGTCCGCCCCGCCAGCCGGGCGCTCAAATAATTGCCGGCGTGGACGAGCGCCGAAGGCGGCAGCCCCAGGGGCAGATCGATCAGCCGGTTTTCAACCATTCCATCTTCGGTAACGATCACCACCAGGGCCCGCCCGGGACCCAGGGGGACGAACTCGATATGCTTGAGCGGCCGGTCGGCCTTGGGCGCCAGCACCACGCCCGCGCACATGCTCAGGCCGGACAGCATGCTGGTCGCTTCGGCCAATACCTCCTCCAGGCGCTTGCCTTCGGCATGGCAATGGCCCTCAATCGCCGCGCGTTCGTCGCTGGTGAGGTCGCCGACCTCCAGCAGACCGTCGACAAACAGGCGCAGGCCGGTTTCGGTGGGCATCCGCCCGGCGGAGGTATGGGGCGCGTAAAGCAGCCCCGCGCCTTCCAGCTCGGCCATGATGTTGCGGAACGAGGCCGCCGATAATGGCAGATTTGAAATTTGAGCCAGGAACCTGGATCCGACCGGCTCCCCCGTCGTCAAATAGGCGTCGACGATCTCCCGGAACACTTGTCGCGACCGTTCGTTCAACTCCTTGATCATGGCGCGGCTCATCTCCTTGGCGGCCATCTGCGTCACGCTTTTCCGGGGGAAAATCCCAGCCTGAATGTAGTGACGGCTATAACGTCCGTCAACGCGCCGCCCCGGCAACCGCTTCGGCCCATCAAATTGATTCCATTAGATCGAAAAACGCACTAGGTTCTGAGCCCAGTTTGCAGTGCCGAATCAGGAAAGGAAGGACAATGGGGCCATCAGGGAGGCCATCAGGCCGAGCGCCGGATCAGATGCGCGAGGTGACAATGGAGACCGGTTTCTCCAAATATGCCGAGGGCTCGTGCCTGGTTCGGTTTGGCGACACCCATGTTCTTTGCACCGCGAGCCTTGAAGACAAGGTTCCGCCGTGGCTGCGCGGCGAACGCCGGGGATGGGTCACCGCCGAATACGGCATGTTGCCGCGCGCGACCCACAGTCGCACCGGCCGTGAGGCCGCGCGGGGCAAACAAACGGGGCGCACCCAGGAAATTCAGCGCCTGATCGGCAGATCCTTGCGGGCGGTGACCGACCTTGCCGCTATCGGCGAACGGCAAATCCGGATTGACTGCGACGTGATTCAGGCTGACGGCGGCACCCGAACCGCGTCGATCACCGGCGCTTATGTCGCGCTTCGGCTGTGCTTTGATCATATGCTGGAAAAACAACTCATTGAGGAAATGCCGCTGCGAGATTACGTCGCCGCCATTTCCTGCGGCATCCATGATGGTATTCCGGTGCTCGATCTCGACTATGCCGAGGACAGCACGGCCGGGACCGACGCCAATTTCGTGCTCACGGGCTCGGGCGGGCTGGTGGAAATTCAGGCCACCGCCGAGGCCGAACCCTTTGCCCGCCAGCAATTTTCCCAGATGCTCGAACTTGCTTTTTCGGGGGTGCGCGATCTGGTGAAGCTGCAGCGTCAGGCGCTGGGGCTCGATACAGCGCAATAGCGGCGCAACGACCGGGGGCCGGACCATGACCCGGAAATTCACAGGCGATCGGTTGCTGGTCGCCAGCCATAATCAAGGCAAGGTGCGGGAGATCGCCGATCTCCTGGCGCCCTTCGGCATCGACGCGGTGTCGGCGAGGTCGTTCAACCTGCCGGAGCCCGAGGAAACCGGCAAAACCTTTGTCGCCAATGCGGTGATCAAGGCGCGCGCGGCTGCCGAGGCCAGCGGCGTCGTCGCGGTGTCCGACGATTCGGGCCTGGTGGTTCCGGCGCTCGATGGTCAGCCGGGGCTTTACTCGGCGCGCTGGGCCGGTCCGGACAAGGATTTTTCCGTGGCGATGGCAAGAATCGAGGCCTTATTGAGCGCAAAGGGCGCAACCACGCCGGAAGATCGCCGCGCCTATTTCGTCTGCGCCCTGAGCCTGGCATGGCCCGACGGTCATTGCGAGAATTTCGAGGGCCGGGTCCATGGGACCCTGGTCTGGCCGACGCGAGGCGATCACGGTTTTGGCTACGATCCGATGTTTGTTCCCGACGGCCATGATCTGACCTTCGGCGAAATGGCGCCCACGGCCAAACATGCCCTGAGCCACCGGGCGGAGGCGTTTCGGAAAATGATCGATGCCTGCTTCGGATCCTGACGCCACGCGTGCGCAACCGGTTCCACGATCCTCAGCCGATCAAGGATCGCAACCCGGCTTCGGCCTTTATATCCACTGGCCGTTTTGCAAATCGAAATGCCCCTATTGCGACTTTAACAGCCATGTCCAGGCGTCGCTCGACGAAGCCCGGTGGCGGCGGGCCTTGTTGCGCGAGCTTGACCATTTCGCCGCCCAAACCCGGAATCGCCGGGTCGGCAGCATCTATTTCGGCGGTGGTACGCCGTCGTTGATGGCGGCTGAAACGGTGACCGCGATCCTTGATCGCGCTGCCCGATTGTGGCCGCTTGAGGATGACGTCGAGATCACCCTGGAGGCCAACCCGACCAGCACCGAAGCGGCGCGGTTCGAGGGCTATCGTCATGCCGGAGTGAACCGGCTGTCCCTGGGAATACAGGCGCTTGACGATCAGGCCCTGAAGTTTCTGGGCCGCGAGCACAGCGCGGTCGAAGCGCTTGCGGCGCTGGCGCTGGCCGGTCGTCATTTTGAGCGGTTCACGTTCGACCTGATCTATGCCCGGCCCGGCCAATCGCTAAATTCCTGGGCCGCCGAGCTGGGCCGGGCCCTTGATCTTGCCGGGGGCCACTTGTCGCTTTATCAACTCACGGTCGAGCCGCGCACCGTTTTCGCCGCGCGTAGCCGGCGGGGCGAGGTTCTCGCCGCGGACCCGGACCTCGCGGCCACTCTTTATGAAACCACGGAAGAGATTTGCCGGGCCGCCGGGCTTTATCGCTACGAGGTTTCCAATTACGCGGCCCGGGGCCAGGAATCGCGTCACAATCTTAACTATTGGCGCCATGGCGAATATGTCGGCATCGGTCCCGGCGCCCATGGGCGGTTGCGCCTGGGCGCGCCGGGCGCGCTTCATGCGCTTAACCAGCTACGCGAACCGGGCGCCTGGTTGGCGGCGGTCGAGGCTCGCGGCCATGGCACTGAACGGAGCGAACCCCTGGACCGCCCGACCCTGGCCACGGAAATGCTGCTTATGGCGCTGCGGCTGGAGGAGGGATTGTCGCGGCGCCGGTTTCAAGACGCCATGGGCCGCCCGGTCGAGGATTTCATCTCCGCCGACGCGACCGCCACGCTGGCTGAGGAGGGGTTGCTTGAATCCGGGCCGCGGGCGATCACGGTGACCGCCCGGGGCATGACCGTCCTGGATTCCATCCTTGCCTTGCTTCTCGATCGCGGCGTCAATTGATGGCGGGTTGAAACGTTGTCGGCGCCGGACTGAGAACGACAAATCCCCTCGCCGTCACCTCGATCACCGCCAGACCCCGCTCGGCCACGCCGTTGTCCAGAAACCGGAAAATTCCGTCGATCCCGGCAAAGCCGTTGGGGTTGGTCAGCGCCTCATGGTCAAATCGATCCCATCGGTCGGCGCGGGAAAGGACTGCGGCCAAGGCCACCGCGTCATAGGCCAGGCTGGTGATTCGGGGCGGCTCGCGACCGAAAATCTCGAGGAAGCGTCTGGACAGCACGACGCCGGAATTAGGCGGCGGCCCGGCGAACCAACTGCCGATCAGCGACGGCTCAAGGCTCAGTCCGGGATCGTCCCAAAGACCGGTGCCGAGAAACTTGATCTTCAGGGGATCGATTTCGTAATAGGGCAGCAGGGGCGCGAGAGCGCGCAGCAACGCCCCGCCTTCGGGCATGAAGACCGCGTCAAAGTCAGGCTCGCCCAGGGTTTCCAGATGCGCCAGTTGCTTGAGCAGCTCCTGGGCCAGGCTGTCGTCTTCACCAAGCTCGGTCAGGGCGCGCCGCTCAGCCATCAGGGCGGCGCGTCGTTCGGCGTAATTTCCCAGTCTCTTCACGGGTTCGAACAGCGCACTTTGATTCTGCTGGTAGAATTCGATGGCCTTGATCTCGGCGCCTGTGCGCAGCACCGAACCGCCAAAGGCTTTCAGCACCGCATGGCCATAAGGACTGTCGGGGACCAAAGCGGCGAATCGTTCGATTCCCTGGCCGCGGGCAAAGCCGATGACCCTGCGAACCTGTTGTTCCGGCACGAACCCAAGGATATAAACGCCGTCCCCGGCCACCGATCGGTCGGTCGAAAAGGCGAGCATGGTGATGGCGTGGTCACGGGCAATCGGCGCCACTGTGGAAACCGAGGTCGAAAACAAAGGCCCCAATATCAGTTCGGCCCCGCCATCAATTGCCGATTGGGCGGCCCGCGCCGCGCCATCGGGGGCGCCCCGCGTATCCCTGGGTATCAGTTTGAGCTGCGATTGGCCGACATCGAAGAGCGCCATTTGCGCGGCATTGAGCAGCGCCTGGCCGACTTCGGCATCGGGGCCGCTCAGCGGCAGCAGCAAAGCGACCGTCAGCTTTCCGGGCTCGCCAGCCGGCTTTGTCCGGGTGGCGGCTTCGGCTTGCTCGGCCCCGTTCATCGCGGACACGGCTGGCGGGGTCAGCTCAACCGCCGGCGGGGCCGTGACAACGCCGTCCGCGCAGCCCGCCAACAGGGCCGCGGCGCCGGCAATACAGCAGCGTTGAATGTTGCGATAAATTTTGACCGACGGTGTCATGACAATTTAAAGCTTGAGCCGCGACCTGAAACCTGTTTCCCACTATATTTTGGCGGAACAAAGGCGAGCTGTGGGTAACGGAGCGTAGCGGCGACCGGGCGACAAGTAAACCGAAGAGCGAGACCAGAGTGGCGCAACAGGACCAAAATCACCGCGCGACCGCGCGGCCGGCCCCCGGGCTTTATATCGTGGCGACCCCCATCGGCAACGCCCGCGACATGACCTTACGGGCGCTCGATGTCCTGGGCGGCGCCGATATCATCGCCTGCGAGGACACCCGAATCACCGCCAGGTTGCTGGCCATCCACGGGATTGCCACGTCGTGCATGGCCTACCACGATCATAACGCGGCGCGGGTCAGGCCGGGTCTGATCAACCGGTTGGAGCAAGGCCAGATAGTGGCGTTGGTCAGCGACGCCGGCACGCCGCTGATCTCGGACCCCGGATACAAGCTGGTGCGGGAGGTGACGGTCAGGGGTATCGCGGTGTGGCCGGTCCCCGGCGCCTCTTCCGTGCTGGCGGCGCTGATGGCCGCGGGCCTGCCGACCGACCGGTTCCTGTTTTCGGGTTTCCTGCCGGCCAAGAGTGCCGCTCGCCGCACCGCGCTTGAAGAGATCAAAAGGACCGACGCCACCACCGTGATATTCGAATCGGCCCGCCGGCTGCCGGCGACCCTGGCGGAAATGTCGGAAATTCTGGGCGACCGCGAAGCCGTTGTGGCGCGCGAGCTAACCAAGCTCTACGAAGAACATCGTCGCGGCGGGCTGGGGGAGCTGGTGGCGCATTATGGCGGCGCCGGCGCCCCAAAAGGCGAAGTCGTCATCGTCGTCGGGCCGGGGGCGAAGTCCGAACCTGGGACCGATGAGCTCGATGACATGTTGATCAAGGCATTGAAGTCCCTGTCCGTGCGCTCGGCGGCGACGGTGATTGCCGACATCACCGGCCGGCCACGGCGCGAGATTTACGCCCGTGCGGTCATGTTGTCCGAAGATAAGCCCACGGTAGGCGGGGATAAGGGATGTGACCACTGAATCGCGCCGGCGTGCCTATCGGTCGGGCCGGTGGGCCGAAACACTGTGCGTCCTGTTGTTGCGCCTGCGCGGCTATCGCATCGTCGCCCGTGGTTTTCGAACACCGGTCGGGGAAATCGATATCATCGCCGGGCGCGGCGGCCGGCTCTATTTCATCGAAGTCAAGGAGCGCGCCGACCTCGAAGCCGCGCGCGAGGCGGTAACGCCGCGCCAGCGTCGCCGGATAAGCCGGGCGGCGGCGCTGTTCCTGGCCCGTAATCCCAAATACGCCGATTGGGACGCGCAGTTCGACGTCATGCTGATCACCCCCGGACGGTGGCCGGTGCGGATCCAAAATGCCTGGTCGGTCGAGGACCCAGCCTAATGGCTTGAAAAAAAGCCGGCGGTCGCCGACCATGGTCGGCACGGATTGAGATTGATACCGGATTTCAAGGAGCGTTGCATGAGCCTGTCGGTGGCGATGCAGATGGACCCGATCGAGACGATCGATATCGAGGGCGACAGCACGTTCGCCCTGGCGCTCGAGGCTCAAAGGCGCGGGCACGAACTGTTCTATTACCTGCCCAGCAAATTGACGTTTAGAGATGACCGGCTGCGGGCCCGGGGGCGCGCGCTAACCGTGCGGCGCGAGAAGGGGAACCATTTCTCGCACGGCGCCGAGGAGGTGCTGGACCTGGCGTCGGTGGACGTGGTGCTGATGCGTCAGGACCCGCCGTTCGACATGAGCTACATCACGGCGACCCACCTGCTGGAGCATATCCATCCCAAGACACTGGTGGTCAACGATCCAGTCCATGTGCGCAATGCCCCGGAAAAGCTCTTCGTCACTTACTTTGCCGATCTGATGCCACCAACCCTGATTACCTCGGATCGCCAGGAGATCGATCAGTTTCGCGCCGAGCACAAGGACATCATCGTCAAGCCCCTTTATGGCAATGGCGGCGCCGGTGTTTTCCATCTGCGGCCCGAGGACGACAATCTCAACGCACTCCTGGAGATGTTCACCGGGCTTTACCGCGAACCGATCATGGTTCAGCGTTTTTTGCCCGAGGTTCGCGACGGCGATAAGCGCATCATTCTAGTCGACGGCGAGCCGGTCGGCGCGCTCAACCGGATACCGCCCAAAGGCGAGGCGCGCTCCAACCTCCATGTCGGCGGCAAGGCGCTGGCCTCAAAATTGACCGAACGGGAGAGGGAAATCTGCCGCGCCATCGGTCCGGCGCTTCGGGAACGGGGCCTGATTTTCGTCGGTATCGACGTGATCGGCGACTATCTCACCGAAATCAACGTCACCTCGCCAACCGGCATTCAGGAAATCGAGCGGTTCGACGGCATCAACATCGCCGCCCTGATCTGGGATGCGATCGAGGCGCGCCGCCGCGATCGCGCAACCAACCCCGTGACCGGAACGGCGGCGTGACACCCGCCCGCGCGGTCATCGCGACTCTCGCCTGCGTGGGGATCGCGCTGGTTGCCGATTTGTCGTCAGCGGCCGTGGAAACTCCGGAGGGAGCCGGACTGCGGATCGCTAGTGAGGCCGACCGCAGGGGCGAGGGCTTTGGCGATCATACCGCCGAGCTGAGAATGATTCTGACCAACCGGCACGGTGATGTGGCCGAGCGGCTGTTGCGCATCAGCACGCTTGAAGTCGACGAGCCCGGACAAGGCGACAAGACCCTGGTGGTGTTCGACACCCCGCGCGACATCAAGGGGACCGCGTTGCTGACGTTCTCAAAAGTGCTCGAACCCGACGATCAATGGCTTTTCTTGCCGGCGCTCAAGCGGGTCAAGCGCATTTCCTCGGCCCGGAAATCCGGCCCGTTCATGGGCAGCGAATTCGCTTTTGAGGACATGGCCCCGCCCGAAGTCGGAAAATTCGACTACCGATTCCTGAGGGACGAGGCGTGCGGGGAATTTCGGTGTTTCGTGATCGAGCGCACGCCGCGATATCGCTATTCCGGATACCGTCGGCAGATTGTGTGGCTGGATCACGGGCATTATCGTATCTTCAGGGTTGAGTTTTACGACCGTCGCGATGCGTTGCTCAAGACCCTGATTGCGTCTGATTACCGGATTTATAATGGCAAATACTGGCGCGCTCATGATTTGCTGATGGAAAATCATCAGACCGGCAAGAAAACGCGGCTGCTTTGGAGCGCCTTTCAGTTCGCCGTTGGTCTGACCGAGCGTGATTTCACGCGCGGCAGCCTGACGCGCAGTCGATAATACCAAATCTCGATGAGGACGACTCATCGGGATTTGGTGGACGCTGACCCTATTGATTGGAGACAATCAATAGGGTCAAGGACTAGCTGTGGAGTCTCACCAGGTTGTTCACGGCGA
>JBHHWG010000038.1:0-26026 GCA_046756385.1 Sphingomonadales bacterium | reverse complement strand
GCCGCGGCGACGACCGGCGCCAGCCCATACCAGTCATCGGTGGGGTGGAAGGTCTTGAAATGCAGGATCGGGCTTTCCCCGGTCAGTTCATCGGCAGGCCAGCGTTTTTCGCGGCCGCCGAGCGAGAACAGATAACCTCTGGGCAGACCGAACCGGCCCGGGATCACCTTCATCCGGTCGGGGCGGGGCACCCACAGCTCGACCGGCGGTCGCCCTTCCGGCCCAACGCGCTCAAGGAAGGCGTTTCCGCCGATCAGATAATAAGACAGGAACTCCCCGATAAGGGTATCGCCGCCCTGCAACGGATTGGGCCGCTTCAGAAGGGTAAGCAGCGGATGTTCGTCAAGCCTTCGTCGATGCCTGCCCGCGCCTTGGCACAGAACCAGCGGCACGGAAGCCGCATTATCGGCTATCAGGCGCACGCAGCGGTGCACGATCGGGTTTTGCTCATAGCCTTCGCGGGCAAGCGTCGCCGGGTCCCGGTTCATCCATCGGGGCTGGGCGCCGGCGCCGCTCAGGAGCGGACCGAAGCCGGCATGCTTTACATTAATCGTGGTCGTGTTTGCCGTGGAGACGGCTTGTTGCCAGGGCCATTTCATAATCGCCATATCCTTGGGTTTGGTGTTATGCCTAACATGAGTTCGGTAAGCGCCCAGACCAGCGCGTCGACGCGGTCGGGGCTGACGCCGGACTTCGCGCGATCGAAGTCGATGGTGAAGGCGCACATTTGGTCTTCGAGTGCCGGAAACGCGCCGACATGGTGGCATTTGCGTTGTTCGTAAAGCGCCGCAACCGGTTCCGCGCGCGCGGCCTTGCCGCGGGTCGCCCGGACCGCCCGGTAGCTGATCGTCGCATCGACGGTGCGCAACGTCAGCTCCACCAGATCGCCACCCTGGTTCGCTTCGGCGACGATGCGATCAGCCTTCCAGCGATGGTAGGCCGCAACCACCACCCGCGCCCAACCATCGGGCGACGTGCTGAGCGACAAATCCTCAAGTACATACCCGATACCGTCGTCGCCTAATCCCGCCACGACGATTCCGGTCTCGTCCGATCCTGGCGAGCTGGACACCGCCGGGTCGACCGCTATGACAATGCGCATCAAACCGGGGCGCCGTTGCACGCGAAGGGCATCGAGTTGCGCCCGACGCCACAAGGCCCCGGGCACGTCCTCCAGCACTTCCGCGTACAGTTCCTGCCGCCCCAGTCTCGTTCCCTCATAACGGGCGACGATCTGATCCAGAAACGCCGGGGCGAGATTATCGGCATTCTCGAAAGTCGAGCCCCTGGTGACGGTCACGGTACGACTGGCGAGCAGTTCACGAACAAGCTTGACCGGCTTGGGCGTCGTGGTCGCGACCACCCGTGGGTTTTCACCCAGCCTCAGCCCCAGCATCAACATGTCCCAGGCCTGGGGATAGCGCCAGGCCGCCAGTTCGTCGGCCCAGGCGGCATCGTGCTGCGGCCCGCGCAAGCGGTCGGGTTCGTCGGCGGAATAGGCCGTCGCCGTGGCCCCGTTTGGCCAGGTGAGACGCCGTTTCGAAGGCTCGTATTTGGGCCGGAACCACGGCGGCGAAACAGCCAGCAGCCCGCTTTCGCCCTCGATCATCACATCCCTGGCATCGGCCGCGGTGGGAGCCAGCAGGGCTACGCGCGTGGCCCTGCCCTGCTCCACCAGCCCCCGCACCCATTCCGCGCCGGTCCGGGTTTTACCGAATCCGCGCCCCGCGAGCAGCAACCAGACCCGCCACTCGCCGGCGGGCGGCAGTTGGGAGGGCCTGGCGACCGGAATCCCGGTCAGCGTGCCGTCCCAATCGAAAGCGGCACGACCGGCGCGCAGTTGCTCAAGCCTTCGGATCGCCCTTTGGCGATAGAGCCTGATCAATCTGTTCTTCATCAAGTCCGAGGCTTGCAACGATTTCCTCCTCGGTCATTTCCTCGAGCCGACGGATCTGGTCGGACTTGCGATCGGCGAACATGCCAATGTGCTTGCCCCTGAGCTCCTCGGCCCGAAGTGCTACTGAATACTGGCCCTTTGCCGCCGCGCCCTCGCGCAACTCCGCCAGCTTTTCAAGGACGGTCTCCGCCGATACTTGCGCCCGCTGGGCAAGGGCCCCTTGCCCCTGGCGCACCGCTGCGGCGACATGGGGATATTTAAGCAACCGGCTGCCCTGCTGGCGTGCCCGGCGCTCGGAATAACCGGCCCGCAATGCAGCCTGAGTGGCGTTCAGGTCGATCAGATATTCATCGACGAAGCGCCGTTGTTTTGGCGTGAGTTCGGTGCTGGACAAGGGGCAATACTCCGCTAGCTGCGAGCCTTCCGCGGGATCGGCTGAGCAGTTGCTGTGAAATTCGTTTCGATAGCGAAATATTAGGCGGCGGGCCTAACGAAACGGAGAGCGGGAACCGCCGCGCATCATGGCGTCCAAGACAGCGCGCTTGGAAGCCTCCACGATGGCGGGCGCGTTATTCAATATTTCAGAGCGCACCGAATTGCGCACATCGGTAGCGAAGGTCATGTTCTGGGTGATGGTGACCGACGGCCTTGCCATCATGCCCTGGCTATTGGCGCGGTTGACGATGCGCCCGCCGCCATGGGGGATAAACAGCTCTGGCCCACGTTCACCGACCAACACCGGCAAGCCCGGCTGCACGGTGCCGCCACCGGCGAAGCCGAACAGGCCGCCCAATCCTCCCAGCAGCCCTTCCAGACTGCCGCCGCCAAATAAGTTGGAGAGAGTGCCCAGCACCTGGCCCGCCTTGCCGCCGATGCCGCCCAGGGCGTCGAACACACCGCCAAGCGCCCCGGTAAAATCGCCGGCGCCCTTCGAGGCACTGTTGAACAATTTAAGCAGGCTTCGCCCGGCCTCGCCGGCCTTGCCGTTGATCTGGCCAAGAAGCTCCTCAATCCCTTCGAATTCGACCAGCGGGCCTTCGCCCCCGTCCCTGTCCAGCATGGCGTCAAGGCCACCGCCCAGCATCTCCGGCAATGGGTTCGGCGCCTGGCGACCGGACGTAAAGGCCGAAACCGCCAACTGATCGCTCAGCCCGTTTTGCATGGCCGCCTGCTCGACGGCTTCCTGGTCCCGCTCAAAACCATCCACCGCGGCCCCCGTGACCTCAAGATCGATCCCCACTTGGTCGGCGAGTTGGTTGATCTCGGCCACCGCTTCGCCAATGACGTCGGTCAGACCATCGAGCGTGGCCTTGAAGCGAGTGTTGATCCGCTCGTCAAGCGCATCGAACGAATCATCAAAATTCTGGAACACGGCATCGGGTTTTTCCCTCTCGGCTTCCGGCGCAGGCGTGGCGAAAGTTTGTCCGGTCTCGACCGCGTCGGGTTGCTTGACTGTCTTTGGCGCCGTCTCGGGGACTTTGACCGTGACCGAACCATTGACTCCCCGTTCAACGACTTCGGCGAGCCTACCGGCCTCAACGAGCTGCCTTTCCAGCTCAGCCCTTGTTTCTTCCAATTTGCGGAGCGCCTCAGAGGCAGAGACAGCGTCAGCATCCGCAATAATCCCTTCAATCACTTCTTGCTTTTCGAAGGCTTCCTTGGCTTTGGCATCTGCTTGGTCGCGACCAGCCTTGATCTTGCCGATGCTTGCATTGACCGAATCCAACTGCCTTTGGATTCTTTCAGTCTCGATATCCCGGCTCGCGAAGCCATCCACCAAGGCTTGATCAATGTCCTCAAGCTTGCTGACGACTTTGTCCGAAGAGTTATCAAAGAGTTTCAATATTGCATTAGCCGTTACGCCACTACCTATTGCGAGGCCGATTTCTTTGAGATTTCCTAGGATTTTAGGAAGATTGGACAGGATTGCAATGATACGTTTTAAGAGTTCTAACATAGGGGACCTCTGTCAATTGCTTTCAGTTAACGGCCGACCAACGAAAGTTGTTACTCTGAAAGGTTGCCATGCGCTATTTTTACGTCTATTCGTGGAAGCGAAGTAGGTAGCAGAAGCGCCGTCAGAGAGCGGAACATACCTCGATCGAATCGACATATTTTTCCAAGTATTGGGATATCATTCGGTTAAGCTGGATCATATTCCTGCGAAATGGCCCAGATATTGGAGTGCAGGATGACAGACAAAAAAAACAGTGGCGAGCTGGGTTTACCTACGAGATTCATTTGTTGGGTCATCGGCCTCCTATTGGCCGCTTGGATTTCCAACTTACTTTGGGGCTAGCACAGATAAGCTCAATGTAATCATACATTAGCCCAGGCCCTAGGGTCCGCACCCTAACCATCTGACATGCATAAGGAAAAATCCTTATCAATCCTTCTCTATGCCGGGCTAAAAAACCAGCACCTATTCATGACATTTTCAAGGGCAGGTGCGGAATGAGGTGGATGAACGAACAACCACCCGTTACAGGCAAATTTTTCTAAAAAATCACGCTGACTGACCAAAGCGCTAACAGCGCGTGGTTAGTGTCCAGCTTGGGAGCCCTGGCAATCTTCCTTGTAATCGAAGGGCTTCGCAACCTGATCATAGAGGTTACAGGCCTCCTCACGGTATTTTTTGGACCGGGCGGGATCGGATGTGGCAAACAGTTCACTGAGCTGGAGAAGAATAGAAACCGGATCGTCGCGAGCCATATCCGGCTTTTGCCGCGTCAGTTTCAATGCCTATTGCAGAATCTCGAACGCGACGTCTGGTTCGTTCCGTGCCTTTTTGAGACTAGCCCAATGTGTAAGCCAGCTTATCTCGTAATCAGCCGCCAGGCTCACGAACTCTTCGCCTTCGGCACGGATATTGTCTACCTGCTGGTGGGCCGCCTTCACGGCGCCTTCATATGCCGCCAAGTCGCCTTGGTCTCTCGCGTAATTCCCGTTGGTCAAATACCACTCGAACATGAGGGAGTGCTTTTCCACGCCATCTACGCGCTCAATAAGGCCACGAGCCTCCTGCATCAGGGAATGGAACCGCTCTGCTGGCCAGCCCGGAGAACTCAACCACATGAAGAGAACGAATTTCTGTATATTCTCAGCATGACAGTCTTGATTGTCTTGATTGTCTTGATTGCCACAAGCAGCATTAGGACGTGCCCGGAGGGCCGCGAGTCCTTCCTCAATTTTTCCTTCGGCCACTAATTCCAAAAATCGATTTCCAGGAGCGCGGGGGCGGGATAGGTGCTTGCGATCATTTGTGACCGTGTCTTTATCGCGAATAATATCGGAGGGAAAATCCGCAGGGTCTGTCTGCTGCGCACATACTGTGGAGACATGCGCCACCATCAACACAGAAAGCGCCGTTCGCATCCACATACCCACCACCTTCACGCGATATACCATATCTTATGCAGGGATTATGACACACCACGAAGGACGTTCACAAGACGTTCCGCCTTCCGCTCGAACGGCAGCGCAGCTTCCATCACCACGCAACAAGGCGCCGGGGCGGGCCGAGGGGCCTTTTTGTGCCTAACGGGATAATGATTGGCGATTGCCCATTTAAGGCCCGCCCCGACATAAAGAGTGTGGGAGTGTCAAAAAATATCGGTGGATCATGGGATCGAGTGGACCGGCGCGGGCGTAACGAAGCCGCCGCGCCGGTGGCGTTCTCAGCCGAGATGGTAGTGTCCAGAAACAGCCCCACCGGTTTGACGAACTTCCCGGCGCCCTCGCGGACCATGATCTCGCCGATTTCCTCAACCCAGGTTGGCTAAGTAGGTCAGATTTTCAATTTCGCCAATAGCCTTGAACACCAATTGCTGAGACGAATTTCTCTGAATAATCCAACCGAAAAACTAGAATCTAGCCTTTGGCTGCCTGCAAAGATCGTCGATTGGCTATCGAACCATGTCTTTTGGTGGGCTGGTCCGCAAACGTAGGGAACCCGCAACAAGAGTTTCCCGTCCAGTTTCAACATGAACAGTTATTTCACCTTCTTGGGAAAACTCGAACGGACTAAATTCAAGAAATGCATTTGCGACAATCGTCTTTGCTGCAGGACCGCTACCATCGTTGAAACTCGGCGGATCCGGTAACTCTCCCGGCGGCGTGGGCACTTCAAACTCAGCATCCTCTTGTCCAGGTCGCGTAACTCGAATTGTAATCTGGTCGAATGGATCATTCCGAGACGTGACAACCCAAACGACGATTGCAAGTTTTGGCAGATTAACTGGAACATCACCAGGCACGATTAGGTCGTTTGAATAGACTCCAAGGAACAACAGTTTCTGATTAATTTCCTGGCGAATCTCATCACAAAAAAGGCAGTGCGCGTAACGATCCATCAGCCGACGGGCCTTACTGCGGAAATGCTAAGTTTAGAGGTCGTAGTTGGCGAAAAAGCGGTGTTACGTGGCATTTCGCCTGATGAGAAAACAAAATGCTCATCGTCGTACCTTATATTTGTAGCGACAGGCCTTGCTCGACTGCGGGAATCAAGTCGTACAATAACATCATGTTCCAAGGCAAACGCGAGATCGGACAATGTCTCCAATGTCATATTCGCTGTGCCATTCAGATGGCGAGTAACAAACGATTTGTGGCGGCCGATGTTTCTAGCTACGTCTGTTTTTGAAATTCCCTTTGCCCGTTTCTGCGAAGCAAACGCCGCGCGCAGTTCATGTTGGATTTGTCCAATGAGTCGGACAAAGGCTTTTCGGCGCGGGTCAATATTCATTCTAAAGGAGGGCATTTAGATTATCCTCTCTCATTGCCTTTGGCGGATTCAGGTCGACGTGATTCATAAAATTTCCCACTTCAGCCTTAAACGGGTCGTAGGCTCGAGACCTTCTCAGCCGCTTCTTCATTTCACCACATACAGCAATAAATTTGGCGGTCCGATAAAAATAGCCAAAAATCCGGACATCCGTCGTCTTCATTTCCCAAACATTGCTTCCTAACGGTTTCAACTTCTTCATATTTTCGTCGTAGACCATTTGAGAACCACAGACGAACTCATAAAATAACTGGTTCACTTGTTCGTATGGACTGATATTACGGTGCCGATCTTTTGGTTCGTTTTTCAACTGGCGTTCGAGCCAATTCAAGAACTGCGGCGACGCATAAAGCATCCTGTAATATTGCTCACTGGGACCGAGACCTGGTTCGATTCTCCAAATTTTCTCTTGGTCCTCAATTTCATCAAGAGTTGCCATTAAAGTCAACAATTATTAATTTTAGGTCAATTAAATTGTTAATCAAAGTTAAGGCGCTCAATCGATCGATTCACGCGATACAGTCGCTTTATATACCACAAATGGTTTCTCCGACAGCCGCATCCGATTTGATCGTTGCAAAGTGCTAAAAATGCGTGTTGCCGGAAAGCTACGATGTATGCCCATGTACATAAAAACCCGCCAGCCGGGAAGTGGCTCGCGGGTGATGCCGGACGCAATTTCGTACGGTGAGAAACTTATACCGTTACTGACCCCGATGGTCAAGCGGAATTATGCATAAATGCGTGATTAATATTTAACCTCCAATAAAAACAATCACTTATTCTTAAATTTTGAATTGGCCGTGCGTGAAATTGTGCGTAAACGCGGATTTGTCAACTTCGACTCGGCTCACTCCAGCACCAACGACACCAATCCATCGGCCAGCTTGGGCTCGAACCAGGTTGACTTGGGCGGCATGATCTGGCCGGCGTCGGCCACCGCGACAAGATCGTCCATGGCGGTGGCGAAGAACGAGAAGGCCACCGCCCAATCGCCGCCGTCAACCCGGCGTTCCAACTCACCGAGCCCTCTTATGCCACCGACAAAGTCGATCCGGGGATCGGTGCGCGGATCGCCTATGCCAAGAATTGGGGCCAACAGCCGCTCCGACAACAGGCTCACATCGAGCCTTTCCGCTGGGCTTGCCCCGGTTTCCGGCTCGCGGCGCAATGCAATCCTGTGCCAGCCGCCATCCAGATAAACCCCGAATTCGCTGGGCCTGGCTGGTTGAACCGGCTTATCACTGGCCTCAACCACGAATTCACCCTTCAACGCTTCGAGGAAGGCCGATGGGCTGAGGCCGTGAAGGTCCCGCACCACGCGATTGTAGGGCAGGATATTCACCTCGCTGATGGGGAAACTCACCACCAGAAAATAATTATGAAGCGGATCGGGGCCGAAATCGGCCTCCCCCTTCGACCTCGCCTCGGCAACCCGCGCCGCCGCCGCCGAGCGATGATGGCCATCCGCGATATAGATTGCCTCCATCGCCTCAAAGGCCCGGGTTATCCGCTCGACCTCCGCGTCCCTGGACACGACCCAAATCGTGTGGTCGACATTGTCGAGCGTCACATCGGCCACCGGGACGCCCGCTGTGACGCGCGTCACCACGGCATCGACATCGGCACTCGCCGGATGCGCGACCAGGACCGGGCCGGTCTGGGCGCCCACCGCCTCGATCTGGCGCACGCGGTCATTTTCCTTGGCGGGCCGCGTCAGTTCATGACGGCGAATCCGGTTACCGCGATAAGCCTCGACCGATCCGGCGGCGACGATGCCGGTTTGGGTGTGCTCCCCGGCGCGCAGCCGGTAGACATAATAACAAGGGACCGCATCACGCCTGAGCACCCCGGCATCGAGAAATTTCGCCATATTGTCCGCGGCTTTATCATAAACCGCCGGGGAATAAGGATCGCAGTCCGAAGGCAAGTCGATTTCCGCCTTTGAGATATGAAGAAAGCTCCAGGGGGCGTTCCCGGCGCGGGCGCGGGCTTCCTGACTGGTCAGGACATCATAGGGCGGGGCCGCGACCTGCGCCGCGAATTGCCCGGTGGGGCGAAGGCCGGAGAACGGACGAATGAGGGGCTGCATGGCTGGGGCTTTCTCTGTGGCAAAGTGGGCTGAATTTCGATCGTTCGCCTTATAAAGAACTAAAGTGCCGGAGCACATTCGCTGAGGCAACCAGGCGAAGAAGCCCGCGAGGCGGCCCGATTGCTGTTGCGCAATACCGGCGCCACTGACATCTTTATACAGAAATTTGGCGGATCTTAAATGGTCCGAAATGAAAGAGGCAAGAACTATGCTGCGCAGCATCGTGGCGGTCGCGGGCGGATTTGTTCTGTGGTCCGCGCTGTGGATTGGCGGCAGCCGATTGATTGCGATATCCCTGCCCCGCTATTTCGCAAATGACGGCCCGGCGGAATACACCGGCATTTTATTGCTGTTACTGGGCGTGAGCGTCGCCGCGTCGTCATTGTCTGGATACCTCACAGCCGCAATCGCCGGCCGCGAGGAAATCGCACATACCACCAGCCTGGGCGCCGCGCTCCTGATCGTCGGCATTTACCTGCAGAGCACTTTCTGGAACGCGTTGCCGGTTTGGTACCATGTGAGCTTTGCGGCATTCCTGGTTCCCGGCGCTTTGCTGGGCGGCCGGATTCGTTTGGAAACGAAACGAGCAGCGCCGGGAACCAGAACGAACTAACTTGCCAACCGCCGCCCGGAGAGGGGCCAGCCCACCACCTTGCAGTACAGATCGAGCGCCTCGACCAGCAGGTTTCGGGCGGTTCCCTTGCGGACCCGTCGGCGGCGATCGACCTCCCGGCAACTTAAACTCTCGACCACGATATCGAGCACCGGGCCGGCCGGGAGCCGATAGCGTGTCATCTCATCGATCCAGGCGTTGTATTGCTTGAGAAGCCGGATCGACCGTTCCGACTCGCGATGATCCGCTGCGCCGCAGTCTATTTTCTCCAGCGAGGCCAGCCGGAGGCGCACCGGAACAGTGATAATTTCGAACGCAGCCCGAATGTCCCACGCGGCCTGAATTTGTTCATTGCTCAGAACTCCTCGCTGGGCCAGGGCCCATAATGGATCCGGCTTCAGTTTGGCCCGGGTTTGAGCCGTCGGCTTGTCATTTCTGGCCTCGCCGCCAGAAACCTGCCCCGACCCGCGCGCTTTCCGGCGCTTGTTTTTTGCTGTTTTTCTCATGGAACCCCCACAATAATGACGCACATCGTGCGTGGTTTTCTCTTCGCAATTTCCACTTTCCGTTAAGAATTCATGGCGCAACCACCGGCCACCACAAAATCCCACCTTGCCGTTTGCTTTGTGTTTTTTTACACCTTATACGATATGAGCAATTTCACGTATTAGCAAGCGTTTTTACACGGTGCAATGCTCAGAATTTTTTTGCAAAATAGTCCCATGATAAATACAAAGACTCATCCGCTCGATTCCTCACAGACCGGGACGCGGGAAACCGTGCGCATCATGATGCACGTAACCAGATGGTCGGCATCCAAGCTGGCGGTAAAGTCCGGCCTGGCCGCATCGACGCTGAACCGCTTCATGCATAAGGATGTCAAACACACCCTTAAATTCAGCACCCTGACCCGGCTATTGATCACAACACTTGCAAGGCTCAACGAACGGCTGCGCACTGAACAGGTCGTCTCTCAGGCGGACATAGAGGCTGTCATTCCGCTGATCGGTCAGTTCGGGATCGACCTTGAGAAAGAGGCCGACGAGCTTGCCAGATCGGCCGATCCCGACAGTTTCTGGAGACTGGACGAAATCAGCAAGGCGGTGTCCGCTCTAACTGGAACCCCGGGAAATCAGCCTTCCACATCAAGGGAGACTGGGCGCTCCGAGCCGCCCCCTATCGCGGGATGCAGCTTTAGCGACGTCAAGGATTTGCCCGTACTGGGCGCCGCCAAGGGAGGCAATAATTCGCTGTTTTTCGACAACGGGACCGTTCACGAGCATATCCACCGCCCGCCAGGCCTGGGTGGTGTCGAAAATGCCTTCGCGGTTTATATGGTCGGTGACAGCATGGAGCCGCGCTATTTCGCCGGCGAGTATTTGTACGTGAACCCCAATCGCCCTCCGGCCCGCAATTGCTTCGTCGTGGTCGAGCTTGTCGACGGACAGGGACTGGTAAAGCAGTTCGTCCGCCGCGACGACGCCACCTTGCACTTGCGTCAGTTCAATCCCGAGAAATTGCTGCAGTTCGACAATGACCAGGTAAAATCGGTTTACTATATTGTCGGCGCCAGCGAACCATAACAATTCACAACATTGGGATTATTTTGCTTGTTTATGAGCATTGCTGCCGATAAACTGGGCGCCGTTTGGAGGAGCAAACGGTATTCATGGAAAGCGCCAGGCAAATACAGCACCCGCATTGCGAGACTTCGGTTTCAAGGCGCCGGCCTGGGTCGAACACCGCGCTCGATGACGCCGCCGGCGCGCTTCACGCACAAAGCCGCTTGTCGGAGCGTCGCCATGTGCGGGCCATGGCCCAACGCTATGACCGGGCCCGGCATCTCAACATCGTGCTGGGATGGACGGTGGCGATTCCTAGCGGCGGCGACCTGGAATTGACGAGACGGCTGATTCGCGCCCTGGGCCACCGCCTTCACGGCTTGATTACCAGCACCCGGCCAACGCCGGCGCGGCGCGTGCGCCTGACGCGGATCGCCCTGTTCGGTGAATGTCTCAATCTCAAACGCCAACGCAAGGCTGAGCCGGGCCCTCCCCACGATCCCTGACGGAATAGGCGCCGACGCGGTTTCATTTGACATCCCATCAAGCAAGGGCCGACGATAGGGGCATGCCGCCTAATCAAGGGTTCCGGGTCTGGATCACGGAAATCGCCAATGCGGTTGCTCTGCGATGAAATGGTGCATCGGCTGGGCCGCTGGCTTCGCGCGGCGGGCTATGACACCTTGATCATGGAACCAGGCGTCAGCGACCGGGTTCTGGTCTCGAAAGCGGCGGCAGAAAACCGGCTAATCCTCACGCGGGACAAAAAGATACCGGAAATAAAGGCTGCGCGCGGTCGGATCCTGTTGCTGGAAGGGGACGGGGTGGAGGGTTGGGTCGCGCAGGTCAGTCGGCAACTTAACGTAAACTGGCTTTATCGCCCCTTCTCCCGCTGCCTGATCTGCAACGCGAAAATCACGCCCGCGCCACAAGGCCTGTTAACCCGGCTGCCGCCACGGGCCCGGGACTTCGGGCACGGCGCAACCTATTGCCGGGACTGCAATAAGCTTTATTGGCCAGGAAGCCACCACCGCCGCATGCAACAGGTTCTGGAGAGCTGGCGCCGGCGACATGGAACCCCGGGACGGCCCTGAAGTCCGGCCCTATGCCAAAAGCATCAGCGGCTCCATCGCGACGGCTATGTCCAGTGGCAGATGGCCGGCTTCGTCGCCGTCGATCTCGAACAATTCGCCGGGTGGCCCCTCGATCCGAAGCTCTTTGGCCTCAATGACCGAAACGTCCCGCAGCCTGGCCAAACGACCAAGCAGCAGCGCCACGATATAACGCGCCATATCGGTTCGCGACCGCCCCGGCAAAGTGACCAGCTGAAATCCGGGCTCGAAGGGGTCGGCGTCGGGCGCCAGAACAAAACGGCCGGCATAGCGACGGGTGTTAGCGACGATCACCCATCCACCGCCAAGGGATTTGCCATTGACGGCGACGTCAATGGTCGGCGTGTCCCCGGCAAACCAGGTTTGAATGCCACTCCAGACATAGGCGCCCTTGCCGACCCGCCGCTTCACCGCGAGCGAGACGCCCCCCAGGACCCTGCCGTCGAAGCCGCAACTGGCCATCGCCAAAAACAGCTTGCCGTTAGCCACGCCCGGCCATATCGGACGAGGCTCGCCATGTGCAATGATGTCGGCCACCCGTCGCGGCGAAGTCCCGATCCCGAGTTCCAATGCCAAAACATTCGCGGTTCCAGCAGGAATAATGCCCAGCGGCGCCGAGGAGCCATGGAGGCCGTTGGCGACTTCATTTATGGTCCCGTCCCCACCGACCGCGACCACGACATCGAACGCACCGGATTTCGCCGCCTGGCGGGCCAGCCGCTCGCCGTCGCCACGGGCAGCCGTCTCCCGGACCGTGACCGAACAGGCCTGATCCCGAAGCCGCCGCAACACCGCACCGAATTTGTTCCCGGCACCCGGACCGGCGGTTGGATTCGAAATGCAAATTATCCGGCGCTTTTTCATTTTACGGGCCCGCGCGACCTTATTAGCAATTCGCTTCCTCCTGACATTTCCGGTGATGGATCCGGGCCCCGGTTATCAACCTCAAGCGGATGGTTGGGGCTTGATCATTAGCCTCGACAGTGTACCCTTACGGCCAAACAATAACGTCAACGGTGGATGATATGAAATTTGATCATTTATTTTTCGTGCTTTTGTTGGCGGCGATGCTCGTCCCGGCGTCGTCGTCCAGGGCGCAAACCGACGCGGCCCATATCATCGAATGCGCCAAGGTGCCGGAGCGGACCAAACGGCTCGCTTGCTACGACCAGCGCGTCAATGATTTGATCATCCAAAGGCAATCCGCGCCGATCGCCTCTCAGAAACTCAAGGCCAGGCCCCACGCCACCACGCGCCCCGCCGCAAGGCAGGAACCCTTCGGCGCGTCATGGGGGCTCGCCAACCGCACTGACAAAAGCGAGGAATTGCGCGCCGAGCTGACCAGTTTCGCCAAAGGCCCGTTTGGGCAATACACTTTTGTTTTGAGCAATGGCCAGGTCTGGCGGCAAAAGGATGATTTTAAACTCAATCTGACAGTTGGAGATGCCGTGGTCCTGAAACGCGGACTGGTCAGCGGCTTTTGGCTCACGGCCGGCAACAACACCAGGGTCCGGGTAAAGCGCGTCAAGTAAGGGGCAACATTTCAGCCTGCTCGCATTATCACCGATCGCCAAGGGCGATTCGAACCGAAATGCTGATTAGCAGGATTATTCACCCGCGACCTATTATCGCGGGAATTTTTTGCTGGACAAATGATTAGCGATTCGTAAATCCTATGCACCGAACAAGGTTGGCCCCACAGATCTTGGGGGGCAAGAGGGGCCAACCACCTTGGGGGCGCGGTCCGTGCGGGCCGCGCCTCATCGTTTTCAGCCCTATTTCAAACCCTGGAGCCCGCTCTAACGCGACATGCGTTCAGGCAGATAAGTGACGATTTCCGGGAATATTGCCACAAGTGCGACCGCGACAAGCAATAAGACAAAAAACGGCAAACTCGCCCGCGCGATCGACAGGATGCTTTCCCCGGTCACCCCTTGCACCACGAAGAGGTTAAAGCCAACGGGCGGCGTGATCTGCGACATCTCAACGACCAGCACCAGATAGATTCCAAACCAGATCAGATCGATCCCGGCCTTCTCCACCATGGGCAGGATGACAGAGGTCGTCAGCACGACGACCGATATGCCATCCAGAAAACAGCCCAGGAAAATAAAAAAAGCTGTAAGCGCCAGAATCAGGGCAAACGGCGAAAATCGACCGGTCAAATGAGTCTCTATCAAGGAAACTTGGTATTACTGTCTTTCTCAAACCCGGTTGAGTATCCGGGTGCGGCCTCCCGGCCTATCGCGGATTGCATGGAACTGACGTCACGATATCTTAACCTGACACTGGTAATATGGGTGTTCACTACTCATATATAGTATTTGGGTGGTTGTTACCGCATAGGAGAGTGTGATGATCAGGCTGATGTTTGTGGCCGCGCTCCTTCTTTCTTTTGCGCGGCCCGGATGGGCGGATTGGCAGGCCGGCCAGGATGCCGCCGACCGGGGCAATTTCCAAACCGCGATTAATGAATGGCGCACCGCCGCCGAAACCGGCGATGCCAGGTCCCAGTTCAGTCTTGGGCTGGCCTACCAGTTGGGCGACGGTGTCGGCCGGGATTTCGTGGCTGCGCAGAAATACTATCTCATGGCGGCACAACAGGGCCATGCGGGCGCGCAGGTAGCGCTTGGCAATCTGTGCCTCATGGGACTTGGGATGGAGAAAGACAAGGTCCTGGCCTACATGTGGTTCAGTATTGCCGCCACGGCGGACCACGGGATGGCGACGCGCAAACTGGAAAAGATGGCCGGGTATATGTCGGCTGAGGAGATTGCGCAGGCCCAGCTCCTGGAACAAAGCTGGCGCGAAACCCACAAATAGCCGAAGGATCAACATCGTTTCCGTTAAGCCGCCCCTCATATGAGGGCCGAACGATCTGTTGATCGCTCGGCCCTTTATCATGTTCCATCGCCCGCCTCGGACGCGCCGGTTTTCAGCAAAATGCAACTAATTTCTGGGATTCCACCGGCGACGCTGCTACCAAAACCCGGGGTGCGACAGAGGTAGAGACAAGATGCTCCGGGCGATTAGAAGACATCCACTTCTGACGGCGTTCGTGTTTCTATTCGCCACGCTAGCGGTTTTGACCGCGCGCAAAATCGCAACGCGCGAGGACGACCAAGGCGCACGAAGACCGGGGCCGGGAACGATCGCCGTTTCCGTTGCCCCCGTGCGGTCCGAGGTTTTCGTTGACCAGATTGAGGCCCTGGGCACCGCCAAGGCCAATGAATCGGTAGCGATCACAGCCAAAGTGACCGAGACCGTCCGCCGCGTGAATTTCGACGACGGAATGCAAATCACCGCGGGCGCCATTCTGGTCGAGCTGACCAACGCGGAAGAAGAAGCGCAACTTGCGGAATATCGCGCGAATCTGGCGGAGGCGAAAAAGCAGCACCAACGCATCTCCGGCCTGGTCGCGAGAGGCAATGCCGCCACCTCGCTGCTCGATGAACAAATCGCCGCCGTCGAAACCGCGCAGGCCCGCCTCGATGATCGTATGATCCGGGCCCCCTTTAGCGGCGTTTTGGGATTCAGGCAGATGAGCCCCGGCACATTGGTAACACCCAATTCCGTTATCACCACGCTCGACGATGTGGAAATCATCAAGCTCGACTTTCAAGTGCCGGAAATATTTATCCCGGCCCTGCGGCCGAACCAGACGATCATCGCCCGCTCCGTTGCTTATCCCGGTCAGGCGTTCGAGGGAGTTGTGACGACGGTCAGCCCCCGTGTCGATCCGGCGACCCGGGCGGTGACCGTGCGGGCGCGGATCCCCAATCCCGACGCCCTTCTTCGTCCCGGCATGTTGCTCTCCGTCGCGTTGATCAAGGGCCAACGGGAAACGCTGGCGATTCCGGAACAGGCCCTGATACCGGTGCGCGATCAACAATTCGTCTTCGTGATCGGCGACGATAATCGCGCGGAGCGGCGGCTGGTGACGATCGGTGGAAGACGCCCCGGAAAGGTCGAAATTCTGTCCGGTCTTGAGGCCGGCGAGCGCGTGGTCATCGAGGGCACGATGAAACTGAGGCCAAAGGCGCAAGTCCGGGTCGTGTCCGACAAGGAACGCCCGGACCGAGAGAAGGACCGGAACACAGTGGTTTCCCAAGCGGCCGGGCGACGCTAGCGCGTAAAGGCCAGGCGAGGCAAAATATCATGCTTCTTTCCGACATTTCGGTAAAGCTGCCCGGCTACCGCGCATTCCCGGTGATGCGCCAGGGCCTTGGCGGCCGGAACCGCAAGCCGGTGCAATTCGTGATCGGAGGCAGCAGTTTCGAGGAACTCACCCGCTGGCGCGATATCATTCTGAAAAAGGCGGCGGAAAACCCGATGCTGCTGGGCGTCGACAGCGACTACCGCGAAACCAAGCCCCAGCTCATGGTGCATATCGACCGCGACCGGGCCGCCGATCTCGGCGTGTCGATCCGCACCATCGGGCTAACGCTTGAAACCATGATGAATTCCCGCCGGGTAACGACTTACAACGATCGCGGGGAGGAATATGACGTTAAACTGCAAAGCGCCGACGCGGACCGCCGCCAACCCAGCGACCTGACCAATATCTACGTCCGGTCGGAGAGCACCGGCAAACTGATCCCACTATCGAGTTTCGTTACGTTCGAAAACCGGGCCGACGCCGGCTCGCTCAACCGTTTCAATCGTATGCGCGCCATTACGATCAGCGCCAATCTTGCGCCCGGCTATGCGCTCGGCGAGGCGTTGACGTTTCTGGAGCAGACAGTGGCGGAAAATCTCTCGGCCGCCGTTAAGATCGACTACAAGGGACAGTCCCTTGAATTCAAGGACTCAAGCCGTTCGCTGTTCTTCACTTTCGGGCTGGCCCTGCTGGTGGTGTTCCTGGTTCTGGCCGCGCAGTTTGAAAGTTTCATCCACCCCCTCGTGATCATGATGACGGCGCCACTGGCGGTTGCCGGGGCGCTGATCGGCCTGATTCTGACGGACGGCACCCTGAATGTTTTCAGCCAGATCGGCATCATCATGCTGATCGGCCTCGCCGCCAAAAACGGCATCCTGATCGTCGAATTCGCCAACCAGCTACGCGACGCGGGCCGGTCCATCGAGGATGCGCTGATCGAGGCGGCGCAAATTCGGCTGCGGCCCATCCTGATGACCGCGTTCTCAACAGCCATCGGCGCAATCCCGCTGATGCTGGCCACTGGCGCGGGCGAGGCCAGCCTGACCACGATCGGGGTGGTGATCTTCTGCGGCATCATCCTGGCCACGTTTCTCACCGTGTTCGTGATCCCGGTGTTCTACATCCTGCTCGCCAAATACACCCGATCCCCCGGCGCGACCGCGGCCGAACTCGACCAGCTCATGGAGAAGGAACCGGCCCCCGTTTCGACCAGTAAATGAACAACCGCCGCAAGCGAGAGACCCTGATTCGCCGTTAAACGGCAATAATCTGTTTGCGAGAAGGGTTGGCCATGTTTCGCCAATATGGAATAAAATAGCCCCGCCCTGTGAGACGATAGCCTTTCACGGCTGATGCGAGCCACTCAGCGGATGTCCGACCATGTTAGACGTGCATTTTTCAACCGGCGAAACCATTTACCGCGAGGGCGATGTAAGCGATGCGGTTTTTGTCATCGAGAGTGGGTCGGTCGAGGTCTCGCGGAACTTCGACGGACGCGGCGTTCGTCTGGGACTGCTCGGCTCGGGCGAGATTTTTGGTGAAAGCGGTGTAATCCAGGACAAGCCCCGATCGACCACCATGATGGCCCTGAGCGAGGTTAAGGCGCTCAAGCTTTCGGCGCAGCAGTTCCTGGGGGCCTTTGGCGAGGATAACCCGGTGGGGCTGCCGCTCCTGCGCATGCTTTGCGAGCGGCTGGCCAAGGCCGACGAAAAGCTGCTGGACAAAAAAATTGGCAAAGCGGCGAACGCCAGGGCCACCGAAATCGGCTCCATCCGCCTGCTGGGAGCGTCGCCGGTTGTCGGCAGTCAAATCGGGGCCGATGGGATTCCGGTCAAGGAGTTTCCGTTTCGAGTCGGCCGCAGGGTGACACCGAACCAGGCCACGGTGGCGACGGCGCATGGGTTGTCCCTCCATGTGTTCAGCGATTATTCAATCTCGGCCGAACACTTCGCCATCGAAAAACGCCAGGGCAACATCATCGTGCGGGACCTGGGCAGCTATCTGGGCACCATCGTCAACGGCGCCCGGCTGTCCCGATATGGCGGGTCGGCGACCGCGCCGCTTAATTTCGGCGCCAACACCGTGATCGCCGGCACCACGGAATCGCCCTATCGATTCACGATCGTGATCGAACGGGCGGCGATCGCCGGATAGCCGCAACGGCCAGGCAGGAGCTCCGCCATGAAACGGTTTTTGCAAAGTCTCGTATTCGCCATTACAGCTTGGCTTGTGTCGGGGACCGGGTCGGCGCAAAGCCTCGATCTTGAGGGCTTTCGCCTCATCGATCTGTCCCATGCCTATAATGAAAAAACCATCTACTGGCCCACTTCACCGTCGCGGTTCGAGCTTACCGAACTCGCGCGCGGTCGCACGGCCGCGGGCTATTTTTACTCCGCCTACAGCTTCGCGACGCCGGAACACGGCGGCACCCATATCGACGCCCCGGTTCACTTTTCCCAAAGCGGCCACCCGGTTGACCGGATAAAGCTAGGCGACCTTATCGGCCCAGCCGTGGTCATCGACATTTCGGACAGGGCTTCGCGCGACCCGGATTACCGCCTCAGCGTGCGGGACGTGACCGGGTTCGAACAACAATATGGGCGCATCGAGCGCGGCGCGATCGTGCTTTTGCGCACCGGATGGAGCCGACGATGGCCGGACGCCAAGGCCTATTTGGGGGACGACACGCCGGGCGACGCCAGCCACCTGCACTTTCCGGGCTTTGGCGCGGACGCCGCCAGACTTCTGATCGAGGAACGCGGTGCGCGGATGCTGGGCATAGACACGGCGTCGATCGATTATGGTCAATCGACGGACTTCATGGTCCATCGCATCGCCGCCGCGCATAATGTGCCGGGACTTGAGAACCTGACCAACCTCGATCAACTCCCCGCCACCGGGGCCACCATTTTTGCATTGCCGATCAAGATCGAAGGCGGCTCCGGCGGCCCGGCGCGCGTCATCGCGCTGACGCCATGATCGCGGCGGACCCAGGTGATTTGGCTTAGCGCCAGTTGGCCGTGTAATATGGCGCAAATTGACAACAAATCCGGCCGGGAGCGAAATATCCATGACCAGGACACTGATCACCGCCATCGTGGCGGCGTTTGCGGCAGGGTCCCTGTCCGCGCAGGCAAGTGGTGAAATACCGCCGCCGAACGAGCAACCGGCGCTTCACGATATGGTTGCCGCGGTATCGGCCCAACGGCTCGAACACGACATCGCCCGATTGGTGAGCTTCGGCACCCGGCACACTTTATCGGACACCAACTCCACAACGCGAGGCATCGGCGCGGCCCGGCGCTGGATCCGTCAGGAATTCGAGCGCATCTCGACGGACTGTGGCGGCTGCCTCGAAATCATGGTCATCGGCGACGTGATCTCGGGCGAGCCGCGCATTCCAGATCCGGTCGAGGTCATAAACGTGATCGCGATCCAGCGCGGCACGCTGGAGCCCGACCGGTTCGTAATGATGAGCGGGGATATCGATTCCCGGGTCACCGACATCATGGACAGCACGTCCGACTCCCCGGGAGCCAACGACAACGCGTCCGGCATGGCCGGTGTGATCGAGGCGGCGCGGGTGCTGTCCCGCCACAAATTCGCCGGCTCAATTATTTATGCCGGGCTGTCGGGCGAGGAGCAGGGACTGTTCGGCGGCAAGATCCTGGCCGCCCACGCCATCAAGCGCGGCTGGCGCATCAAGGCGGTGCTGAACAACGACATGATCGGGAATATCGAGGGCGTCAACGGGGTCATCAACAACACCACGGCGCGGGTGTTCTCAGAAGGCACCCGGAAGGTCGAGACCGAAAAAGAAGCGCGCATGAGGCGCTTTACCGGCGGCGAAGTGGATTCATCGTCGCGCAACCTGGCGCGCTATATCGACCGCCTCGCCGACCGCTATATCCCCAATCTTGACGTGATGATGGTCTACCGGCTCGATCGCTTCGGACGCGGCGGCCATCACCGGCCGTTCAACGAGGTCGGGTTTCCCGGGGTGCGGATCATGGAGACCAATGAAAATTACATTCGCCAGCATCAGGACATCCGGGTCGAGGACGGCATCCATTATGGCGATGTTATCGACGGCGTGGATTTCAATTACGCCGCCAAGCTGACCGCGCTTAATGTCGTAACGCTGGCTTCGCTGGCCGAAGCAGCGCCGTTTCCGGCTGACGTAACGATTTCGGGGGCAGTGTCGCCCGACACCACATTGAAGTGGCGGCGGCCCGAAGGCCGGGCGGCCGAAAATCTCGCCGGTTACCGAATTTACTGGCGGCTTACGACCGCACCGCAATGGACCGACAGCCGCTTTGTCGGCGACGTAACCGAGTTCACGCTCGAAAATGTGGTAATCGACAACTATTTCTTCGGCGTCGCCAGCGTTTCCAGACAGGGCTACGAGAGCCCGGTGGTGTTTCCCGGCCCGGCCGGCTCGTTTGGAAATTAGGCTGGCGGGAAAGCCGGGGTCCGGATATCGAACCGCAAGGAACATTCAAGGAGAATTAGCTGCAATGCCTCGCACACTCTCTCGCAAGATCCTGCCCCTGCTGGCGGGCTCCATCCTGGCGGCTGTGGCGGTTGTGCCCGCGGTGGCCGAGACACTGACCATCGACCGCATCTTCGCTGACCCCAGCATCGATGGTCCGCGAATGCGGGAGCCCAAGTTCTCGCCGGACGGCAAGCGGGTGACCTTCCTGCGCGGCAAGGAGGAGGATTCCAACCAAACTGATTTGTGGGAGTTTCATATCGCCGATGGCGAAAGCCGGCTGATGATCGATTCCAACGACCTGATCCAGGGCGAAGAGGAATTATCGCGCGAAGAGATTCTGCGGCGCACGACGCGGCGCATATCCGATCAGCGCGGCATCGTCGAGTATAAATGGTCCGAGGACGGCACGGCGCTGCTGTTCCCCTTGAACGGCGATATTTTTTATTACCCGCTTGATGACAACCCAGCGGGCGCGCGGCGGCTGACCGAGACCGAGGCCAGCGAATTCGACATACAGTTCTCGCCCCAGGGCACCTACGTCTCGTTCATTCGCGGCCAGGATCTGTACGTGATCAACGTAAAAACCGGCGAAGAGACCCGCCTGACTTTCGACGGCAACGGCCCGATCAAAAACGGCGTCGCCGAGTTCGTGGCCCAGGAGGAAATGAGCCGTCACACCGGCTATTGGTGGTCGGACGATGAGCGCTACATCGCCTTTGCCCAGATTGACGAGAGCCCGGTCGCCACGCGGGCGCGTTATGAAGTCAATGCCGAGGATGCTCAGATGATCGAGCATGAGCGTTATCCGTCGGCCGGCACCCCCAATGTCCTGATCCGCATCGGGAGTGTGAGGGTTGACAGCGGCAAAATCACCTGGGTCGAGCTTGGCGACGAGACCGATAAATATGTGCCGCGTGTGGCGTGGCTTCGCGACAGCAAGCGGTTCGCGGTGCAGGTCCAGACCCGGGATCAGAAAAAGCTGGAACTGCTGTTCGCCGACGCGGAAACCGGGCAAACGCAGCCTGTTCTAACAGAAGCTAATCCGACTTGGGTTAACCTCCATGACGATCTCTATTTCCTGAAAAACAAGCCACTGTTCGTGTGGTCGTCGGAGCGCAGCGGCTACAAGCATTTCTACCTTTACGGCCTGAACGGCAAGCTGGTCCGGCAACTGACCGCGGGCGAATGGGTCGCCAGTCGACTGCTCGCGGTTGACGAGGAAAAAGGCATGATCTATTTCGAGGGCAATGCCAGGACGCCCTTGGAACGCCATTTATACCGGGCCGGCCTTTCCGGAGGCGGCATCGGCCTTGAGCAGATATCGGTGCGGGAGGGTTGGCATGGCTTCGAAGTGGACGAAACTTCCAGTTATTATATCGACCGCTTTTCAAATCCGCAGACCCCGCCGCGGACCAGTCTCCATCGGGTCGACGGCGCCCGCATCGCCTTTCTCGAGCGTAATGTGCTTGACGAAAATCACCCCTACTTTCCGTTTGTCGGCGACCGTCCCCAATTTGAGTTCGGCACAATTTCAGGCAATGAGGGTCCAGACCTGCGCTATCGGTTGATCAAGCCCGCCAATTTCGACCCGGCCCGGAAATACCCGGTGCTGGTGTTCGTGTACGGCGGACCGCACGTGCAACTGGTGCGGAAGGCGTGGCCGGGCCGGCGCGAGATGTGGCTTCAGGTTCTGGCCAATGACGGTTTTCTGGTGTTCACGCTCGACAATCGCGGCTCGTTCAATCGCGGCAAGGCGTTCGAGGACCCGATTTACCGGCGCATGGGCAAGGCTGAGGTTGAGGATCAGAAGCGCGGGGTCGCGTTCCTCAAAACGCTGCCCTTTGCCGACACCAGCCGGGTCGGCATGTTCGGGTGGAGCTATGGCGGCTATATGACCCTGATGTCGCTGATGACCGCGCCCGATACCTTCCATGCCGGCGTCGCGGTGGCGCCGGTGGTCGACTGGCGGCTCTATGATACCCACTATACCGAGCGCTATCTTGGCGATCCGGTCACAAACGCCGACGGCTATGCCGCAAGCTCCCCGATCACTTATGTCGACAATCTCAAGGCCCCGCTGCTGCTGATCCACGGGCTCGCCGACAATAATGTGATCCCGCAACACGCCACGGTGCTGGCAAAGGCGTTACAGGACAAGGACATCCCGTTTGAAATGATGCTCTATCCGGCGAAGCGGCACGGCATCAACGGCAACAAGACGCGCCGCCATCTGTTCGATTTGGCGATCAAATTTCTGAAGCGGAACCTTACAGAACCGATGCGTTAGCTATCAACGCAACCGCATGAAGGGTATAGTGGGGACCGGCTCCATCGTTAAACTTTGAACGGCGGTCCCCTATGCCCGAACCCGATGCAAAAACCGAAACCCGAACCTATGACGGCGGCTGCTCTTGTGGCTGGGTGCGCTACCGCGTGACCGGGCGGCCGATTTGGACCGCAAACTGCCACTGTCGCAGTTGCCGCCGTTCAACCGGCGCCGCCATGGCCAGCTACGCCGGTTACCTGAAGGATAACTTCACTTTCCTGTCGGACGACCCGGCGACCTACAATCCATCGCCCTTTGTCGCGCGAACTTTCTGCGCCCGCTGCGGCACGTCGCTGACCTATCAGGGCGATCGATGGCCGGGGGAGATTCATATCCATGTCGGCAGCCTCGACGACCCTGAGCAATTCGCCCCCGAAGGCGACGCGTTCGAGGAACAGCGACTGAGCTGGCTACACCTTGCCAAACCGGATTGACGGACCACAGCCCGACACTTGGCGGCGAAAGGACAGGATAATGGCTTTGCAAAACCGACGGCGCTCCATCATCACAAGTCTTGTGATCGGCGCGATGCTCGCGTCTTCACCCTTACCGGCACAAGAGGCCGAGCCCGGCGGTTCTGAAAACGGCGATAGCGAAAGAACTGTCATGACGGTCGAACATCTGGGAGAGCTTGTTCGCAGAATTGACGCCGACGCGGAAGGCAAGGACGGGCTTTGGCAACTACAGATCAAGAATTATCCGGTCACCGTTATTACGGACCAGGAAAACGACCGGATGCGGATCGTGGTCCCGATCGCCCGGCTGGATAATGTAAGCGCCAAGGTCCTTAAGCGGGTCATGCAGGCGAATTTTGACTCCGCGCTGGACGCCCGCTATGCCGTCGCGCAGGACATTCTGTGGAGCACATACATCCATCCGTTGGGCTCGCTTCAGGATGAGGAGTTCCTGGCCGGGCTCGGTCAGACCGTCAATCTGGTCGTGACTTTCGGGTCGACCTACAGTTCCGGCGTACTGTTTTATGGTGGTGGCGACAGTCAGGGTATTTTAGAACGTCAATTGATTGACGAGTTGATCAAAAGGGGCAAGGCCGCCTGAACGGCCGGGAACAACCGCCTGCCCGCGATTTGGCATGGCTTGGACAGTAGACGGACAAAAAAGAGTTTTAAAGTGATAGGAAAATTGGTGCAGGCCACGAGCCGTAAACTCATTCAGCTCGCCCCCGGCTCGCTCATCGACGCCGCCCAAAAGGCCACCCGCCTCAACGATTTCGGCGGCGAGGAATTCATAGCGCCGCTGCGGGTTCTGTGCGCGGCCTACAATCAGGAAGCCAATCTGAGTGTGATCGGCCGGATCGCCGCCAAACAGGACACTTTGCGCCTGCTCAGGAACCGGCTGACAATCACCGATTACCGCACGCGGCATCCCGATATCGCCGAGCAGCAAGTGCGGCGGCCGATCTTCATTGTCGGACTGCCGCGCACCGGGACCACGGCGCTCCACAATCTTATGGCCCAGGACCCGGACAATCGCGTTCCCATGGCGTGGGAGGTGATGTTCCCGTCGCCCCCGCCGGAACGGGCGGGCCACGATAACGACCCGCGGATCGTCAAGGCCGACAAACAAATGGCCTGGCTGGATCGGCTGGCGCCGGATTTCAAAACCGTCCATCCGGTCAGTGCCACCCTGCCGCAGGAATGCATCGCCATCACCGCCCATTCCTTCCTGTCGGTGCAATTCCCGACGATGTACCATGTGCCAACCTATCAGGCGTGGCTGGACCGGCAGGACCATGCACCGGCCTATGAATTTCACAAGCGCTTCCTGCAACATTTGCAGTGGCGTTGCCCCGCCGATCGCTGGGTGCTCAAGGCGCCCGGGCATCTGTTTTCGTTTGATGCGCTGTTCGAAACCTATCCCGACGCGGTTGTGGTTCAAACCCATCGCGAACCGCTCGATGTAATGGCGTCACTGGCGAGCCTGATCGCCACCTTGCACGGCGCGTTCAGTCATAATGTCAATCCGCGCGCCTTCGGCCCGGAATTGACCGAGCGCTGGGCGGGCGCCTTGACCGGGGCGATTGAAACCCGCGCCCGTCTTGAAAAAGCCGGCAAACGATTCCTTGACGTTCAATATTCCGATTTTGTGCGCGATCCGATCCATGCGGTGCGCGATCTTTATGCCAGGCTCGACATTCCCCTGACGGACGACGCCGAAACTCGCATGGTCGAGTTTCAAAACGCCAACCCGAAGGACAAGCACGGCCGTCATCAATACACTCTCGAGCAGTTCGGTCTCGATCGCGGCCAGGAAAACAGCCGCTTCCACGCCTATCGGGAACGCTTCGGGCTGCTTAGCGCCACCACGCGGCAGTGACGCTTTTGCCGCGCCGGGTCTGCCAAAACGTTAGGAGAAGAAAGGCCGGTGCGCCAATCGCGGCGGCGACCAGAAACGGGGTCAACGCCCCGAGCCAGGTGACCGGCCCGATCAGATAAAGCGCGTCCTCCATCTCGAATCCGGCGAACGCGTCATGGCGCACAATGTCGCTGCCCAGGCGTTTTTCTGCTTTCGACCGTATGAGGAAAATCGATACGACCGAAAAACCGGCAATCACCCCCATTATCACGGCCCAGCCGCCCAGAACCCCGTGTCTGAGCCCGACGCCGATCCCGGCGAACAGGGCCACATTGGCGATCACCATCGCGATCCGGTCGTAATAATGCCCGAATTCGCTGGTCTTGCCGGTCGCGCGCGCCAATTCCCCGTCCACGTGATCGGCCAGGGCCGCCACCATGAACAGCACCGCCGCCCAGTTAACCAAAGCCGGCCCGCCGATCGCGAACATCACACCGGCGCCAAGGCCCAGCAGCAGCCCTGTTGTCGTTATCACATTGGGGTGCACACCGGTGGGCGCCAACAGACGCACTATCGGCGCCGCCAGACGCTTATCCCACGGTGGGCTTGGTTCTCTGGTCATGCTGCAATCCCCCTAAAAGCGATTGAACCACCGGAAGTTTACGCACAAAGGG
>JBHHWG010000037.1:0-26156 GCA_046756385.1 Sphingomonadales bacterium | reverse complement strand
GTTCAAGGACGCCGTCGCCATCGAAAATAGCGCCATTAATGTGCCGCTGTCGCTCGAAGGCATCCGGTTCGACAATCGCGTCTCGTTCAGGGGCGCGGAAATCGCCAAACCGCTTAACCTGGTCGGCGTCAAGATCGATAGTGCACTGACCCTGACCGAGGTGAACGCCAATGCTCCGATCAATCTCACCGGTCTTGCCATCGACGGTGAACTGAAAATGGATCACGCCAGTTTCGTCAGCCTCAATGTCACGGGCGCCAAAATCGACGACACGCTTACGTTGGCCGGCTCAAAAGTTACGTCCTCCCTGAACCTGGTCGGCGTGAGCGTTGACGGCGACCTGCTCATGGACAAGGGCGAATTCAATGTCGTCAATCTTACTGGCGCCAAAATCGATGATGACGTCAAGATGAGCGGCTCTCGCGTCACCGGCCCCATTAACATGACCGGCGTTAAGGTCGATGGCGATTTGCTGATGGACGATGGCGGCGAGTTCAACAGCATCAATCTGACCGGCGCCAGGATCAACGGCAAGTTCGAGCGCCAGGGCTCGACGTTCCATGGCCCGGTGACTCAGACCATGGTTCGTATCGGCGACGACGAAGACTAGCTGTTTAGTCAGAAAGGGAGGCGGTGTTGGCGGGCGTGATATTGATGTTTCCCCGCCGACATTACTGGAACCGTGCGTAATCGATCGGCCGGTCTTTATCGACAAACGCCGTGACCGGCGGCATGTCGTATTTCAGGCCGCTGCCGCAGTTAAAAAGGACGACCCGCTCGTCGCGACCCACCTTGCCCTGCGCCAATGCTTGACGATAGGCCGCCAAGGTGGTCGCGCTTTCAGGACACAGATGAAGGCCCTCGGCCCGGTTCATCTCGGCGCGGGCGGCATGAATGGCCTCTTCCTCGACCGCCATCGCAAAGCCCCCGCTGTCTCGCACCGCCCGCAGGATCAGGAAGTCCCCCACCGCCGCCGGCACCCGAATGCCCCAGGCCTCGGTCCGGGCGTCGGGCCACAACTCGGCATTCTCGACTCCATCCTCGAACGCCTTGACAATCGGCGCGCAACCGGCCGCCTGAACCGCCACCATGCGTGGCCGCCGGGCGTCGATCCAGCCGACTGCCTCAAGCTCCTCGAACGCCTTCCACATGCCGATGAGGCCGGTACCGCCGCCGGTCGGATAGAAGATAACGTCGGGCACCTCCCAGCCCAATTGTTCGGCCAGCTCCAGCCCCATGGTTTTCTTGCCCTCGATCCGGTAGGGTTCCTTCAGGGTCGAGGCGTCAAACCAGTCCATACTTTGCCTGCCCTCGCCGACGATCCGGCCGCAGTCATTTATCAGCCCATTGACGCGATACAGCCGGGCGCCCTGATAGGCGATTTCGCGGACATTAACCCCGGGCGTATCTTCCGGGCAGAACACGAAAGCTTCGATGCCCGCCCGGCTGCAATAGGCGGCCATCGCCGCGCCGGCGTTGCCGTTGGTCGGCAGGGCCATGCGGCGAACGCCCAATTCCCTGGCCATCGACACGGCGGCCGCCATGCCCCGGGCCTTGAACGACCCGGTCGGCAGCCTGGATTCATCCTTGACGATTAATTCGCCGCCCCGCGCCAGGCCCAGTTGACCGGCCATGCGACGGCAGGTCACGAGCGGGGTCATGACCTCCCCGAGGCTGACGATATTCTCAGACCTCCGGACCGGCAGGAATTCGCGGTATCGCCACATGTCCGGCCGGCGCGGACCCAATGTTTCCTTGTCCAGCGCCGCGCCAAGCGCCTCAAGGTCGTAGCGCACCAGCAACGGCTTGGCGGCTTTCGACAAATTATGAAGCTGATCGGCCTGGTACCGCTCGCCGGTGGCGCTGCATTCGAGATGGGTGACAAAGGTCGGCAAGGGGGCGAATTCGCTGTGGGACATGGCGATGCGAGACTCGATTTAAGGAATCTGGCGATTTAAGGAATTTGGCCCATCAAGGCCAAAACTTCAAATAGGAACCCGCAATATGCCAGATTATTACATTATAGACTATGGAATTGACGACCTTGCCTGCTTCCGGAATGCTTGCCAACGGCAATTTGCATCCGCCCCGAATCATATTTGATCCGTCGCAAAATTGTGGGATTGCGTTGAAGTGCGTAATGCCCTACTCATTCGCGCCGGGCTCGGGGTGGTAAAAATCGTATGGGAGCGACAGATGATCAATAACGATATGGCCAAAAGCGGAAAGCCTTTCTTTCAGCGCCGCAAATACGCCAGTACCGTGACAATCATTGGTGGAGCACTTGTCATTCTTGCCTTTGGCGGCGCGACGTTCGACGATCCCCTTCGCCAGTTCTCTTACGACGCTTTCTGGATTGCGGTGGCGGCAATGGGCGGCATCGTCCGTATCACTGCCAGCGGCTTTGCCGCGCTCGGCACATCGGGCGAGGGCAAGAAAGAGGCGGTCGCCCCCGAACTCAACACCACCGGCGTTTATTCGCTGGTGCGCAATCCGCTTTATGTCGGCCGGGTGCTCACCTTTACCGGCCTCGCCTTCCTGACCGGCGTATGGGAATATGGCGCACTGGTGTTTCTCCTGAGCATCCTGTTCTACGAGCGCGTGATTGCCTATGAAGAGCAATATCTGGCGCAGAAATTCGGCGATGAATATAGCAAATGGTGCGCGCGGGTTCCGGTGTTCCTGCCGAAGCTGACCGGTTGGGTTACGCCCAGGCTGAAATGGTGGTGGCGCCGGCTGTTCTTCCGCGAGACCTACAAGGTTCTCGACCTCGCCGCGACCGTTACCGCCTACACCGTCCTCAAGGACTATGCGGCCACCGGGAACTGGGCGTTCAGCTCGGTCCAGCTTGCCGCGATTATCGTGCTGGCCACCGGATATGTCGTGATAACGTCTCTCAAGCGTTTTACAAGAATATTCGAAGGCATCAGCTAGCGAAGGACCAGCCATCAAATTTTTGCCGCATTTTAGGGCTTCATTGGATTATTCATTGCATTTTGCGGAGGTTTTCCGCAATGATGCCGCCCAACCATCCAACAACCGGGGAATTTCGGGGGTTATGAAAAAAGCAAGACTGAATTTCGTTATTGCGACCTTGATCGTCGGCGCCATGTTGTTTTCGGCGGCGGGGACGGTGCGGGCGCAAAACAAATTGCCCGAGGCCGTCGTAATTGTGATTGACGGGGCGCGGATCCAGCAACAGTCGATGGTCGGCAAGGATGTCATGCGCCAGATCGAGGCGTTACAGAAAAAAATCCAGACGAAAATTGAGGCCGAACGCGACAAACTTCAGACCGAGGGCGAAACGTTGCAGGCTCAGTTCGCGTCTCTGACCCCTGAACAACTGGTGCCGCGCCGGCGTCAATTCGACGCCAAGGTGCAGGCCTTCCGCCGAATGGTTGAGGAAAAACAGCAAGCCATTCAGCGCGTCCTGACCCTCGCCAACAATGAGATCGAGCGGGCGATGCGGCCGATTTTACGGGAAATCATGAACCGGAAGTCGGCAAATTTCGTCTTTGACAAGGCGCAGATCGCATTGTCCGTCGATTCGATTGAAGTGACCGATGAAGTCGTCGAAATGCTCGACAAGAAGTTGCCGACCTTCATGCTCGATACCGCCGGCCTCGAATAGCCGCCATTCGACGGTCCCGGCCGGTCCAGACAAAAGGGCCCGTTCGTGGTGAGCGGGCCCTTGCTTTTTGGCCCAGGTCTAATCTTTCCCGAAGAATTTCCTGCCCGTGTGGCCTCCGGACATCAGACCATCACACCCGCATGAAAGGACCTCCCCCCTTCCAAACATCGCCCGTCGGTATAGCCATGCGGTTACGGCTCGGTTACATTGGGGCGGGCGCTTTTGTGAGAGGTTTTTCAGAATTTCCGGTTTCTATTTTGCATGGGTAGTGTTGCTGATCGCCCCTTTTGTCGGAAGTTTTCTGGGCGTCGTCGTCGCGCGCCTGCCAAAGGGCGAAAGCATCGTCGCCCCCCGCTCGCACTGTCCTGAATGCGGATCGGGTCTGGGTGCTGTCGAGCTGATTCCCTTGATCAGCTGGCTGATACAGCGAGGGCGTTGCCGCCGATGCGGCCAACGCATCGATGTTTTCCACCCAATGATGGAACTTGGGGCGATTACAATCGCTGTCTGGGCCTTTGTCGCGGGAACCGGGCTGGAAATATGGTTTCTGGCGGTGCTGGGTTGGCTGCTTCTGGCGCTTGCCGCCATTGATCAACGGGACGGCATTCTTCCTAATGGCCTGGTGGCCTTGGTATTCGCAACGGCGGTAGCAGAGTTGATAATATTGTCGACTGATTCAATGCTTGATAGTATTTTGGGTTCGGTGCTTGGGTTTGGCTTTTTGGCCGCCCTGGCGCTGGCCTATGAGCGGTTGCGCGGAATCGAGGGACTCGGCTGGGGCGACGCCAAATTCATGGGCGCGGCTGGTATGTGGGTGGGCTGGCAGGGCCTGCCCAGCGTGTTGCTGCTCGCCTCGGCCGGGGCATTGGCGATCGTGTTGGCGGGCAGCCTTCGGGGCAAGCGTGTGTCTGGACACACCAAGTTGCCGTTCGGGCCCTATCTTTGTTTTGCCACCTGGCTAGTGCAACTTTATGGTCCGGTCGGTATTTGAGATCGGAAATATGCTACTTTCGAGGAAATGCGCGATCCTGAACGAAAAGCGCGGGAGAGACGGGTGACAAAACAGCTAGGCGAGTTGCTGGTTGAGCTTGGAAAGATCGACCAGCCGACACTTGACCGCGCCCTGGTCTTGCAGGAAAAGCGCGGCGAGCGCCTGGCGGATATCCTCTGCATGCTTGGCATGCTGTCGGAATCGGACAAAGTCCGCGCCCTGTCTCTTCAATTGTCCATTCCGGTGGTCGGCGCGAATGACTTTCCCTCGGACCCCGTCTTGCATGAAAAGATTTCGGTAAAATTCCTGAAGGAATCGAAAATCGTGCCGGTCGCGGAAACGGACGAATGTCTGACGGTGGCCATGGCCGACCCCCTCGATTCATACGCCATCAAGGCCATGGAGATGATAGCCGGCCGGCCGGTCGCAGTGCGCATCGCCACCGAGCAAGACATTGAAACCCAAATCGCCAAGTGCCATGAGGGCGGTCGCACCGCGCTTGAGGAATTGTATGACGATATCGGCGGACAGATCGACGTCGCCGATCAGAAGGACGACATTGCGCGGCTCAAGGATCTGGCCAGCGAGGCGCCGGTCATACGTCTGGTGAATCTGCTAGTGAACCGCGCGCTGGAGGAGCGGGCGTCGGACATTCATATCGAGCCGTTCGAAAACAAACTGACCGTTCGATACCGTGTTGACGGCGTGCTGCGTGAAAAGAACCCGCCGCCGCCCCGACTGTCCGCCGCTATTACCTCGCGCATCAAGCTGATGGCCCAGCTCAATATCGCCGAGCGTCGCCTGGCGCAGGACGGCCGGATCCGTTTCATCCATCAGGGACGCGAAATCGATATTCGGGTTTCCACGGTGCCCACCATTCACGGTGAGAGCCTGGTGATGAGGCTACTCGACAAATCCGCCCTGACGCTCGAGTTGCGGGCGCTCGGCCTTGATGAGGATGATGAAAGCAAACTCCGCGACATGTTGCGTCTGCCGCACGGCATCTTCATCGTCACCGGCCCCACGGGCAGCGGCAAATCGACCACGCTTTATTCCGGTCTGAGCCTCTTGAACACACCGGAGAAAAAGCTGATCACGGTGGAAGAACCGGTCGAATACCAGCTTGAAGGCGTCAATCAGATCGAGGTAAAGCCGCAAATCGACCTGACCTTCGCGCGCATTTTGCGATCCGTGGTGCGCCAGGACCCGGACATTATCATGATCGGGGAAATTCGAGACCTCGAGACCGCCGAAATCGCGGTGCAATCGGCCTTGACCGGGCATATGGTGCTGTCGACCTTGCATACCAACAGCGCAGCTGGCGCGTTGACCCGGCTGGTCGATATGGGGGTCGACGATTATCTCATTTCGTCGACCTTGAACGGCGTCCTCGGGCAGCGGCTGGTGAGGCTGTTGTGCCCCAATTGCCGCGAAGCATATTCACCGTCCGCCGATCTCGTAACCCGGCTGAGCCTGGGCCGATTCGCCAATGGCGAAGCGCTTAGGCTCTATCAACCCAAAGGCTGCGAACAATGCAACGATATCGGCTATCTCGGCCGCGCCGGGATCTTTGAGCTACTGCCGGTAACCGATGAGATCCGGGGACTGCTGATGAAAAACGCGGACGCCAATGTCATCCACAGGGCCGCGATCAAAGGCGGCATGCGAACGATGTATGACGACGGTATGCGCAAGGCGCTGGCCGGTGTTACCACTGTGGAGGAAATCCTCCGGGTCACGAAAATAACGCAGGAAGCCGGGGACTGATCCGGTGCCCAGTTTTCATTATAAATCCGTCACCGCCGCAGGCGAGACGCTCGACGGGGTAATGGAGGCCACCGACCGGGACACCGTGATCGCAAATTTACAAGCCTCCGGCAATTACCCGGTTCGGGTCGAGCGCGCCCGCTCGGGCGGCGGCAGAGAGCCCAGGAAATGGACGTTCGGCCAGGGTGTCTCGCAAAAACAAATCGGCATGTTCACGCAAGAGCTGGCGACTTTGCTGCGCGCCGGGTTACCCCTGGATCGTTCGCTCGAAATTCTCGCCGACACAGGCGCCAACCCGAAGATCACCGAACTGATCGCCAAGGTGCTGGAACAGATCATGGCGGGCAAGTCCTTTGCCGATGCGCTTGAGGATCAGTCGGGCGCGTTCACCAAAATCTACGTGAACACCATTCGCGCCGGAGAAAGCAGTGGCTCCCTGGACACGGTGCTTGAACGCCTCGCCGATTACATGGAGAAAGCCCGAGAGCTTCGCGAGACCATTGTCTCGGCAATGATCTATCCGGCGATCTTGCTGGCGGTCGCCGGCTTGTCCCTCGTGCTGCTTCTTACCCAGGTTGTGCCCCAGTTCAGCGACATGTTCGCCCAGGCCGGTTCGGCGCTGCCGGCGCCGACCCAATTTGTGGTGTCCGCCGCTGACTGGCTGCGCGAATCCTGGTGGGTTCTCTTGTTGATCTTGCTGGTTGGCCTGGTTGCGCTCGATTTCGCACTTCGAACGCCCTCCGCCAGGATCCATCTTGACCGGTTCACCCTGGCATTGCCGCTGATTGGCGATTTGGCCCGCAAGATTGAGGTCGCCCGCTTCACCCGAACATTCGGAACCCTGCTCGGCAACGGCGTGAACCCGGTGGCCTCGCTCGCCATCGTCAAGGAAACCATGGCTAATCTGGTGCTTTCCGGCAGCATCACCGCGCTCGCGCAAAGGCTGAAGGAAGGTCAGGGCATTGCCGCCCCTCTGGAACAGACGGCCCTGTTTCCCAAATTGGCTGTGCAGATGATCCGGGTCGGCGAAGAGACCGGTAACCTGGAACCGATGTTACTGAAGGTTGCCGACATCTACGATAAGGAAGTGTCCCAGGCTGTGAAGCGGATGTTGACTTTATTGGAACCGATGCTCATCCTGATCCTGGGCGCCATGATTGCAGGAATTATCATATCTGTTCTACTTGCAGTACTGAATGTCAACGACCTGGCTTTCTGATGATCAAGAAAAATTGGAAAAATGCATAGACGTATATCGCGAAATGACGGATTCACGCTGATCGAGCTGTTGATCGTGCTGGTGATCCTCGGGCTGTTGGCCGGGCTGGCCGCGCCGCGCATCATCAAATATCTGGGCAGCGCCAAAAGCGATGTTGCGCGGCTTCAGATTGATAGCCTGGGCGCTTCACTCGATTTGTTTACCCTCGATATCGGTCGCTATCCTGCAACGGAGGAGGGTTTGCAAGCGCTGGTCGAGGCCCCGGCAGGGCTCGACGGCTGGCATGGTCCCTATACCAAGGGGACAACCGTGCCGCTCGACCCATGGGGCAATGACTATGTTTATCAATATCCGGGAGAGAATAAAATTTACGATCTCAGATCGTTGGGCGCGGATAATTCCGAAGGTGGTGAAGGCGAAAATCAAGATATCGCCAACGAGTAGAGCCGGAGCGACCTCGGGCTTCACGTTGCTCGAACTGCTCGTGGTGCTACTTATATTGGGGCTGGTCGCCGGTCTGACGGCGCCCTTTCTGACGGCGGGCAATCGGTCGGAGAAAGAGCTGAAAAGAACGGCTCTCGAACTGGCGGCAGGTCTTCGCCTGGCCAGGGCGGAAGCGATCAAAGCCAACCGCGAAACACTTTTCATGCTCGACATTGGACGGCGGGTCTACAGCCTCGGCTCAGGCAAGCCGAACGTCGAACTGGCGGCTGGCTTCGATTTGACCCTGGTGGCTGCCCGGTCCGAGCGGGTGGGCCAGGCGGGAGGCATTCGGTTCTTCGCCGACGGGTCGTCAACCGGCGGGGTGATCACGGTTTCCGATCAGGAAGAAGGCCAGGCACAAGACAAGTACCGGATCACCGTGGACTGGTTGACCGGCCGGGTGAGGATCGGTGACTGAGCGGCAAATAAAAACGGACGCGGGAGCGCACCCGGCCAACCAGGCGGGGTTCACTCTGATCGAGGTTCTGGTGGCCCTGGCAATCGTTGCAATCGCCCTGGCGCCCTTGTTGCAAGTCTATTCCCGTGGCGCCGGCAACGCTGATACCGCTAATCTTTACCTGCGCGCTTCGGCGATCGCTGAGTCCATGCTGGCCTCGGCGGGGTCTGATATGCCGCTGCGGCCAGGTCAAACCAACGGTACGTCGGCGAGCGTGTTCAACTGGACCTTGACCGTCCGTCCAACCGACATGGGCCTGGACGAGGAATTGCCGATGGCTCTTTATGAAGTTGAGGCCGAGGTGTCCTGGGTCACGGGCGCGACGCCTCGATCGCTGTCCCTCAGAACGCTGCGCGTCGGCAAAAGAGAACCGGCATGATCGCCCCGCAAATCCGATCAACCGCATCGCGACGGCCAACACCCGATGCCGGCTTTACCCTGATCGAGGTCCTGGTGGCGCTGTCGGTGGTTGCGCTGGTGTTCACGGTTCTGTTCGCCAGCCTGCGTCTTGGGGCGCGCTTCCAGGACAAGGCGGAGGGGACCATGGAGCAAGCGGCCGAGTTTCAGACCACTCACCGCCTCTTCAGACGGCTCCTCACGCGCGCTTATCCTTTGACCCATGGCGATGAGGACGACAAGCGATACGCTTTCGAGGGCGCCCAGAACAAGATCCGTTTCGTTGCGATCATGGCCGCCTATCCCGGCCAGCCGGGCCCGCATCTGTTCGCGTTTGAATTCACCGATGGCCGCGACGGCAATCAGCTCCGGGTGACGCGGCGGCTGTTCTCGCCAGGCGAAGATACTTTTTCCGATGGCAATGTGGCGGAAGACATCGTTCTTGTTACCGGCCCGGTTTCAGGCGGTTTCGCTTATTTTGACGCGGACGAGAGTGGCGCGGAGGGCAGTTGGCATAATGAATGGGCCGCACGCGACCGGCTTCCCCAACTGGTGCGCCTGCGTTTGTCCCCAGCGCCGGAAGCGGGAGATGCCTGGCCCGATCTTGTCGTGCCGATGGCCATCAACATGGATGTCGCCTGCCTGTTCACGACCCAAAAAATTGCGCCGGAGGAAACCGCTGACGACGGCGATGAGAACAAAAACGACGACATTTCCGGAGAGGAAGCCGCCCGGAATCGCAGCGACGACATTTCCGGCGAGGAAGCGGCTCGTGATCGCAGCAACGGCACCACCGCCGACAATGTCGACAACGCCATGGCCGGCAAATGCCGCCGAACCGAAGAGGAAGCGCCGTGAGACACGCGCACATTCCCCCCCACAGCCAGGGTGAGGCCGGGGTCGCACTTGTCGTCGTTCTGTGGCTGCTTGCCGCCATGTCGCTGGCGGCCGCCATCTTCGCAACGTCCATGCGCACCGAAACCACGGTCGCCAGCAATGAGGTCGCCAACGCCAAGGCGCGCGCTCTTGCCGATGCCGGGGCACATCGGGGCATTTTCGCACTGTTCGTCGAAGACCCGGAGCAGCGCTGGCTGGCGGACGGCAGAGTGTACACAATGGCGTTCGGCGGTGGCGAGATCGACATTATGATCGAAAGCGAGACCGGCAAAATCGATCTCAACACCGCGAGCGAGGAATTGCTTAAAGGGCTCCTTCAGACGCTCGATCTTGAGGCCGCCGATGTCGACGCCATTGGCGACGCCATTATCGACTGGCGCGATGATGATGACCTCAAAAGCCTCAACGGCGCCGAAACGCAAGCTTATCAAGAGCAGAATTTGCCATACAAGGCAAAGAACGCCCCCTTTGACAGCATTGACGAATTGCAGCAAGTTCTGGGCATCACCGGAAAGATCCATGGCAAAATGGCCCCGGCGATCACGATCTATTCCGGGCGCGGCACCATCGATCCTTCGGTGGCGCCACGCCAGGCGCTGCTGGCACTGCCCGGTGTAAATCAATCTGAGGTTGAGGACTTGCTGGAGGCACGGCGGCAAATCCAATATAATGAGCCGCCTGAACGGCTACCGCCATTAAATGGTGTCGGTGAGTGGTTGAACCTTGGCAAGGGAACGGTCTTTACTGTCCGCGCCAGGGCGCGGCTGCCCGGCGGGGCGAGTTTCGTGCGCGAGGCCGTCGCCTGGCTTCCCCCGGACGAAGACAGGTTTTGGATATTGGATTGGAGAGCCGGAGCGCCGGCACTCCCAGCCGGAGAAGAAGACCCAGAATGAGCGTAAGTGCAATGATGGCCAAACTGAGATCCAGCGCGCCACTTGTAAAGCAGGGGGTCGACTGGTGGCTGGGCGAGATGACGCGGCTTCTCACCCGCCTTACCGGGGGCAGGCTGCAACGCCGTCGCGACACCGTCATTATCGACATTGGCGGGAACGAGGCGCGCTTTTCCCTTCAGTCGAACGGCCAGGTTTCCCCATTGGGAAGTGTGGCCCACGACGCAAGATTGCTGCCAGCCCAGATCCAGAATTCGATCATCGGCGACCAGCCGGGCCGCCGCGCGCTGGTCCTTCGCATTGCATCATCCCAGGGATTGACCAAGACGCTCACCCTCCCATTCGCGGTGGAGGGAAATCTGACCCAGGTGGTCTCTTTCGAAGTAGCGCGACAGACGCCGTTTCAACCTGAACAAGTCTATTACGACCACCAGATTTCGGACCGGGATGACAAGGCAAAAATGGTCGAAGTCCGTTTGGCGGTAATTCCCAAGCCGGCGGTCGATGACAAATTGGGCCTGCTTGAGAAATGGGACTTGAAGCCAACGGTCCTGGAACTGGTCGACGACGCGGGCGCCACCGAGGCGAGAATTCAGCTTCAGACCGCCAGCGCGGCATCGGGAGAACCACAAGATCGGATGCGCCGGTACCGGTTGGTGACAGTGGCGGCAGTCCTGTCGGTGGCGGTACTGGTCGTTTTGGCGCTGGTAAGCAAAACGGGGGAACAGTCCGATCTTGAGGCGCGGATTGAGGCGGTGCGTGCGGACGCCGCGCAGGCCGCCGCGATGCGTTCTGAAATCAGGCAAAAGATGGGACGGCACTCTTTCCTTTACAGCCGGAAACGTCAGGTCCCGGCCATGACCGCCATTCTCAACGAGATCACAAGGCTGTTGCCGGACAATACCTGGCTAAACCGCGTCGAAGTCCGTGACATGGAGGTTGAGATTTATGGTAATTCGCCGCAGGCATCGACTCTCATCGCCATTTTGGAACGATCCTCCTACCTTTCCAGGGTGCGCTTCAGATCGCCGGTCACAAGGGACGAACGGGCATCCAATGATCGGTTTCATATCTCCGCTACCGTTGCTCCGGGGGTGATCCGATGAACATCAATCTGACACCGCGCGAAAGCCGCATGGCTGCTCTGGCGGTTCTCGTGGCGCTGATCGTTCTGGCCTATGTGGCCGTCATTGGGCCGATAATCTCGGCCTATACCGATTACGAGAACTCGCTGTCCGACATGCGGCACCGGCTTACGCAATATACCCGGATCGCGGCGCAGCGACCGCAGCTTGCCGAACAATTGGACGATCTTGCCAAACATCCGCCCAGCAGCCGGGATTTCCTGACCGGAAATGGCGATGCGATTGTGGCGGCCAATCTCCAGCGTCTGGTTACCCAAATCATCCGCCGCAGCCGGGGCCGCCTGATCAGCACCCAGGTCCTGAAGCCCTCGTCCGAGGAAGGTTTGCGGAAAATAGCGCTAAGCGTTCAATTCGAAGGAGATATCAGGTCTTTACAGCAAATCCTTTTCGCGATTGAATCAGGTAAGCCGGTTATGTTCATCGAGATGATGGATATCCGATTGAATCCGGCCGGATCGCAACAAGGCCGGCAATCCAATATTGGTCCGTCGGTTTTGCGTGCCCGGCTCGATCTTTACGGCTACCAATCCCAAGCAGCCGAGAGTAAGGGGTGATGTTGAACAAGAGACTGAGACATTTCGCTGAGCTGGCAATGGTTTCGGCGCTCATCGTGATATTACAGCCGACCCGGGCCGCGCTGGCCGCGAATGACACGACACCTGCCGAGACACCGGTCGATAGCCTGGAGCCCTTCGATTTAGGCAGCCTGAGCGATTTCTCGGCGATCATTGAGCGGCCGGTTTTCTCGCGCACTCGGCGCTTCCCCCATTTGTCGCGTTCAGCCCCGGCGCAGACAGCCGTGCGGCGCACCACGGTCAAGCAGGGCAGCTTTAAGCTGGCCGGCGTCGTAATGCTGGGCGAGACGAAATACGCGCTTCTCAAGCACAAGGATGACAGTGAATATTCACGCATCGAGGAAGGATCAACGCTGCACAACTGGCAACTGGAAGCGATCCGTCCCGGAGAGGTGGTTCTTATTCATAACGGCCTGCAGGATATCGTTGAACTAAGTGAGAATGCGCCGACGGGCGTTGAAAGACGCAAGGCGCAGAGAAAATCCGTCACCGCCAGACAGCAAAGCGCGCGACGAAGCAGCGCCAGACGGCGTGCGCAACAAAGCAAAAGCAATTTTGTCAGGAGTCTGGCGGCAAGCGGCGGGTCGAGGGTGACCATGCCCGGTGCGCAATCGCCGCGACCCGCCACACGGACGCAAAGCGTGCGCCGGCCGGCCACGGGCAAGACGGCAACGCAACAGCGCGGCCCGGATGCCGGACGGGACCGTTAAAATGTGGAGAAGATGGCTGCCATGCCTGCCGGCAGCTATCGTGATCCTGTGTCATACGATTACCGGCGGGGCTTTGGCGGCGGACGTTCAAGTCGCGGTGGCGAGCAATTTCATGCTGCCACTGCAAAATCTCGGCGCCCAATTCGAAGCCCGAACCGGCGACAGACTGTTGATCAGCCCGGGGTCGACCGGGGGGCTTTACGCCCAGATCGTCAACGGCGCTCCGTTTGACGTATTGCTGGCCGCCGACGCCGAACGGCCCCGTCTTTTGGTGAGGGAGGAACTCGCGGTCGCCGGCAGCCGGTCGACCTATGCCCGGGGCCGGGTGGTTCTTTATTCCGCCGATGGGGCCGGCGCTCACGACGCCGGGTCCGACGCCGGCTGTCTGGCCCGACTGAACGCCCTTGCGTTCAAGCGCCTGGCCATTGCCAACCCAAAGATTGCGCCGTACGGAATTGCGGCCCGGGATATCCTGCGGAAGCTAGGGCTTTGGAAGGATCTTCGCCACAACCTGGTGCGCGGCGAAAATATCGCACAGACCTTCCAGTGGGTCGAGTCGGGCAATGCCAGCCTGGGTCTGGTTGCCCTGTCGCAGGTGGTGCTCAAGGGCCAGGGAAAGGGCTGCCGCTGGATCGTCCCGGAGACATATCACAAGCCGCTTGAACAGCAGCTTGTGTTGCTGGCGGCAGGGGAGGATAATCCGGCGGCGCATCGCTTCATCGCTTTTGTTCTGAGCCAGAAAACCAAAGCCGAAATCCGCCGGATGGGTTATCTCGTCGATTGATATACCAAGCACTCATTCCGGGCCTGGGCCCCTTGCTTCTAAGCCTGCAACTGGCGGCGTTTACGGTCGTCGGCCTGTTGCTGTTCGGGACGCCGCTGGCATGGTGGCTGGCCCACAGCCAGTCGCGATTCAAACCGCTTTTTGAGGCCGTGATAGCGATGCCGCTGGTTCTGCCGCCAACGGTGTTGGGTTTTTATCTGCTGGTATTGCTGGGCCCCAACGGACTGATCGGCGCGCCCTGGGTGGCGCTGACCGGCGACGCCTTGACCTTTTCGTTCAGCGGGTTGGTGATCGCATCGATGGTTTATTCGTTGCCGTTCGTCGTTCAGCCCATTCAAAACGCGTTCGAGGCCACTGGAAAACACCCGATCGAAACGGCGCGGACCTTGGGCGCCTCGCCGCTTGACGCCTTTTTCACCGTCGGCATTCCTCTTGCCTCGCGCGGTTTCCTCACCGCCGGGGTGCTCGGCTTCGCCCACACGCTAGGCGAGTTCGGCGTCGTGCTGATGGTCGGCGGCAATATTCCCGAGCAGACCCGGGTGATCTCGATCGCCATCTACGACCATGTCGAAACACTGGATTACGCCTTCGCCCATACATTGTCCGCCAGTCTGGTGGTGTTTGCGTTTGTTCTTCTGGTGTTGGTTTACACTTTCAACCGGCGCTGGCGGATGATCCGATGATAGCCGGCGTTGACGCAATTTTCCGGCTCGCGCTTGGCGATTTCGTCCTCGACGCCAGGCTCACCCTTCCCGCCACCGGGGTGAGCGCTCTTTTCGGCCCCTCGGGCTCGGGCAAGACCACGCTGCTGCGCTGTCTTGCGGGGCTTGAGCCGTCGGTCAAGGGTCGGCTTACGGTCAACGGCCAGCCCTGGCAGTCGGACGCTACCTTCCTGGCGCCCGAGCAGAGGGCATTGGGCGTCGTGTTTCAGGACACCCGCATGTTCGCCCATTTGACGGTCGAGCAAAACCTTCGCTATGGCTTTAAGCGAACCCCGGCGGAGCGGCGGCGAATTTCCATCGACGAAGTGATCCAGATGCTTGGCATCGGTGGTCTGCTCGACAGGCGGCCGCATTTGCTGTCGGGCGGGGAAAGACAGCGGGTCGCCATCGGCCGCGCGCTGCTGACCAGCCCGGCATTGCTACTGCTGGACGAACCCATGGGCGCGCTCGACTCTGCCCGCAAGAAGGAGATTTTTCCCTTTCTCGACCGATTGCACCGCGAACTCGATATCCCGATCATCTATGTCAGCCATGACCTCAATGAAATCACCCGGCTCGCCGACACTCTGGCGACCATGGACAACGGCCAGGTGATCGAATGCGGGCCGATTGCCCAGACGCTTTCGAAACTCAATGTCATGGAACAGGCGCGCGCAATGGCGGTGACGGTTCAGGCGCATGTCGACAATTACGACGCGGCATTCGGCGCCGTGGCCCTGACCCTGCCCGGGGGCGTACCCGTATCGGTCGCCGGTCCGCCACTGGCCCGGGGCGATCAGGTGTCGCTGCGGATCGCCGCCAGCCAGATCGAGCTGTCGACCAGACGCCCCGCCAATGTCGGATTCGGCACCATCATCGAGGCCACCGTGCAATCGATTCCCGAAACCAACGAACCGCTGTTTGCCGTCCCGATCAGGATCGGGACCAGCTCACTCTTAAGCACCGTCAACCGCCGGCTGGCGACCGACCTCGAACTGACGGCGGGCCAGCGCCTGTTCGCGGTCATCCGCCACGCCGAAGTGATCGGTCAAAACCATCGGCAAGCGCTGGCCAGTTGAGCAAATCCCACTGACAGTTCAGGCGGTCCTTATCACGCTGCCCACCGGCTCGCCGTTTAGCGCGGCCAACACTTCGCCCTTTTTCAGCCCGTTAATGACCCGGATTTCGCGGACGTGTTTGGCGCGGGTCATATATTCGAGCACCACGCGCTCGACGATCAGATCATCCTGGCCGCTGTTTAGAAGTTCCTCGGCTGTAGCCTCCGGAAGCAGGGTTGCGCCGGGGTCTTTTTTGGGGTCGGCGGTGTGAAGTCCGTCCTCGTCTTTTATATAAATCATGCCTTTGGCGCCCAGGAACTCGGCCAGCAGATAAAGCCCCGCATCGGTGCGGTTTTGGGGCAGCCGGCCCAGCGGGGGCGCTTTTTCCCAGAATTCGAACGGCGGCATGCCCGACATGATCGGGATGCAGCCGGTGGCCAGATAGAGCGGCAGTTTCTCGAATTCTTCGTGATAGACCATGATGCCGCCGTGCTTCGCCATCAGCATCTGCAACATGCGCGCGTTCTGCACCGGGATCGACGCCCCCAGCTTGGCCAGCGCCCCCGTCGGCATGCCGAGATCGAGCCCCAATGCATAGGCGTGGCGCGCGCGAGTGCCGCCGCCGGCGCCGAGCAGGAACTGAATGCCCCGCGCGCTCGCCTCGGCCAGTTCCTCAAGGATCGGATACACGGCCGCGCGCCCGCGATCCATGATGCTTTGACCGCCGATTTTGAGGATCCAGACGTCCGGCAGCACCCGAACGGTCTCAGTGCTGACAAGGGCGTTCTGCAGCTCAATATTGGCGGTGGTCTGACCGGCGAACACATTATCGAGCCCTTCGGTCCAGATGCGGTTTTTGTCGTTCGCTGTCATCCCTCGCCCCGTTCGCCGCTTTGCCGGATCCGGGCGCCGACAGGCTCGCCATTAAACAACCGCTCCAGCATGTCGGGCTTTAACCCGTTTATCAGATGCACTTCAGTAAGCAGCCGCGCATTTTCGAGGCAGCGCAACAGCTCCCGCTCCACCGGCAGGTCGGGCAGATCGCGCTCGATCAGATCCCGGGCGGTGATATCCGGAATCAACTCCGCCTTGCTGTCCTTTTCCGGGTCCGCGGTGTAGAGACCGTCAACATCCTTCACCAACACCAACCGTTTCGCGCCCATCAATTCCGCCATCAGGAACAGGCCGACATCGGGGCCGTTTTCGGGCAGGCAGCCTTCTCGTGGCGGCGGTTCCCAATAGTGATAGGGCGGCTGGCCAATACAGACCGGAATCAGCCCGCCGTTCAAAAACATCGGCAGGTCCTGAAAATGGTCCTTGACGAAGGTGATGCCGCCATGGGGCGCGAGCAGGATTTGCAATATGTCGCGGTTCTGCTCCTCGACCGCGCCGACGATTTTGGCCAGACCGCCGATCGGCAGCCCGAGATCGAGGCCGATCGCCAGAGTGTGACGCACACGCGCCCCGCCACCGGCGCCGACCACCAGCTTATGGCCCGCGTCACGCAGCTTGGCGATCATATCGACCAGCGGCAGCACGGCTTGAGCGCCACGGTCCATGATGCTCTGGCCGCCGATGGCAAGAAAATTGACATCGGGCACCATGCCCCGGATATCACCCGCCTCGGTTTCCCGGTTCAAGACCTGGCTCACCAGGGATTCCCGCATCAGCCCACCCTTCAGGTGGGTCCGGCCGTCGCCTTTAACCAATGAACTCATAGCGCACTCTTTTGCCTGTGACAGGCCAACCTAACATCAGCTTGGGCGCAGGGCAAAAAAAGGAGGGACAAAGCCGGATTCGCGAACGCCCCTTCGTGCCTGTCATGGACGACCGGAATAGTCGGCGGCTGGCCTGTTTAGCAGCACCAAGGTAACAAAGGCGCTGACGGTCCCAAAGGCGATCTGGGACAGCAGCATCGGCAGATAGAGCACGAAGGCCAAACCTGGCGCGCCCGCCAGTACGATCACCAGGAAATTGGCGGCGAAGCGGCCGGCGCCCATGATCGCTCCGACAAGGGCGAACCCGACAAGCGTCAACCATCGTGACTGCCGCCGACCGACCACCGGCAGCAGCAGATCGGCCAGCAGACCCGGCGCCGCAAAATGGGCGATCTCAAGAACGCCATATTTACCGAAGCCGAGCATCACCGATACCGCACCGGTCGTGACCCCCGCCCACAAGCCCCCGAGGCGCATTCGCGTCAGGCTCGCCGCCAGCAGGAAGAATGGAATGATCAGGACGTTTTTGTGCCCCGGGGCAATCGGCAGACCGGGCATGACCTGTAACATTTTCAGGCTCATGATCGCCGCCGCGACGCCCATGATTATGGCGACGTCACGGGCCAGTTCTCGTTCCAGGGCCGGATTGTTCTCGGCGACAAAATCTTGCGCCCGGGTGAGATTTCGCTCTACAAGTTCTTGAACGACCGATAGTTTTCCACGTCGGATCTGCTCAAACGACAGCCCGGTGGTGACTTTCCCCCCCCATCCCCGACCTGTTCCTCCACCCCGGCCTCCGGCTGCCAGCCGCAACGTGCCGTCGATTGACGCCGCGAGGAAACGCGGCACCCTAAAAGACGTCAGTGCCTCCATGAAATCTCCCGGCCGGCCACTTTGCTGTACCCAGGCGCTGGCCATGACCAGCACCAGCACCCGCAGGCACATTAGGCCAGCCAGATGGAGCCCGGAAAGATTGATCGCAAACGACGCCGGGCCCAAAGTAACCGCAAGCCACTGATCGGTGTCGCCCTGGCCGGTCGCAACAAACGCATAAGCGAGCGCAATCACCGAAAACAGCAAAGCCAGTCTCTTGAATATTCGCTTGAGCGGGCCGAATCCGATCCCGGAACCAAGCCAAATCCCGGTTTGAATGGCCAGCAGCGCAAGAATGACCACCGGGTCAGCCAGCGCGAACAGCACCACGACGACGCCCAGCAGGTAGGCGAGTTTCGCCTCCGGCGGCAGTTTTCGGATCAGGCGCGGCATGAACAAGAGGCCCGACGGGACCGCCCTTCCGCCGGACTGTGTGAAAAGTCAAAAAACTTCATATATTCACGGCACTTGCGTCTCACTGTATGTTACCGTATGAGTGATTTAGAAATATAAGGGTATCGCGCCGCACGGTTGAAGTCACGTTGCACCAGTCCAGACAAACGCCCTCCATGCGGGTGTTTAAGGATTCAGCAGCTTTCCAGAAGCACGGCGCCGTCGGTTCGAATCGGGGGAAACAGGTGGCACGCCAGTTAGTAGAGTTTCCGGTAAATCGGGACAAGAGTGCAAAAATTAACCGCCTTCTGATAATGGCTTGCGTCGGACTGGCGCTGGCGTCATGCGACTTGCTCAATCGACCGGGCAGCAAGGAAACTCTGTTCGAGCCGATACCTGTATCCGTGACGGATGCAGACAATTTTCGAGCCAACGGCGGCATCGATAGCGAAGGGGAAAACGCCGACCAGACCGACGCCCTGACGGAGCCGCGGTTGTTTCCCGGCACCAATCAGTACGTCAAACCGCCGAGCGACACCAGACGAGCCGCCGAGGTCGGAGAAAAAGGCGAAATCGTTCTCAATTTTGAAAACGTGCCGCTTCGTGACGTCGTCCGCGACATTTTGGGCCGCATCCTGGATTTGAACTATCTGTTCGATGCCCGGGTCGAGGGCACCGTTAGCCTGCGCACCACGAAGCCGATTTCCCGCGACGCCGTGATGCCGACGCTGGAAATGATTTTGCGGCAAAATGGCGCGGCTCTGGTGGAACAAGAGGGCCTTTATCGGATCGTTCCCGCCGACGAGGCGGTGCGGAGCCAGGTTCGCCCGATGCTCGGCAACGCTGTTGATCCGATTCGCCCCGGCTATGGCGTATTGATTGTGCCGTTGCAATATATTTCGGCGGTGCAGATGAGCAATATCCTTGAGCCCCTGGTGCCGCCCGAGGGTGTGTTGCGGGTCGATATCGACCGCAATGTGATCATTCTGGCGGGCACCAGCGGCGAGTTGCAATCGCTTCGCGACACCGTTGAGATTTTTGATGTCGATTGGTTGAAGGGCATGTCGGCCGGTTTGTTTCCACTGGTCAATGTAAGCGCGCAAACCGTAGCCCAGGAGCTCGATGTCATTTTCGGCGACCCCGCCCAGGGGCCGCTCGCCGGGCTGATGCAACTGGTTCCTATCGAGCGCTTGAATGCGTTGCTGGTTGTTACCCAGCGCTCCGAATATCTGGAACAGGCGCAGACCTGGATCGAACGACTGGACCAAGGGGCTGAATCGGGATTGAGCCTTTTCGTCTATTATGTCCAGAATGGCAAGGCGAGCGAACTTGCAACCATCCTCAATCAGATATTTTCGGGACAGGAACAGCCGCGGGCGGAAAGCCGTTCGATCGTCGCCCCGGGCCTGGAACCGACCACGATCCAGACCACGCGGGCCGGCGGGGGGGGACCGCCAGCCAAGGCGGTTCCGCAGATCAGGACCGGCGCGACCGTGCCGTCAATGGCGGGAACAAGCAAACCCTCTTCAGGCGCCGACGCCAATGGCGGGCTGGCTTTTGCCGAGGGCGCCGATATTCGGATAATTGCCGATGAGGTCAATAACGCCCTGTTGATTCTGGCGACCCCCGGGAACAACCGGATGGTCCAGGCAGCGCTTCGCAAGCTCGACATCGTGCCTTTGCAGGTTCTGGTCGACGCCACCATCGCCGATGTCACATTGACCGACCAGTTGCGTTACGGCGTCCAACACTTCCTGAACAGCGGCAATAGCCAGGCGACCCTGACAACCGGGCCGACCCAGGACATCAGCTCCACATTCCCGGGCTTCTCCTATTCATTCCTGAAGGTAAAGGGCGGGGCGATATTGGACGCGCTCCAGGGTGTTACCAGGGTCAACATCAAGTCGTCGCCGCGCCTGATGGTGCTTGATAACCAGACAGCGCGCCTGCAAGTCGGCGACGAAGTGCCGGTCATTACTCAGCAGCAGCAAAGCACGCTGGATACCGCCAATATCATCAACAGTATTCAGTTCCGCCAGACCGGCGTGATCCTGGAGGTGACACCGCGTGTCAACGCCGGCGGGATGGTCACGCTCGACATTGAAACCGAAGTCAGCAACGTCTCGCAAACGCTGACGACCGGCCTGCTCACGCCGACCATCTCGCAACGCAAGATCAAGAGCTCGATTGCAATCCAAAGCGGCGAGACGGTGCTCCTCGGTGGACTGATACAGGAGAACACGACTGAAACCTCCAACGGCCTTCCGGTGCTGTCGCGCCTTCCATTACTGGGAGGACTGTTCGGGCAAATTGACAACCAGACACGCGGCACCGAGTTGATTGTCCTGCTGACGCCGCACGTCGTGCGCAACCCAGCCGAAGCAAGGGCGATTACCGAGGAAATCCGCAGCCGCATGCGCAACTTCGCGCCCGTTACACCTGTCGACAAAGACGAGTAAATTTCCCTCAGGATCGTTAAACAGAGAAGCGTTAAGTGGCTCTAATGGTCGCGGCTTAGAGTGGTTCGAACCTTGCGGGCCAGCTCGGCCTTGCGGAAGGGCTTTTCGATAATTGGCGCGCCAATTTCAGTCGTCGTTTCGGATGTGAGCGTGTCCTGCATATGGCCTGTGGTTAGCAAGACCTTAACGCCATCGAAGTGGGTCCCAACTTCCCGGGCCAATTTGACGCCGTTCATTCCGCCCGGAAGAACCACGTCCGTGAACACGAGAGCGACATCCGGCTTTGCTCGCAGCACGTCGATTGCAGCCTCACCGCTGTCGGCTTCCGCCGTCAGATAACCCAGACTTTCGAGGAGTCGAACCGTCAACTCGCGAACGTCGGGGTGATCCTCGACCACCAGAATCAGTTCACCATGTCCAGGCGCCCTCTGTTCAGCAACATTGACCGTTTCCGGCATGCAAACTTTTTCGGCGGACTTCGGCAGGAATAGCTTGATGTTCGTTCCGATCCCCACTTCGCTCGATATCTTGACATGGCCATTGGATTGCCTGGCAAAGCCATAAACCATCGACAGCCCCAGCCCGCTGCCTTGGCCAACTTCCTTGGTCGTAAAGAACGGCTCAAAAACGTGCTCCAGCACTTCGGCGCTAATGCCGACGCCGGTGTCGGTCATTGAGAAGGAAACGTAGCTGCCCGGTTCGAGATCCAAATGAACCGCCATTTTCCGGTCAACCTCGAGATTGCGGGTTTCGATCGTGAGCTTTCCGCCGTCAGGCATGGCATCACGCGCGTTGATTGTCAAATTGAGAAAAACATTCTCCAACTGACCAGGATCGACCACCACCTTCCATAAGTCGCTTGCGAGCGCCGTCTCGATTTCGATCGCCTGGCCCAGAGACCCCGCCAGCAAATCAAGCATCCCCCGGATCAAGACGTTTGCATCCGTCAACTTTGTCAGAAGCGGCTGCTGCCGCGAAAATGCCAGGAGGCGATGAGTGAGCTCCGCCCCGCGCTGCGCTGCTCGCCGCACCGCGGCTATCGATCGCCGGGCGGCCCCATCATGATCGGAAATTTCGGCGAGAAGTTCAGTGTGGCCGGAAATGATCGCCAGTAAATTATTGAAATCATGGGCAATGCCCCCGGTGAGCTGCCCGACGGCCTGCATTTTTTGGGCCTGGCGAAGCTGTTGTTCGCGATCCTTGTGTTCGGTCAAGTCCGTTATGAACGCAAACGTGCCACCCGGCCCCCCGTCATGCCCGGCCGAATTCGTCTGGCTGACGCTGACATGAACGTCCCTGCCGATATTGGATTTCAGGATCATGTAGTAGTTGCGCTGATGCCCGTCGCCTTTCGCCAGACGCCAACGCTCGCGCAAAAGCGATTCGTTTTCCGCGTCACACAGATCGAAGGGCGTCTTTCCAAGCAATTGATCCCTGCTGTAGCCCAACATGCGGGCCAGCGCATCGTTGACCTCGACGATCCTTCCATTTTCATCGATTTGACAGAAGCCCTCGTTGGCCGTGTCAATGATTGAGCGGTATCGCCTTTCGCTCTCCCGCAGCGCCCGTTCGGCACGTTTCCGTTCGCTGATGTCAGCGACGGTAATCTGCCGCGCGCGCATACCGTCCCAGACGATATTCCGCGCCGAGGCGTTCACCCATATCCCGGACCCGTCTCGCCGCCGGGCCCTGAACTCAAAGTCCGCAACCCGCGCTTTTGCCTGGACTACCATCAATCGCGGCAATTCATCGGGCATGACCAGATCGGTGACACTGGTGCCGATCAGTTCATCCACTCGAAAGCCGTGTAATTTCGCGATTGCTTCATTTGCGTAAACAATCCGACCCGCGACGTGAACGAAAACGCCCTGAAGGGATCCATCAACCAATGTTCGGAACCTGTCGTCGCCGTACGCGATGTGGTCGGCGCAGTAGCCCCCGGCTATCAATCGTGTCCAACGGGAGAGCAGCTTCACGCCGCTGTGACAAGTAACGACCAGTTCGGCGGGTGCGTTATCCGTACTTAACGTGGCGAGTTGTTCGACGAGGGCTTCAATGCGTTCGCGGTCTGTTCCAGACGGCGCGCTTCGCCTCAATATTGCACTCAAATGCTCGCCCGCTTTGGCCTCCTCGGCCAGCAGTCCGGTCAACTTCAAGAAGCCGGCGTCCCAGGTCAAGAGATTGAGAGTACAATCCCAGAAACTTATGCCTCGGGCAGATCTGCCCGACTGACTGTATGATGCACAAGTCAACTTCGGTCTACCCCACTGACTTTTAGCGCTCTCACACCCACTGTCGGGGCATCGTCGGCATCGCCGGCTGGCGAGCTATGCGGCGGCAGTGATCCTCGACAGCGTTTTCAACAGATATTCCCGGTCGGCATCATTGAAGTTGTGGCCACCGTTTTTGACATGTTCGAACATGCGCGCACAAAAGCGATCCCGACTGTCGGATTGGAAATCGAGCGCCAATTCACCGAATACGTCTATCGCAAGTTCGAATATGGGAAACAACCCCGGTGGCATTCCCGCCCGCTCGAAAATCGCCTCAAAGCCCAGCGGTCCGGGGTCGTGGATCAGTTTCCGGGCATGTTCAATCGGAACCACGGCGAGATGGGCAAAGGCGTGTTCGCAAAAGTCCATATCGCCCAGGCATAGCGCGCGAAGCACGAGCGACGGCGTCAAACGGCCATGGCTGTAGAGTTGAGACACAAGCTTTGCGGTTTCGTCGGGATCAGAACCGGCGCCAATGAAGCCCATGGTGGCCTGCTCGCGGCCCTCGAAAACCACATTCGCCACTAGCTCGGCCGACAATTCGTGATGCACCATCAAATACTGACGAAGTTGCTCGGACACCAATGTGACCAACCGCTCGGCGATCCGGACCGGCAGCCGGTCCCGGTGTGTCATCGCCTCCTTGACTTCGTCATTGTCGCCATAAAGATCCAGCGCCAGATCCAGCGAACGCTCACCTATTTCAGCCCCTGCATTGGCCAGCACCGCAACAACGGCATCTGAGTTTTCCATTTCGATCAGCGCATAGGCCACGGTATCCGAAACCGTCTCTCGCTTAGCGATCGCAATTTGCTTGGCCGACGTACCGATTTTGACCAGTTCCACAAGATCGGCGTCGGTGAACGCTGGCGACGATTCGAGCATCGGCAGCGCAACCGCCTCAACATCTCGCGCCAGGGCCATTGCGACATCGCTGGGCAATTCAGTGGCATGCCGGAGATTTTCCGCAATGGATTGGCGGACAACAACGGAAACGTCGAGCGACATCTTCCGCAGAATGTCGTTGGCGATTTCCTTTTCGTTCGGGGTCAGGACGTCGTTCGTTATTTGATTGGCGACCTTGGTCGCCAGCTTCGCCCTGATTTCCGCCACCGGGTTGCTTAACAGCTCCAGGACGTCAGCATCGCTGAGGTCATCCCGCATGCCTCATCTCCAGAAGTCGCCACTCACCTGCCGCCGCAAGGCGATTTCAAATGGCTATTCGTCATGAAAGTTTACCTCGTCAAGCAACATGAGTCGCCACTGGAACTATTCTAGCCAAAAAGTTGTTAACAAATGGTTCGCCGGGACGCAGTCGAACTTACGTTGAAACGCATTCAAGTTGGAAACTCGCGACCACCGACGATCGATCGGTTGCTAATAAGAAAAAAAGCCTATCGCCGACTGAATTCACCGGTAATGAGCAAGATTATTTCACCAATCGCGCCGCGCGCCTGGGCAGTCATCAAGTGCAGAACGAACACATTACCATGCTTTAACATTCTCGTAATCAGCTTCCTTTATAGTGAAAATTGGTCAAGGCTGCTATATTGGGAATGTTGGATATGAAATATGCAGCACTAGCCATATTTATCGTCGCAACCATATCGGGGTGCAGCGGGGGGCCGCTGTTCCCGCCTGAAGTGGCCGCGATAGAATTTGAAATTCGCCCCGCCTCCAGCCTGGAAACGGCAGAGCAGCGGCGGTGCGAGGAGGAGATGGTGCGTAGCGATTATCGGTACGCGTTCAGCATGACTGGACGTGTCCGCCAAACCGGCCGCGAGGATTACCCGGGTTGGTCCCAATATTCACGCATGCAGTACGCAGGCTACAAGAATTTGCTCGCCCTGAAACACTCCTCAGACGGCAAGTCAGCCATCGCGCTGTTCTCGCGTTCAAACAACCCCATGCTGTCCGGCGACAAGACCAAGCCGCGTTGCTCGCCGGAACCTGCCGAATAGGCCACCGCCACATTCCCCCCCCTTCACAACCGCCTGCCGACTAAAGCTTGTCGATTTCACGTTTGAGTCGGTACTGGGCGGAGGTAACGTGGGCCTCGGCGGCGCGCAGGCGGCGTTCCAGTTCGCGGAACCTTTGGCGCAAATCGCGCGATGTTTCCGCCGGATTGGTGCGCACCTCGCGCCAGAACACTTCCGCGCGCGGCTCGTCGTAAAGGTCGCGCGGCCGGTCCTTCAGGACGCAGCCCAGGATTGAATACCCGATCACCACCGGCAGGGTGAACAGGCAGGCCGCGACCACCGTGGCCACCCGGACCGCGGTCACTGAGAGACCGAAATAGTCGGACAGCCCGGCACAGACACCCAGGCAACAGCCGCGGGACTTGTCCCGATAAAGGCGGACCGGGCTGGAATCCCCGGCGTATCTTGCGTTCATGATCGCTTTCTCCAGTCGGCGGTGTCGGCATCGAGGATCCGCTCGATTGACTCGACCCGGCTGTCCATTTGCTCAGCAATGCGCCACAGTTCGGCCAGCAGCCGCTCGTCTTCGGTCGACAAAGCCTTTGACGCGCGCCAGCGGGTGACGTAATGGGCAACAATCCAGATTGGCGCCACGATCACAAGAAACGCCAGGATCGGTGCGACAAACAGTGGAATAACGATCTCTTCGCCCATGTTAATCTCCCCTTCGCCGCGCTACTTGTCGGCCTTGTCGGCCTTGTCGGCCTTGTCGGGCTTGTCGTCCCCGGTGATGCCGAGTTTGGATTTGAGCGCCTCG
>JBHHWG010000036.1:0-26312 GCA_046756385.1 Sphingomonadales bacterium | reverse complement strand
ACGGATTTATAGATCAGGACGCCCCATAAAACAGCGCCGAAATAACCGGCGAACGCAATTAGAAAAGGGCTGCCGCCGATCGACGTGCATAATCCCGCGCCGTTAGGGTAGAGATTAATTTTCACGATCGATCCGCCGGTGGCGATCGCCATCAGACCGTGGCTGATTTCGTGGAAAAATGTAGCGGTCCAGGAAAACGGCAGACTGACGATCGGAATCACCGACAACAGCATCGCCCCAACGACCAGCAGGACAAATGTGAGCGACGGCTTAAGCAGCGGGTTTCGCGCGGATGCCTCGGTCATGGGACGCAATGTTAACCTCGCTTGGTGTGAATGCTTGTTTCAGGGGCTCCAACGCCTTGTGCGGATCGAGATTTCCGCACATGAACACGTCGACCGCCGCGAACGAAAATTCCGGCCATGTGTGAATGCTGATATGGGATTCCGCCAAAATCGCCACGCCGGTGATGCCGGCGGCCTCGCCGAACTCATGAAGATCGATGTTCAGGACCGTGGCCCCGCAGGCGGTCGCGGCCCCGATCAGCGCGCTCTCGATCAGCTTTCGATCCTGGAGGCGCCTCGCGCCCCACAAATCGATCAGCAAATGGGTGCCGGGCGGCACGCCGGCGGGCGTTTGCCGTTTCGCGTTCCCTGCCGTTTTCAAATCCATTCCCGCTTTCATCAACCGGTCCCGTCAAAAGGCGCGATCGACCAGCGCCCGCACATCGTCGGTGGACTTCAGATTGCCTTGCCGTACGATCAGAAACAGCGCCTCCGCCGTCACCTTGTCGGTGGGCCGGGCGTTGGATATCACCGCGTTGTCCGTCGTCAAATATCCTAGTGGCGTGCCGACGTCATTATCAACCATCAGCTTGACAATCGCGCCCCACGAAGCTTTCGCCCGCACGTCGTAACGGATGCATTCCTCGCCCTTGCTATCGAACAGATCCTCGGCGATTCGCTCGGCCCCTGGCGAGATGATCGCCCGGACCAGAAGCTCCGGGTAAATTCGAATTGGCCGTAAAACATTGTCCGCCCCCGCCCCCAGCATTCTTTTCCGATTGTCGTCGGCCACGACTTCGGCAATGATCCTGGCCGTGCAACCGTTCTCCCGCAAACGGTGAACCAGGTCGAAAGTCACGCTGTCCGCATCGCGGTCCTCAGATTGCGCCGCCAGGATGACAATCGTGCTTGCCTTTGAAATACTGGCTGCTGCCAGCGATTGTGGATCAGTTGGCCCGCCGTTCACGAACACGACATCCAGTTTGCGCAGCCGGTCCGGTATTCGGTCCGGCAGGTTATCCGAAACGATGATGACCGGTTGGCCGGCCGGGCCGGTCGCGCTTTCCCTTAGCGCCGTCATCGCCTTCAGGAAATAATCGGAGCCTTTGGCGTTTGGGCTGTTAAGAAACACGATGTGGTCGTTCATTTGCCAGCTCCAATCCCCTGTTAACATCCGCAGCCTGGTGTCCTGACGATATTCGAAATACATGGCGGCGGTTTGCGCCAGGATCGCAATGCCGGCGATATACAAAAGCAGCACGGTCGCCACGCGCCCGCCCACCGTTTGGGCGGAAATATCGCCGTAGCCCACGGTGGTCGCGGTGGTAATGGTCAGCCACGCCGCATCGAGAACCGGCAGTTTCTCAAGCCACACCATCAGGAATATGTGCGCCGCCAGCACCGCCGCCAAGGCATACCCCAGGCGCATCAACCGCGCCTTGAGGGAACTATCCCGTTGTTTCCTTTTTCTCAAAAAAGAGAACGCGTCGCGAAACTGGAAAATCATGACATCCGCCCCCGGCACGAAATGTCCGGCAATAATGCCCGCATTAGAATGGACGGGCCAGCCAAAACATGGCGGCGACATCCTGCCGCCCGGCCACGTGATCGGCGTCAACGCGAAAAGCCAGGTTCGCCTCCGCCGTCCAGTCCCCAAGCGCGGTGCGATAGGCGCCCTCCAGCGCGATCTCGCGCCCCGAAGGCGCGAGCGACAGCGCCGTTTCGCCAAAAATCACCGCCCCGGTTTCGCGGTCGCGCCCGACCCCGGCGACCAGCGTCAATGGCGCGCGCTCTACATGAAGCGGTTGGTGAATGGTAATTGACGCCACATCGCCGTGGCGCAACAGGCCCTCGCCGGTAAAGCCCAATGAGAAACTGGTGCTGGCAATGGCGCCGAGGGACTGCAGCAGGCTGTTGTCGATTTGGCCGGGATCGGTAAGCGAGGCCGTGAAGGATGCTTTCAGGCCAAACTGCCGGCCCACCTGTTTTTCCCCCTCGACCGTTGCCCATACCGTCCGCGACCGGTCGGTGAGCCCGAGGCCGCCAGCGGCCCGGCTGCCCAAAACCGCATCGTTTTCGACCATGGTCCCGATTTCCACGGCGGCGTGCGACGAATGCCCGTAACGCACAAGCCGCACGGCGGTCGCAAATAAGGCATTTCGCTCGCGAAGCGCTTCCACCGGGTGATCTTCCAAACCGGGACCGCGGGCCACGGAAGCACCGAGTTTCAGATTCATCGTCGGGCCAAGGGTCATATCGGCAAAAGCATAGTTGCCGGCCCCGGTGTCGATGGCGGGCGCGAACGCCCGAGTCATTGACTGTAACCCCGCCTCGCCCATGACCCGAGAGCGCGTGCCCAGCGCATCGGTCAGGCGGCGCCCGGTCCCCGCGGCCCAGCGCTGGCCGGAAAAGGTTCCCGAAAATGCCAGTACCAGCTCGCGCTCCGGCCCGATATCCAGGGCGGCCTGGCCCATGAACGGCATGGCGGCGCTTTGCCACGGGTCCTCGCCAATGGCCACGTCCATCGAGCCGGTGCCTGCAAGGTGAAGCGCCGCCGAGCGCCATCGCCGTTTCTGGCCGGCCAAATCCAGCAGCGAAGCGCGCGCCGGGCGGGAGGACACAAAGCCGGACAGATCGATCGCAAAATCCCGGGTGAAGCCGTCCAGCATCATCACTTGCGACAGGCCGGAGCGAAAGGCCGCCGCGTCGCCAAAGGCGCCACCAAGCGCGACCGCGCTGTCCGTGACCACGGGTTCGACACTGTCTCCCTGCACGGCGAGTCGGGACACGCCCAACGGCTGCAATGCCGCCTCCAGATTAAGCAGGCCGTGGCCGAAAACATCATCCACCCCCGCAGCACCCAAGTCGGTTGCTGAATCAAACAGAATATTAGCCACGTCCCGGGCCGTCAGGGTCGGCCAGCGCTGAAACAGGATGGCGGCCGCCCCGGTGACATGAGGCGCGGAAAAAGAGGTGCCGCTGCCCACGGCCAGTTCCCCGTTCCAGGGAAAGGTGACGTCGACGCCCGGCGCCACCAGGAAATAATCCCTGGCCCCGCCCGCTTGATCGGAGAACGTGGCGATCTGATTGTTTTCATCAACCGCGCCGACGATCATGAAGGCGCCGGGTCCGCTATCCAGCAGGCCATTGTCCCTCAGAATATCAATGGTATTCAGATTTGAAAGCGATGGTTCCGGGTCGCTGTTGTTGCCCGCCGATGACACCAGAAGCGCCCCCTCGGCCACCACATGCGCATCGACGTCCAGCACATATTTCTCACTGACCGGGGGTGGGTTCTCGATGACGTCGCCTTCGTCAAATCCAAGCGATTTATTGACGACACGGGCGCCATTATCAGTCAGATAGGTCCAGGGATTCGAGACATGGAACAGGATTCCGTCCTGGCTGACCAGCGTCTCATTGACCGCCGAAAAGAAATCCACCGCCAGAACTTGCGCGTCGAACGCCACGCCATGGGCGCCCTGCTGGTTTTTGAGGCCGGCCGCCACCACGGCCACCGCCTGGCCATGCTCGTCGGTCGTGGCGGATTCGCCAATCTGAGCCTCGTAAAGCGCGACCGTCGCCGGATCCGGCCCCCGGCTGGCGGGATGAAAGTCCAACTCTGAGGATGCGAAATCGAAATTGAAGTCGAGCAGGCCGATGATAACGCCGTCGCCGGTAAAGCCCTGCGCATAAGCCTCGGCAGCGTTGATGGCCTCAAGCCCCCAGGACAAATTGAACTCACCGGTGCGAAATTCATCGGCGGCGGCAGGCGGTGGCGGTGTCGGAGTCGGCGCCGGTGGTGGCGGGGGTGGCGCCGCCGCCGGAATCGAGGGCCGGGGCGCATTAATGGCCCCACCGCCGCCGCAACCCGACAAGAGGGCCCCAAAGACGATCGCCGCCAGGCCGTGCTTCGTTACTATCTGTGAACCCATGATCAGCACTCTAATACCCGCCTCAGCTTTGGAGCCATACTGCCACGCATACCGCGCGGTTCAACCCTTTAGCGGTTTTCGATTGGCGATCGGCCTGCGCGATCGAGGGCGGAATATACTGTGTCCAATCAGCCACTCGTCAAGCTAATCATGTGGTTTAGGGCTCACGCTTTCCTACATTTAGCGTGACAGTTGCAGCCCCACCCGATAGATTGCAGGCAGTTTGACTAAAGTACGTAACGAAATGGAAAAACGACCGGGAAATCGCTTCTTGAAAAACCCGATCGGCAAAGTCTAGACCAACTAAAAAGGGAGGAAAGTAATGGGGATGCTTCACCAGTTCCATCTTAATTCAGCGTCACGAGTTGCGTTGTTAGCGGCCGGTCTTGCCGCCCTGGCGCCACAAAGCGTTCAGGCGCAGGACGCGGATGGCCTTTTTGAGATAGAGGAAATTGTCGTTACCGCCCGGAAGCGGTCCGAGACCCTTCAGGACGTGCCATTCTCGATCAATGCGCAGACCGAAGAGATGCTGCGCAACAAGGGCGCCACCACGCTGGAGGACCTCGCCAATAATGTGGCGGGTTTCACGATCCAGAACCTGGGCCCGGGCCAAAGCCAGGTCAGCATGCGCGGCATTTCCGCCGGTCAGATCGTGCGCGACCAACCGGGCGTCAAGGAACAGGTCGGCGTCTATCTCGACGAATCGGTGATCTCGCTGTCGCTGTTTACGCCGGACCTGGACCTGTTCGACATGAACCGCGTCGAAGTGCTGCGCGGCCCGCAAGGCACGCTGTTCGGCTCCGGCTCGCTGTCGGGCACGGTGCGCTACATCAGCAACAAGCCGAATCTTGAAGAAACCGAAATGGTCGCCGAAGCGACCGGCAGCCTGATTGACGGTGGCGACTTCGGGGCGGACATCAAGGGCGTCGTCAATATTCCGCTGGCCGAGGGCAAGGCAGGCGTGCGCGCGGTAGCCTATTATAAAAGCTTCGCCGGCTTCATTGACGCCGTTCAACCGGGCGGCGGCATCAACAACGATGTCAATGACGGGAGTCGATTCGGTGGCCGCGTGACTTTCACGTTTCAGCCAACCGAAAGCCTGACAATCACGCCCCGCGTCATTTACCAGGACATCGAGATCGACGGCTTCAACCGCTTCGATATTTTCAACATTCTGGCCAATCCATTCACCACGACCCGGCCCCCGGTCACCCTTGGAGAGCGGCAGCAGTTCACGCAGTTGCAGGAAGGCTTCGACGATGAGTTCCTGCTGCTCGATGCGACGATCGAATGGGATGCCGGGCCGGTGGTCTTCACTTCGGTCACGTCCTACACCGACCGCGACGTGCTGGTGACCCGTGACTCGACCCAGTTGGCGGGCAGCGTCACCGGCCAGCCGGGCGTTTTCACACCGGGGGGGTTGCCGGAGAGTGTTTTCACCCTCGACGCGCCTTTGTTCGACGCAACCTCGGTTGAAGTCTTCACGCAGGAGGCGCGGGTCGCCTCCAACGATGACGGCCCGTTCCAGTGGGTACTCGGCGTCTTTTACAGCGACATCGAACGCGTATACGGCCAAAGCTTGCCCGTAACCGGCTTCGAGGCATTGGCAAACCCAATCCTGGGGACCCCCGCCGGTTTCACGGCCGGAGTGTTGGCGGACGTCGACGAATTGTTCTTCTCGAATATTCCTTACGACTTCGAGCAGATCGCGATCTTCGGCGAGGCGACCCTGGATGTCACTGATGAGCTCAGTGTCACCGCCGGCCTGCGCTGGTTTGATTTTACCGAGACGCGCACGCTGAATTTTGACGGCATTTTTGCCGCTCAAACCATTGGTTTGGAGGGCAGGACCTCATCGAACGGCGTTTCGCCCCGGTTCATCGTCAGCTACGAAGCCAGTGATGGCGTTCAGCTCAATGCCCAGGCCGCCAAGGGCTTCCGTTTGGGCGGCATTAACGACCCCCTGAACCTGCCGGTTTGCTCGGCTGAGGACGCGGCGACGTTCGGCGGTTTCGATACCTTCGGCGACGAAGAACTGTGGAACTACGAAGTTGGCGCCAAGACCCGCTTTATGAACGGGCGCGCGACCTTCAACATTGCGGCCTTCTACGCCGACATCGACGATCTGCAGGCGACCCTGGAGGCGGGAACCTGCTCGTCGAGGATCGTATTCAACGTGCCCAAGGCACGGAGCGTTGGTGTTGAAGCCGAGTTGTTCGTCGTCCCGACCGACAACTTCGAATTCAGCGTCGTGGCCAGTCTCACGGACTCCGAGTTCCGCTCGACCGTAACGTCAACGGATCCAGCCGGTAATGTCACGGTGCTGGCGGCTATCGAAAAGGGCAATCGGCTGCCGACGGTGCCGAAGTTCCAGCTCGCGGCCAGCGCCACCTACACTCAGCAGTTCGCTGAGATGGAGGGTTTCATCACCGGCACCGTCCAGCACGTCGGGTCCCGCTTCACCCAGGCTGGCGACGCGGATCCGGCCTTTGGCACGATCAATCTGATCCCGATCGGAAATCCGTCGATAACGACCTTCACTTTCGATCCCAAGCTGCCGGCTTACCAGATCGGCAATCTTCGGTTCGGCGTGAGGAATGATCAGTGGGAACTGGCGTTGTTCGTCAACAACATCTGGGATGAGGTCGCCCGTCTCGGTATTGACCGCGAACGCGGCAACCGGGCCCGGGTTGGCTTCCTGACCAATCAACCCCGCACCTTCGGCTTCACGGCGCGGGCCAACTTCTAGACCGGTTCAAATATGAGCCAACGCGGCGGCGGGATTTTCACTCCCGCCGCCGTTTTTTTTGGCGCGCGGGCTGAATGAAGCGTTTTCCGATCTAACCGGCGTCCGCCAAGGCCGGGCTCCTGGCCGGCAGGGTCACCGTGAACCGGCTGCCCTTGCCGGGCTCGCTTTCCACCGTGATATCGCCGCCCATCATGCGCGCCAGCCGCCGTGAAATATGCAGTCCGAGGCCGGTGCCGGTTTCCTTGCGGGAATAGACATTGTCGGAAACCTGGTGGAATTTCTCGAACACCAGCCCGTGCTTGTCCCTGGGGATGCCGATCCCGGTATCCCATACCGTGATGGCGACGAAGTCCCCCTCAACCCTGCGTACTTCAACACCGATGGCGCCGCCCACGGGAGTAAACTTGACCGCATTTCCGAACAGATTGATGACGATCTGAGTGATCCGGAGGCTGTCCCCGAAAATCTCCCAGTCATCGCCCAGTCGAGCCGCCGTAGTGTCGATATCCTTGTCACAGGCCCTCAGCGCGACCAACTGTAAAGCCTCTTTCACGATCATGCCGAGATCAAGAGCCTCCAGTTTGAGCGGTAGTTCGCCGCTGTCAATGAACGCCACGTCGAGGACATCATTAATCAGTTCCAGCAGATGCTGCGCCGCATTGACGATATCCTTGCTGTAACCGGTATATTTTGCGTTTAGCTCGCCGAACACCTGCATCGACATTGCCTCGCCGAAGCCGATGATGGCATTAAGCGGCGTGCGCAACTCATGGCTCATGGCCGCCAGGAAATCGCTTTTCGATTTCGACGCGGCCTCGGCTTGCGCCGACGCCAGGTCCAGATGCAGGTTCTTTTGGGTCAGTTGCTCAAGGGCATCTTCCAGATCCAGCCTTGAAAGCGCGGCTTCATTCTCTGCCTTGTGCCGTTGGGTTACGTCGGTTCCCGCGCCACGATAGCCCGCGAAAGAGCCGTCAGCGCGATCGAACACCGGCACCCCCGAAAGTTCGAACAGATATTCCGTGCCTTCCTTGCTCGCGACCTTGAACAAGCGGTTTCTAAACGGCGACTGTTGCGCGATCGCCTCCGGCACGGACCCTTCGTCGCCGTCCCCGGCCACGAACTGGCCCAGTTCGTCGAAGCGTTTTCCCACCAGGGTCAGGGCCGGCCGCCCAAGAATATCGGTCATCCGTTCCGACAGGGACAAAATCACGCCGTTGTCATCGATCTCCCAAAACCAGTCCGACGTGGCCCGAGCGAAATCGTTGAACTTCGCCTTGGTCACCCGCGCCTGCTCAAGCGCCCGAACCTGTTCGGTACTTTCGACATAGGTGCCGCCGACCGCCAGAATATTATCGTCGTCGTCGCACACCGGAAAATGCCGTGAACGATAAAATCTCACGACGCCGTCGATCGCCAGTTCGTCCTGCAAACTGATGCCACGGCCCACAGCGACAACGTCCCCGACCGCCCGGACCACCTCGGCAGGCGCCATTTGAGAACCTGCCGCCCTGCGTTGCGCCTGGGAAGCGAAATGACCGCGCAGTTCGTCGAAACCGTCGTTGGAATAAAGCAGTTCGCCACTTGGCGAGGCCAGATAGAGCGGCACCGCGTGATCCAGAATCAAGCGGCCAATGATGTCCGAGACCGCTTCGCGCCGCAGTTTCGGCGCCGCGCGCGGGCCACTGTCGGCCGGATGGGCCTGCCGGCTTGCGGCCTGACGCGGCCCCGCCGCCGACTGGGTTGCGCCGGGTCTTCGCGAGGTTGCCGCCTGGGGCCCCTCGGCAATGCCGCCGGTATTACGCTTTTCCCACATCGTCTATCGCCATCTGAAATTCGCTGTCGCGCTGCCAATAGCGCAAGGCCGCCTTTGCATTGCTTCGTTTAACAGAGTCGAAGAGGTCCAGATTTCGTTTGAGCATGCCTGGATCCATCGGATACAGTCGCCCGCGGGCATGTTCGAGCAGCAGAAAAATAGTGGTGAAATCACCACGCTCAACGCCGGTCGCCTTGCACAGAACCGCCAGGCATTCGCCACCCGGATCCGAAAAAATACAATAAGCTGTCTTATATTCTATTTCAGCAAGCTCCGCGAGACCGGCGATGAACACCGGAATTCGCTGCTGCCGGAGGGCCTGGATCAAAAACGCAATCGTTAGCTCGCCGCTTTTAAGCAACCGATGCACCAATCGATGTGCCCTGATTTCGATGGCGTCTTGCGGATCATGATCAGATAGCGCCCTTTTCGTCGCGTCCACGATGGCATCATCAAGCTCGTGTTCGGTGGCGACGTAGCGAACCATGATATGGCGGCGCAGCGCAGCCGACACCCACCAGAACATCCGATGCGCCAGCCTGGGCGGCAATTCGTTGTGAAGAAGCAAGGGCTCCTGAAACCGATCGACCCGGCGGGATTCAGCGACCAGATATTCCATCGATTGCTCTGACAGCTCGGCGTCGGGGTTCTTCAGCAGCGCCTCAATCACGTCGGCATCGCCATATTCGATGATCGCATCGCTGACCTTGGAACTGACCCCCTGCCTGAACGCAATGCACATGCGGTGTTCATTTGTCCGATTGCGGATCACCTCGATCAGGTCGGGGTCTTGCAGGGCCAGGGATTTTTCCAGTATTGGCCGCGCGATGGTCACCTCTTCGTTGGCCAGCAGACGGATCAAATCCGGCGGCACGTCATCGATCGTGGCCAGACGCTCGGCAAGGGCCTTGCGCACACTGACTTCGATGTTTTCAATGAGCTTGCACAGGATATCGCTCATGAGCGCCCGCTCATGATCGTTGAGCCGGTTCTCAGGCGTCAGGAACAAATCCGAAATATTCTCGACCAGCAACTTGCGCGCCTTGTCGGATTTATTTTGCGCCAACCGAACCAAATCGGCTATTTGCGCGCGATCCTCGACATCCATTACTACTTGGCCTCCAACCCGGTCCAAGCCGCCACATTAACCGCTAAGTCGCGGATTTCGTAAATCAAATAAGGGGAGAATAGCGCAAATCTCCCCATTACCAATAGCCGCCTCATAGTTAACAATCCATAAAAAACCGCATAGTGTGATCGTATTTGTTGTATTTGACTACTAATGCGACTCCGGTTGCCACTATGAATGTGCTTGATACCTCCGACTATTGCAATATAGTCAAAAATGCGCCCCGGACGAGCGCCGGCTGGCTTTTGAGGCGGCTGGCCCCGCTGGGCCGTGGTTCCGGCATCGGGCTACCGGAGGCATTGCATCATGACCCACGGGAAGATTTACCCCATCATCCTGACCGGAGGCAGGGGAACACGGCTATGGCCACTGTCGCGTGCCCTCTATCCCAAACAATTACTGCCGTTAACGTCATCGAAGACTTTGTTGCAGGAAACGGTGCTCCGGGTCCTGGCCCCCGATCGGTTCCAGCCGCCGTTCATTATCGGCAATGACGACCACCGGTTTATCATCGCGGAGCAATTGCGCCAGATCGACGTCAAGCCGCAAACCCTCCTTCTTGAGCCGGAAGGTCGCAACACAGCGCCGGCGGCGGCTTTGGCGGCCCTGATGCTGGTGGAGAACGACCCGGATGCGGTGATGTTGCTGATGCCCTCTGATCACGCCATCGCCGACCAGGCCGCCTTTGGACGCGCGCTCGTTGAAGCCAGAGGCGCGGCCACCTGCGGCCATCTGGTGACCTTCGGCGTACAGCCGACCCGCGCCGAAACCGGATATGGATATATCCGCAAGGGCAGTCGGCTGGAACGGCGCCCCGGCTGTTACATGGTCGACGCTTTCATCGAAAAACCGGACAAGACCAAGGCCGAGGCTTATTTGGCGGCCGGCGACTATTATTGGAACAGCGGCATTTTCCTGTTTCCCGCCGCGCGATATATCGCCGAGCTGGAGAAATTCGAGCCCGACATCGTCGCCGCCTGCCGCGAGGCGCTGACCGGCGGTAGAACCGACTTGTGCTTTTACCGGATCGGCGAGAAAGCGTTTTTGAAAAGCCCGTCGAAATCGGTGGATTACGCGATCATGGAACGCACGGACGACGCGGTGGTAACACCCGTCGACATGGGGTGGAGCGATGTCGGTTCGTGGACCGCATTGTGGGATATCAGCGCCAAGGATGATGCCGGCAACGCCATCAACGGCGATGTCCTGACCCTCGACGTCAGGAACAGCCTGTTGCGCAGCGACGGCCTGTCGCTTTCGGCGGTGGGGCTGCGCAACATGATTGTGGTCGCAACCAAGGACGCCGTGCTGGTCGCCAGCAAGGACAAGGCGCAACACGTCAATGAGCTAGTCGACAAATTAGCCCGGCAGGGCCGCGAAGAGCACCTTACCCACCGTATCGTCTACCGCCCCTGGGGATCCTTCGAAACCATTGACGAGGGAGGCCGCTTCAAGGTCAAACGGATCGTTGTCGAACCCGGCGCCGAGCTTTCGCTGCAAAAGCATTTTCACCGGGCGGAGCATTGGATCGTGGTCACGGGAACCGCAAAGGTCACGTCCGGCGACAAGACAATTTTGCTGGAGGAGAACCAGTCGACTTACATTCCCCTGGGCACCAGGCACCGGTTGGAAAACCCCGGCAAAATCCCGCTCCACCTCATCGAGGTGCAATCGGGAAGCTATTTGGGGGAAGACGACATCGTCCGATACGACGATAGCTACGGTCGGCAGTAATACCAAATCCCGATGAGGACGACTCACTGAAATTTGGGAGATTTGGTGGACGCTGATCATCTTGGTTGGAAACAATCAATATGACCAAGGGGGAGCGCAGCCTGCGTGGCGCTTGAACGCGGGGACAAGGGTCATGCTTAATGAGCCTTGGTATAAGCGGATCAGGGCACGAGAAAACCGTAGTCAGGCCAAACTTTTGGAGACGATTTCGTAGACGTCGCGGGACAGTTTGGGCTGGCCGAGAATTCTCTCCAACTCCGCCTTCATCATCATCCGCCGCCCCGGTTCAAACTGACGCCAGCGTTCGAATACACCAATCAACCGTGCAGCGACCCGCGGGTTGAGGGTGTCGAGCATCAGGATTTGATCAGTGAAAAAGCGATAGCCGGCGCCGCTCGCATCGTGAAAGCGCACCTGGTTGGACGCGCTGAAGGCCCCGATCAAGGCACGGACCTTGTTCGGATTGCGAATGTCAAAGGCCTCGTGCCGGGTCAGCGTCCCGACCCGTTCAATGGTATCCGCCCGTTCCGAAATCGCCTGAACCGCGAACCATTTATCGACCACCAGCGGGTCGTCCTTCCATCGGTCAAAAAAGGTTTCGAGTGCCTGGTCCCTTTCCGTTTCCTCGCTGTGCGACAACGCCATCAAGGCGGCCAGTTCGTCGGTCATGTTGTCGGCATCGCGAAACTGGGTCATGCACAGATCAAGCGCCCCATCGCCGCCGCCATGCATCAGATAAGACAAACAGGCATTCTTGAGACGACGCCGCGCCACCGACCCGGCGGAAAAATCATAGGGCTCGTTGGTCCGACACGCCCGGTACAGAGCTGAAAATTCGCTTTCGAAGGCATCGGCGATCCGCTTGCGGACAGCGGACCGGGCGACATGGATGGCCTCGGGATCGATCTGGGGCATCATCTGGGCCAGATAGCCTTCGGTCGGCAGAATCAACATCTCGGCCCGGAACGCGGGGTCGAGCCCGCCGTCGGCCAGCAATTTGGCGATCGCGTCGATAAATTCCGGATCGGGCCTAAGCTCAATTCCGTTCCGATGATCGTCCACGAGTCTCATGATCACCTGCACGGCCAGGGTTTGCCCGGCTTCCCAGCGGGCGAACGGGTCATTGTCATGGCTCATGAGGAATGCAAACCGGCACAGCGGCGGGCTGGCATCGAGCTTTACCGGCGCGGAAAACCCCCGCAGCAGCGACGGCGCCGGTTCGCGCTCGAGACCGGCAAACCGGAATTCTTCCCTGGCCTTGCGCAGGTTGAGAACCCGGGTCCTGGGCGGCTCAAACGGGGCTCTCTCGCCTTGCAGCACCAGCGGCATATCGTTGCCGTCGTGATCGAGCAAACCGACGGCGAGCGGAATATGCATCGGCGCCTTGCTGTCCTGGCCCGGCGTCGGCGGGCAGGTCTGCTCGACCGTCAGGCTATAGATCCCGGACCTGGCGTCAAAATCGCCGCGCGCCTTCAGTTGCGGCGTCCCGGCCTGGCTGTACCACAACCGGAACTGACCCAGATCGACGCCGGTCGCGTCCTCCATCGCGGCGGTGAAATCGTCGCACGTCGCCGCTTCGCCGTCATGGCGCTCGACATATAGGTCCATGCCGTTGCGAAACCCGTCAGGGCCCAACAGGGTATGCATCATCCGGATCACCTCGGCCCCTTTGTCATAGACCGTTCCGGTATAGAAATTATTGATTTCGATATAGGATTCGGGACGAATCGGGTGCGCCATCGGCCCCGCATCCTCCAGAAACTGGCGCGCGCGGAGATGCCGGACATCCTCGATCCGCCGCACCGAACTCGCCCTCATGTCGGTCGAGAACTGCTGATCGCGGAAAACCGTCAACCCTTCCTTGAGGCTTAGCTGGAACCAGTCCCGGCAGGTGATCCGGTTGCCGGTCCAGTTATGGAAATATTCATGACCGATCACACTTTCGACACGCGCGAAATCGTCGTCGGTGGCGGTCTCGCGCCCGGCCAGCACCAGCTGGGTGTTGAAGATGTTGAGGCCCTTGTTCTCCATCGCCCCCATGTTGAAGTCCCGCACCGCCACGATGTTGTAAAGATCGAGATCATATTCGAGGCCGAAAACCCGTTCGTCCCAGGCCATGGCGTTCTTGAGCGATTCCATGGCGAAGGCGCACTTCCCGATGTCGTCCTCGATCGCGTAAATGCGCAACCGGACGTCGCGGCCCGACGCAGTGGTGAAGTGGTCCTCAATATGGTCGAGATCGCCGGCGACAAGGGCGAACAGGTAGCTGGGCTTGGGAAACGGATCGACCCATTTTGACCAGTGGCGGCCGTCGTCGAGCACCCCGGTCTCAACTTCGTTGCCGTTTGATAGCAGCACCGGATAACGGGCCTTGTCGGCAACGATCGTGGTGGTGTAGCGCGCCATGATGTCGGGCCGGTCGAGGAAATAGGTGATCCGCCGAAATCCTTCCGCCTCGCACTGGGTGCAGAAATTCCCGCTCGACTTGTAGAGCCCCTCAAGAAGCGTGTTTTCCTGGGGCTTGATTTCGGTGACGATGCGAAGCGAGAACGCCGCCGGCGGCGCGGCAATCGTCAGAGTATCGTCATCGGTTTGATAATCCCCGTCGCCGAGGGCGCGACCATCCAGCGCCACGCTCACAAGCGTCAAACCCTTGCCGTCGAGCACAAGCGGACTTTCCCCCGCGCCCTCGGCACGGCGGATATTGAGCTCGGCGCGAACCGTGGTCACGTCCTCCCCCAGCTCGAACCGCAGCTCAACTTCATCGATGAGATAATTGGAAGGCTTGTAGTCCTCGCGATGAATTGTCTTACGATCGGCGTCTTTCATGTCCGGCTCCGGTGCGCGCCGGCGACAGGTCACAAACCAGCCGGCCTCGAATTGGGGTTTCAGGGGGATCAGGCACTACCGTCATTATATCCCCATTCACAGCCGGAACGGGAGGGGTGATCGACCCGATGGAGCAGAAAAACGGCATCGCCGTCGCAATCGATCGGATTGGGCAGGCGCTGCCTCCCAGGTCGTATATTTTCATACACCGATGATGAGCGCTGAGTATGCCGCCCCCTCACTTCGCAGTTAGATATACCGTCACCTTATTTCCTTATTTGAGATATATGTTTTAATATAAGCTGTTAGTTGAGAATTAATTGCCCGATGCAATACACCAAAGACGGCGCGAGGGAAAATTCCGATGAATCTCGACTTAAACTTATTGGCGAACATATCAGCTATTTCCGGTTTTGTGGTGACGTTCACCGGCGCAGCTGTCGGCATATATGGGTATTGTAGTTATCGCTATAGCTGGAACAAAAAAAACCAAGGCGCTTGTTGCCCACCTTAAGAATAAAAAGAACTCAGCAAAGGATGGAAAGAAAGGTCAACAGACTACGACGCATTTAATTCGGCATGTCGGATTGACCGAATCCGAGATATTGAAAATCAGCTTCGAAAACAAGCATATTCATCGCACTGTTGACGAAGACGGGCGTGGAAGGGCTAACAAACTCTATTTCGAATACAAAGAGTGAAGTCTGCCCTAGAGCGTTTTTAACTTAATCTGGATCAAGTTCGGCTGTTTAGATGCCGCCCTGGCGGCGCCCTTAAAGCCTTGCATAGCGCTGCTATGCTGCGTTTTAACGACTTGCCAGGACAACATCTAAACACCCTCCTTTTGATCCAGATTAAGTTAAAAACGCTCTAGGAGCAGCAAACGGGAGCCGATTGACCCCCATTCATTTATTAACCAGCCCGATGAAACCTGAGTTTGGGCGGGTTCGGTCGTTCTGGTCCGCACCCGTCCGGCCGGTCAATCTCCCGCATTTATCCGGGGACAGTTTATCCGGGGACAGTATATAGTTTTCTTGTTTATCCGGGGACAGTATATAGTTTTCCCGAGCTTCGTTGCTAAAAAGCAAGAAAACTATATACTGTCCCCGGATATTGGTGTCCCCGGATATTGGAGACCGTGCATTAGGGGCGGAGTGGCGATGGCCCGCGCCAATAAACGCCCTGGTTCCAATGAACGCCGTCAACCGCGGTCAAGGCGGTCAGGGGGATGGCGAGAGCCCGGGCGATCAGCACAAGCTCCTCAAGGGTTGGCACATGTTCGCCGTCCTCGATCCGGGCCATGTGGTTTGGCGTAAAGCGCGCCGCGAGCGCCACGTCCCCTCTCGACAGATTGGCCAAACGCCGGAAATAACGGATATTCTCGCCCAGCGTCCTGATCAGCGGGCGAAAGTCCGTCTCCAGAAATTGTTGGTAGTCATGATCGTTGTGCATGCCGTGTCCTCCCCTGTCCGTTGGTAGCCGGGAGTTTAGCGACACGTCAGAACACGTGTGGGCTTATTCCCCTTTCGGGTGTTGTATTCGCCCACTCCCGACCTCAAGGAAAACGAGAGGACGGTTCGACGCGCATGGGTATGTTTCACACGCACCGGCAGCCTTGGGCCTCAAGCATATGAAACCCAAGAGCCGCCCCACTTAACGGCAGCGGGCGCCGGTTCTGAGACGTCGCTAAACGCCGGACATGATCTTAACGGGCCAAGGCGGCCCGAACAACTGAAAGTAATGTTCCCGGATATCTCGGGGACACAGCTGCTGACCGTACCAGTCAGGCCATACCCAAGGCATGCATATAGACGTCCAGGAGCGCTTCCTGTTCCTGGCGTTCGTGGCCTTCCATCTTCCGCAGCTTGATCACCTGGCGCATGATCTTGGCATCGAACCCTTCGCCCTTGGCCTCAGCCATGAGTTCACGCTGATCGGTGCGAAGCGCCTGGACTTCCTCCTCCAGTCGCTCGTACCGTTCGATAAACTGGCGCAACTTGCCCGCGGTCGCCTCATTCACCGTGTGAGTCTTAACATCGTCGTTCACAATAGCCACCCTTCCTTGTCTCGCTTTCTCGCGCGGCAGTCTCTGCAATTTAACCGAGGCTGGACAGGACCGGCCGCCGCGTTCCCTCAACAGCAACTGCTCTCCGGCCCGCCACAGCAGGCGTCGGCCCCGGTGGTCACCCGCTCAGCCCCCGCCTTGGTCTCTCTGGGATCGCGGATCGACGGCCGCGTGCAATCGCGCTCCTCGCCCTGCTCCACGGCGACATGGGGCGGCGCCGGCTCGATCGAGGCGGCGTAGGGCTCCTTGCTCAAAATCTCGAACGTTTTCTCGCACACCGCCATCCGCTGGCCGCGCAGATAGACCTGACCGTCGTCGTCCTCGACCGATTGCCACGGGCCCTTGTAGATCACCGCCTGGTTCTTATCGATGCACGGCCCTTCCTTGCCCTTCCAGGCCAGAACGTTCATCGAGCGGTATTCGATGCCTTCGACAACCTGCCACGGCTCCTTGTCCAGCTTGTCGATGGTGATGCCGTAAAAGCCGACATCCTCCAGCAGTTGGATGAATTCATATTCCTGGAACGCGCCCGACACGCAGCCGCTCCACAGTTCCTGGTCGTTCTTGAGGTGCGGCGGCGACACCTCGTCCGAAACGATGTCCGAGATCGCGATCCGGCCACCGGGCTTCAGCACCCGGTACATTTCCTCGAAAAGCTGGAGTTTTTCCTCGTCGCTCACCAAATTGAGGACGCAGTTACTGACGATGACGTCGATGGAATCGTCGGCGATCATCGGGCTTTCCTTGCCCAGCCGAGTGATTTCCTGCTCCAGTTTCTGGTAATCCTGGACCGAACGAACCGGATTTTCCGAAAGATAGGCGTTGACCCGGTCGAGATCGGTCTTGAGATCCTGAATGCGGCCACGGCGGAATTCGATATTCGAATAGCCGATGCGCTCGGCCACCACCGGCGCGTTGCGATTGGCCAGATCGAGCATCTCGTCGGTCATGTCGACGCCGATCACCCGGCCCTCGGCCCCAACCACCTGGGAGGCGATAAAACAGATCTTGCCGCCGCCCGAGCCGAGATCGAGCACGGTTTCGCCGGGCCGGACATAGCTCGACGGATCACCGCACCCATAGTCCCGTTCGATCACCTCTTCGGGGATCACCTTGAGATATTCGGGATCATAATCGACCGGGCAGCACAGCGCCGCCTCGCGCTCCTGGGCGCCGGCGCCATAACGGTCCTTAACAGCTTGGGTGACAGAAATTTCCATGGTCCATTCTCACGAGTAAAACGTTTCAAACGCGATCAAAAGCCGGTGATTGGGCTCCCGCCATATTCGACTGGGCTTTGGCCGCGTGGAGAACAGTGTATAGTCCGGGAACACTTAATTATCCAGACACGATAGAGCGATCGATAACAAGGCCGCATCAGCTAACAAAAAAGGGTCCGGGAATGCCAATCGAATCCGCACCGCTCGCCACCTTGGCCGACGTCGAGGCGATCGAAACCGTACCGTTGTCCGATCGTTTCAGCTTTCGAAGCACCTACGAATTGCTGGCCGACGCCGCGCGTAAATATAGCGACCGTACAGCGTTGATTTTCCTCCCCACCGGCGGTGTCGACGATCAGGCTCAGGAGATCAGCTACCGGAAACTCCTCGCCCGCATCACCCAGGCCGCCAACATGTTCACCGACCTGGGACTGGGCCCCGGCGATGTGGTTTCCTATCTGCTGCCCAATTTGCCCCAGACCCACTACACAATCTGGGGCGGCGAAGCGGCGGGTCTACGAGACCGCCCTCGCATCAGCGGTCGATGCCGATGTAGCGGTTACGGCCGACGAAACGAACGGTACGATGGCGACGATCACGGTCAAGGATGTGAAGATGGACCGGCGCCCGGCGGTCGAGAAAGCCATAGCGGACGCGCTGGGCGGCTTCAGCGCGGTTTTTGAGATCGAATGGTCCTGAAGAAATTGTCCGACCGGCGCGCCCCCAACACCCCTCTTGCATCCCGTTCCCGGTTTCCATATGGTTGCCGGTGACGGTTCCCCATGCTTGGGGGATTAAAAGGGAACACGGTGCGGCGTTGAGTGCCTAAACCGTGGCTGTCCCCGCAACTGTAAGCGGAGAGTCAGCGTCCAATAGCGCCACTGGGAAACTGGGAAGGCCGGACGCTGGCGAATGTACCCGCGAGCCAGGAGACCTGCCGTCAACGCAGTCACCCAACCACTGGGCGGGGGTACCATTGGGGCGGAGCTTTCCGTTAGCGGTGATGCACTGGTGATCAGTCATCGGTTGTCACGAACGGAAGAGCCGCCATGGAATTCCAATCCACATCCTCCACGATTCCATCGGTATCGCACGGCTGCGCGGTTAAACCCTTCCCCTTTCTGACTGTAATGCCGGCCGTTCCGGCAACCAGACGATCACCTGCAGCGCCACCCGCGGGAGAGCCCGGTTCGGTTCGTCGCCATGGCCGAGGCTTCTCCCGCGTGTGGTCATCGTCATAACAGCAGGAATTGCGGAGTGCATAATGCAGGGTGTAACAAATCGTCTGGTCCTGTGCGGGGCGCTGGGCCTGGCCGCCCTTCCCTCCCTGGCCGTGGCCCAGGAAAGGGAAGACGAAGTTGAGGAAATCGTGGTCATCGCCACGAAAACGGAAAATCCGCTGTCCAGAATCGGCAGCAGTGTGTCGGTGATTACCAGCACCGATATCGAACAACGCCAGGCTGCGTTCCTGGACGATATCCTAAGGACCGTGCCGGGCGTTTCGGTATCGCGAAACGGGGGTGTCGGCGGTGTCACATCGATCTTCATGCGCGGCGCGGCGTCCGGCAATACGCTGGTGCTGATCGACGGGGTCGAGGTCAACGACGCCGCCGCGCCGGGCGGCCCGTTCAATTTCGCCAGCCTTTCCACCGGCGACATCGAGCGCGTCGAAGTGTTGCGCGGCCCGCAAAGCCTGCTCTATGGCAGCCGGGCGCTGGGTGGCGTGATCAACATCATCACCAAAAAAGGCGGACCCGGCTTCCAGGTGTCAGGCTCGGCCGAATACGGCTCGTTCGAAACCTTTCGCGGCCATGTCAATGTCTCGGGCGGCGTTGATCGTTTCACCTACGCCCTGTCGGGCAGCGCCTTTTCAAACGACGGCATTTCCGCCGCCGACAAGAAGGACGGCAATAGCGAGAAGGACGGGCTGGAGAATTATACCTTTTCCGGACGGTTCAATGCCAGGCCGCACGAGGCCGTGGCCATTGACGGCCATGTGCGCATCAACAGCAGCGAGGCGGAGTTCGATACCTTCGATTTCTTCGCCGGCGGGATCGTCGACGGCGACAACCTCAATGATGCGACCGAAATCGAGGGTGGCGGCAGCCTGACGCTCGACCTGTTCGACGGCAAATTCCAGGGCATCTTCAAAGGGGGCCGCTGGAGCCTCGATCGGGATTCGTTCCAGGACGGCGAGCGCAACATCGCCGCGCTCGGCAAACGCCAGGAATTCAGCTTTCAGGGCAATGTGCTCTTTAATGCTGATAACATCCTCACCGTCGGCGCCGAGCACGAGAAGACCTCCATGGACTTCACGTTCTTCTCACCCTTTGGCAATTTCCCGACCGTCGGCGACGCAAATATCGACAGCTTCTTCGGTCAGTTCCAAACCACGGTCATGGACGGTCTGACGATGACCGCGGGCCTTCGCCATGACGACCATTCGACATTTGGCGGCGTCACCACTTTCCGCTTTACCGGCGCTTATAACCTTGAGCAGACCGGCGCCACGCTGCGCGGCACCTATGGCGAGGCCTTCAAGGCGCCGTCGTTGTTCGACATCTTCGACCCGTTCTCCGGCAACCTTGCGCTGCTGCCGGAAGAAAACAAGAGTTGGGACGCCGGCGTTGAACAGCGCCTGCTCGATGGCCGGATGACCGCCCAGGCGACCTATTTCGACGTCGACACCAAAAACCTGATCGGATTTGACTTCGCGACCTTCACGTCGGCCAATACGGCGGCCAGCCGTGCCCGCGGTGTCGAATTGTCACTGTCCGCCCATCCGGTTGAAGGCCTCGATATCGTCGCCAACTACACCCTGACCTCGACCCGCGACAAGGGCACCGGCGAGCGTCTGGTGCGCCGCCCCAAGCATCTTGCCAACGTCGAAGCGACGTACGGGACCGGCGGCCGGTTCTCGGGATCGCTGGGCGTGACCTATACCGGCAAGAAGCTCGACACCGGCGGCATCACGCTCGACGATCATTTTGTCGCCGAGGCGCGCGGCGCGTACAAAGTGACCGACAAGATCGAGTTCTTCGGTCGGGTCGAAAATTTGTTCGACGCGGACTATCAGGAAATCTTCGGCTTTGGCACCCCCGGCGTCTCGGCCTTTTTCGGCCTGAGGCTGGCAAGCTAAACAGGGGAGAAGCGAGAAAAGTGACCGCCAGAACGATCATGTTTCAAGGCACCGGGTCGGATGTCGGCAAGTCCCTTGTCGTCACCGGCCTGTGCCGGGCGCTCGCTAATCGCGGCTATTGCGTCCGGCCCTTCAAGCCCCAGAACATGTCGAACAATGCGGCGGTCACCGCCGACGGCGGCGAGATCGGCCGGGCCCAGCATCTACAGGCCCTGGCCGCACGGGCCGAACCCACCGTGGACATGAATCCGGTGTTGCTAAAACCGCAAAGCGACCGGGAATCCCAAGTCGTGGTCCACGGCCGGGTGAAGGGCGTCCTTGCGGCCCGGGAGTTTGGGGACGGCCGGCAAAATTTCCTGAAACCGGTGTTGGACAGCTTCGGGCGGCTTGCCGCCGAGGCCGATATCGTGGTGGCCGAAGGCGCGGGCAGCCCGGCGGAAATCAACCTGCGACAGGGCGACATCGCCAATATGGGTTTCGCCCGCGCAGCCGAGGTTCCAGTGGTGCTCATCGGTGATATTGATCGCGGCGGCGTGATCGCCAATCTGGTTGGCGCCCATGTTGTGCTTGATCCCGCGGACCGGGCGATGGTGCACGGGTTCCTGATCAATAAATTTCGCGGCGATGTTAGCCTGTTCGATGACGGGCTGGCCGGTATTGCCGCCCGAACCGGCTGGCCGGATTTTGGGGTGCTGCCGTTTCTTCCGATCGCCGCCAAGTTGCCCGCCGAGGACGCGGTGGCGCTGGAGCGCTATCGACGCTCCGCCGATCACAATAAAATTCGCATCGCGGTTCCGATGTTGTCGCGGATTTCAAATTTCGACGATTTCGACCCTTTGCAAGCCGAGCCCGATGTCTCGGTCATCATGGCGCCGCCGGGCCAGCCATTGCCCGGCGATGCCGACGCCATCATCCTTCCCGGATCGAAAGCGGTGATCGCCGACCTGAATTTCATGCGCGACCAGGGCTGGGATATCGACCTCGCGGCCCATGTCCGGCGCGGCGGCCGGGTGCTGGGCATTTGCGGCGGCTATCAAATGTTGGGACGGCGAATTTCAGATGGTCAGGCGATCGAGGGTCCGGCAACGACCGCCGACGGCCTTGGTCTGCTGAATATCGAGACCGCCTTGACCCAGGGCAAGACGCTGGAGCAGGTCTCAGGCCTGTGCGTCACGACCGGTGAACCGGTGTCCGGCTATGAGATGCATATGGGCGAGACCGCCGGCCCTGATTGTTCCCGGCCGATGCTGCTGATCGAAACCGATGACGGTAAACACCTGTCCGGCGCGATTTCCGGCGACCGCCTTGTCCAGGGATGTTACCTGCACGGGCTTTTCGCATCGGACCGGTTTCGCCATGCGTTCCTGAATGGCATTCGCGAGCGCCGCCCGTCGACGCTATCCTACAATGACAGCATCGGCGGCGCGCTCGATGAACTGGCGGGTCAGTTCGAGCATCATCTCGACATAGACGGCCTGCTCGGCCTCGCCCGCGCGCCGAGAGGGGTATTTTGACATGGCTTTAGCAAAATGGCTGGCCACCATGCTTGGCGTCGGGATTCTTTGTTCAGCCCTCCCGGCGACAGCGGCCCCGGCCCGGAACCACCGCATCGTGTCGATTCACGTATGCGCCGATCAGTTGGCATTGATGCTGGCCGATCCCGGTGACGTAGCCTCGGTCTCCTACAATGCCCTCGACCCGGAATATTCGGTGATGGTGGAGGCCGCGCGAGGCATCCCGGTCAACCACGGACATGCCGAGGAAGTCATTTCCCACGATCCCGATATCGTGATCGCCGGGCGGCATTCCGCCGGCCCGACAATCCGGCTGCTGCGCAGGCTGGGCTATCGGGTGCTGGAAGTCGCGACCGCGAACAGCTTCGATGACGTGCGGGAACAAATTCGCCTGGTCGCCGGCGCCATCGGCCGTGCCGAGCGGGGCGACCGCATCATTGCCGAGCTCGACGCCAGGCTTCGCGCCGTGGCCGGACGATACCACGACACCAACCCGCGGGCGGTGATTTACCATATCAACAATCAGACCATTGGCGGTCAGTCATTGGTCAATGAAATCATGGAATTGGTGGGCTTGCAAAATTATGCCGCGACATTGGGAACAATCGGTTACGGGCATTTATCTCTGGAGCGCCTGCTGGCGGGGGAGCCGGATTTGCTGATCCTGGAAGGCGCGCGGACCAACGCGCCATCGGTCGGACGCGCGGCCTTGTCCCATCCGGCCCTGCAACAGATGCTGAAAAAGACGCCTTCGGTGGTGGTGCCGTCACGGCTTTGGGCCTGCCCCGGCATCGCAATCGCCGAGGCCGCGCACCGGCTGGCGGAGGCGCTTAAATGATCATGACCCGGGACGAAAGCCGCAAGGCGCGCCTCGTCGGCCTGGGAGTCGCGGCATTTTTGCTGGTTCTGTTCGTGGTGTCGCTGGCTGCCGGCGATGTCAGCTTGTCCCTGACCCAGGCAGTGGGGGAATTGTTTCACGAACAAGACCCGGTGGCCGGATTGATCGTTCGCGAAATCCGGCTGCCGAGAGCAATTCTCGCGATTCTGGTCGGGGCCTCGCTTGGTATGTCGGGCGCGGCGCTGCAGGGTCTTTTGCGCAACCCGCTCGCCGAGCCCGGGATCATCGGCGTCTCAAGCAGCGCGGCGCTCGGCGCGGTCATCACCTTTTATTTCGGCTTGTCGGCGGTATTTCCGCTCGCCTTGCCGCTCGGCGGCATCGCCGGCGCATTGCTGGCCGTGATGCTGGTCTACGCCCTCGCCGGCCGGTTCGGCAGCATCCTGACCATCGTGCTGGCCGGGGTTGCGGTCAGTAGCTTCGCCGGCGCGCTCACGGCCCTGGCGCTCAACCTGGCGCCGAGTCCCTACGCCGCGCTGGAGATCGTATTCTGGCTGTTGGGTTCGCTGGCCGATCGCAGCTTTGAACATATCATGCTGGCGGCTCCGGTGATGGCGGCCGGGTGGGTTCTGATACTCAGCGCGAGCCGGGCGCTCGATGCCTTGACCCTTGGCGAGGAGACAGCCCAGACCCTTGGCTTTGACCTCCGGCTGGTTCAGTTCCAGGTCATTGTGGGGACCGCGTTCTGTGTCGGCGCCGCGGTATCGGTCACCGGCGGCATCGCCTTTGTCGGCCTTGTGGTGCCTCACCTGCTGCGACCGTTGGTCGGCCATGTGCCAAGCAAATTGCTGCCGGTCAGCGCCGTGGGCGGGGCCGCTTTGCTGCTGGTCGCCGACATCGCGGTTCGGGTGATCTCAGCGGGACCGGAGTTGAAGGTCGGCGTCCTCACCGCCTTGATCGGCGCGCCGTTCTTCCTTTATCTCATTGTCACAATGCGAAGGGATCGAACGTGACCAGACTTAAGGTCGAGGATATTTCCGTCAAACTCGGCGACAAGGTCGTTCTCGGGAACGTATCCTTTCACGTCGATCAAGGCGAACTGGTGGGGCTGATCGGGCCAAACGGCGCGGGCAAGACGACCCTGATCCGCACGCTCACGGGTCTTCAGACGGTGGAGTGTGGCGTTGTAAGGCTTGATGACCAGCCGCTCGCCCGGATTGATCGCCGCGCCCTGGCAAGAGCCGTCGCCTACTTGCCGAATGGTGCGCCGTGTCACTGGCCGATCACGGTTCGCCAGGTGGTCGCACTGGGCCGGTTGCCCCATGCCCGCGGGTGGCGGGACCGCGATCAAGCCGACAACGACGCCATCGCTGACGCCATGACGGCCACCGATGTTTCACATCTGTGCGACCGTAAGGTTTCCGCCCTTTCGAGTGGTGAACGGGTGCGAGTCCTGTTGGCGCGCGCTATTGCCGCGGAACCTGATATTCTGTTGGCCGACGAACCGACAACGTCGCTCGATCCCTTTCATCAGCTCCACGTCATGGAGCTACTTCGAGAGCGGGCCACGGGCGGCGAGGGCGTGGTCGCGGTGATGCACGATCTGTCGCTGGCCGCGCGTTTTTGTCACAGAATTGTGTTGATTCAGGATGGGCGATTGGTCGCCAATGGCGCACCGGCGGATGTGCTTACAGCCGACAATATCCGCTCGGCCTACGGTGTGGAGGCTCAATTCGGCGAAATCGACGGTGAACTCTATCTGGTGCCCTGGGACCGCCTGGCGAGCGCGCCGGCCGTGGCGCCCGACTTGTCCGGCGTGGCCTGACCGGCCTGCCGGTTACGCAACTTCCCGTAGCGCCGCCCGCAAAGTGGAAAGACCCAGCGGCTTTGCCAGCGTCTTGACATAGGGCAGGCCAAACGCTTCGGCGAGGTTTTCGGCGCTATCGAGATAAAGTTTACTGTATCCGCTGATCACCAGTATCGGCACCTCGCACTGGCGGTCGGCAAGCAGCTTCAACAATTCAATCCCGTCAACATCCGGCATGACGACATCGAGACAAATCGCCGTCGGATTGAACTCGTCATAGGCCTTCAGGAAATCGCCGGCCTTGGACGTAACCACCACTTCAAAGCTCTGGCCTTCGGCCACGGCCCGAATGAAATCACCGATGTCCGGTTCGTCATCAACGACCAGAAGACGTTTATCGCTCATACTATAACATGCCTACCGTTAAATTCGACCAAGCCCACCGTACCGAGTTTAGTCGCAAGCGCACCGCCTGTCCACGAACAGGCGCGCTTTGTTTCTCGGGATTTTAAGGTCATTTATTCCTGGATTTCGAACTGCAACCTCCACTTGTATCAATTTAGCAACTGACCGGGGATGTCAAGCATTGTTCTTTTCCTTGATATAATCTTTACGAAATTGATTAAGATTGGCTGGGCAGTTTTTTCGCATGATATCGTTTGGGATTTTTTCCTATGACACTTAGAAGCGAAGCGGGTCACAAGCCGGGTGAACCAGAACCGGGGGCCCTTCAGCGTGTTCGTATTTTTGTCCTTCTGGGGGTAATCTGCCTGCCAATGGCCATAACCGCCTGCGGCGGAGGCGGGCAAAAACCGCCCCTCGTCACCACTGCCCCGCCGCCGCCACCGCCTCCTCCTCCGCCGCCGCCACCTCCGCCGACCAATTTTGACACAACCGAGTTCCGGCGCAACTGGGGGGTGAATGGGATCAACGCCCTCCCCGCCTATGACGATGGCTTGAGCGGGCAAGGTGTTACCGTCGCGGTGGTCGACACCGGCATCGACATTGACAACATTGACCTGATCGCCAACATCGATGCTCGCAGCACCAACATCGCCACCGGAAATTTTACCGACCGCAACGACATCGATGGTCACGGCACCGAGGTCGCCGGCATTATCGCGGCCATGCGCAATAGCGTCGGCACCCACGGGGTCGCGTTTAACGCCAGCATTTTGTCCCTCAGAACCGACGACCCCGGCAGTTGCGCTGACGAATGTGAATTCTTTGACCATGTAATCGCCGATGCGGTGGATTTC
>JBHHWG010000035.1:0-26850 GCA_046756385.1 Sphingomonadales bacterium | reverse complement strand
TCGGGTCCTTGATGTCGCAGGTCTTGCAGTGCACGCAGTTCTGGGCGTTGATCTGAAGCCTCGGATTGGAGCCGTCTTGGTCGCGCAGAATTTCATAGACCCCCGCCGGACAATAACGTTGCTCCGGCGCATCATATTGCGGCAGGTTTATCTCCACCGGCACCGTATCGGCGCCCAGCGTCAAGTGGCACGGTTGATCCTCTTCGTGATTGGTGTTGGACAGAAATACCGAGGACAAGCGATCGAAGGTGATGACGCCATCGGGCTTTGGATAGGCGATCGGCTCGCATTCGGCCGCCAGCCGCAGGGACTTGCGGTCGTCATGATGGCTCAAGGTCCAGGGCGCCAGGAATCCGAGCTTCAGATTATTGAGCCACATATCCAGCCCGCCATAGACCGTGCCCCAGAAGGCGCCCCATTTAAGCGCAGGGCGGGCGTTTCGCACCCGGTGCAGGTCCTTATAGACCCAGGAATCGCGGAAAGATCTGGCATAGCTTTCAAGCTCGTCGCGCCCCGCGCCGCCGGATTTAAGCGCCCCGAACGCCGCCTCGGCGGCCAGCATGCCGGTCTTCATCGCGTTGTGGGAGCCCTTGATCCGAGGCACATTGACAAAGCCCGCCGAGCAGCCGATCAGTGCGCCACCTGGGAACGCCAGCTTTGGGATTGACTGCAAGCCGCCCTCGTTGATGGCGCGCGCGCCATAGGCAATGCGCCGCCCACCCTCAAGCATCTTGCGCACCGTCGGATGGGTCTTGAAGCGCTGCATTTCCTCGAACGGCGACAAATACGGATTTTCGTAATCGAGCGCGACCACGAAGCCGATCGCAACCTGATTATCCTCGAGATGATAGATAAAGCCGCCGCCGGCGGTCTTCTTATCCAGCGGCCAGCCCTGGCTGTGCACCACAAGGCCCTGCTGGTGCCGTTCGGGATCGACCTCCCACAGTTCCTTGACGCCAAGTCCGTAGGTTTGGGGTTGAACGCCGTCACGCAGTCCGAAGCGTTCCATCAACCCCTGTGACAGCGACCCCCGGCACCCTTCGGCGAAAAAAGTGTATTTGGCGTGCAGCTCGATCCCCGGCTCAAAGCCTGCCTTGTGCGAGCCGTCTCCGGCCACGCCCATGTCGCCGGTGGCCACGCCCTTGACCGCGCCGTGCTCGTCATAAAGCACCTCGGCCGCCGCGAAGCCGGGGTAAATCTCCACGCCCATGGCCTCGGCGCGTTCGCCCAGCCAGCGGCATACATTGCCCAGACTGACGATAAAGGCACCCTTATTGTTCATCAACGGCGGCAGCATGAAGTGCGGCAACCCGATGGCTTTGTTTTTGGTCAGTATCCAGTGGCGATTGTCGGTCACCGGCGTATTGAGCGGCGCGCCCTCGTCCTTCCAGTCGGGCAACAACTCGTTCAGCGCGACAGGATCGATCACCGCGCCCGACAGGATGTGAGCCCCGACTTCGGAGCCCTTCTCAAGGACACAGACCGAAATATCCGAACCGGCCTCAGCAGCAAGTTGTTTCAGTCGAATCGCCGCGCTCAGGCCCGCCGGGCCCGCACCAACGATTACAACGTCAAACTCCATCGATTCGCGTTCCATGTCCGGCGTCCTCAATTGTTACCCTTCCGGTCGGGCCCGCCCGTTATGCCCCGAAGCTCGCGCGCAGGTCAATCGTGGCCGCCGCGACGAGCAAACGCGCCTCGGCGGTACCCTTGGCGGCGCGACCGTGATAGGTTTGCGCCATGATCGACCAATCCGGCCAACAATCCGCCCTCGCGCTGCTGAAATGGTATCTCGACGCCGGTGTCGACGAGACCATCGGGAACGAGCCCGTGGATCGTTTTCAAACCATAAAGCCGCCGATAAAAAAAGAGACGCGACGCGCGGAATCGGCTGCTGCGGCTGCCGCCCCGCAACAGGATCAAATTCACAAGCCATCGCCGAAACGACCCGACGCCATTCCCCTCGAGACCGCCGACGCCACCACGCAAGGCGCGCGCGAAATGGCGGCGGGCTGCTCCTCTCTTCAAGAGTTGAGGAGCGCGCTTGAGGGTTTCGAGGCCTGCGCCCTGAAAAAAACGGCCATGAATCTCGTATTCAGCGATGGCAACCCGGACGCGGATCTGATGCTGATCGGCGAAGCGCCCGGCGCCGACGAGGACCGCCTGGGGCTGCCCTTTGTCGGTCAGTCGGGCAAGCTGCTGGACAAGATGCTGGCCGCGATCGGGCTTGATCGAAGCAATGTCTACATCTCCAATATCCTGCCCTGGCGGCCGCCCGGCAACCGCAAGCCGACGACGCTTGAGACCGAGCTGTGCCTGCCCTTCATCAAGCGCCATATCGAATTGGCGGGGCCCAAGGTGCTGGTTTTGCTGGGTGGCACCGCCGCGCCGACCCTGCTTGAGACCACCGAAGGCATCACCCGCATTCGCGGCAAGTGGCGGACCTACAAGATGGGCGAGCGCGAGGCGCCGGCCCTGCCGACCTTTCACCCGGCCTATCTGCTGCGGCAACCAGCGCACAAGGCATATGGCTGGCGGGATTTCCTTGCCGTTAAAAATCGGCTAAAATTGTCTGGATAGTTTAACCTGCCGCGCGCTGTCATAAACGCGCGGACATTGATCTTGGTGGGGAAGCGTCATTAGCGGGCAGCGGATAACCAGTAAGCCGTCGTGTTTCCACCTGCTTTTGCGTTTCGGCCTCTTGGCGACGCTGGTGTTCGCGGCGGTTTCCGCCGGTCGTTCCGGCTGGGCCGCTCATCCCGACGCCGGGTCCCGGACCGCCCCCGGGGTCGCAGCCGACCCCATGGCGGTGCTGTCGCCTGAAGACGCCGATCGTTATCATCGGATATTCGCGCTCCAGGAAAACGCCAAGTGGCGCAAGGCCGACAAGCTGATCAAGAAGCTCGACGATCGGCTGCTGATGGGTCATGTCCTGTTCCAGCGATACATGCACCCCACCGGTTACCGCTCCCGCTATTCCGAGCTTTCGGCATGGCTTGACAAATATGCCGACCATCCGGGCGCCAACCGCATCTATCAGCTTGCAAGGAAACGGAAACCCAGAAAGGCCCGGGCGCCGAAAAAGCCGCTTCGGGCGGTGGCCAGGATCGCGGCCAAGGCAGGGCCAAAAGGGGCAACGCCGGCTTCGACAACCCGGACCAAGCGCCAGCAGTCCGCCGCCAAGCGTCGCGAGATTTCATCGCTCAAATCGCGAATCGCACGCTATCTGCGCCGAAACAAGGTCGACGAGGCGGAAAAACGATTGTGGGCCAGCAGGCGTTCAGAGCTGCTGGAGCCCGCCGCCTTCGACAGCCTGCTCGCCCGCATCGCGGAAAAATATTTCTATCTGGGCCAGGACGAAAAAGCGCTGGCGCTGGCGCAACTCGCCACGCGGTCGCGGGGCCGGGCGGAGCAGGCGGACTGGATCGCGGGTCTGGCTGCCTGGCGGCTCGGTGATCCGGCAACCGCGGCGATACATTTCGAGGCCCTCTCATCCTCACAGACAGCCTCACCATGGACGATCGCGGCGGCCGGCTACTGGGCGGCAAGGGCCCATCTGATTTCCGGGCAGCCGGACAAGGTAAACCGGCTGCTCGCCATCGCCGCCGTCCATCCGCGCACGTTTTATGGTTTGATCGCAACCCGTCAGTTGGGCATTCCGATGAACCATTCGTGGGATGCGCCGCCCCTCGACCCGGCGGATTACTTGCGGGTCGTCAAGGAAAAGGGCGTTCGCCGGGCCATTGCGCTGGTTCAGGCCGGACAGTCCCATCGGGCGGATCAGGACCTGCGGCTGCTGGCGTGGCGCGCGGACGACGGGCTTTACCCGGCGCTGCTCGGCATTGCCGCGCGGCTTAAGCTTCCGGCCACCCAGTTGGCCCTTTCGGATCTGCTGGCCGAGGGGACCGCCGGCTCCTGGGACAGCGTGCGGTACCCCGTTCCCGACTGGGAACCGGAAGGCGGTTTCTCGCTCGACAAGGCGGTATTGTTCGCCGTGATCCGGCAGGAAAGCCGTTTCAACAGCCGCGCCATCAGCTCGGCCGGCGCGCGCGGCCTGATGCAGTTGATGCCGGGCACCGCAAGCTTCATCGCTCACGACCGCTCGCTTAGGCATGTGAACAAGACCAAGCTCTATACGCCGGATTTCAACATGGCGCTGGGGCAGCGCTACCTCGAACATCTTGTGGAGCTGGATTACATCGACCGCAACATGTTCCTGGTCGTGGGCGCGTATCATGGTGGGCCAGGGAACATTTCGCGATGGCTCCGGAATGTGCGGCACGGCGACGACTGGCTGCTGTTTATCGAAACCATTCCCGGCCCCCGAACGCGCGATTACATCGAAAAGGTATTGAGCAATCTCTGGATTTACCGCATGCGCCTGGGCCAGCCAACGCCGACGCTGGACGCCGTGGCAACGGGTGACTGGCCGCTTTATACTGCGTTGGACAACACCATATTCAAGGCGGCGGACGCCGACAGCATGCAGGAACCCTCATGGCCGGAATCAATGAACACCTCCCTTTTCTCCCTGTCTCTATTGCCATACTGACGGTCTCCGACAGTCGAACGGAGGCCACCGACAAATCCGGCAAAGTGCTGGTCGACCGGCTCCAGGCGGCAGGCCATAAGCTTGCCGACCGCGCCATTGTGGCCGATGAGGTGGCGGCGATTACCGCACAGCTTTCAGAATGGATCGGGAACCCGGAAATCGATGTCGTGATCTCGACGGGCGGCACCGGGGTGACCGGTCGGGACGTGACCCCCGAAGCGTTCGAGAGTGTCTTTGAGAAAACGATTCCAGGCTTTGGCGAGCTGTTCCGGATGCAGAGTCTGGAGACCATCGGCCCTTCCACAATCCAGTCACGCGCAACCGCGGGGATTGCCGGTGGCACCTATTTGTTTGCCTTGCCGGGCTCCCCCGGCGCCTGCCGCGACGCCTGGGACAATATCCTGCTTCTGCAACTGGATTCCCGCTTCCGTCCCTGCAACTTCGTCGAGATGATGCCGCGGCTGCGCGAACATCTGGAATAACCCGCCGCCGATCGCCACAAGAGGGGCCACCTTGAACTCAGCCCCGGCGGCTCCGGTGATCAATACACGCACGGTCGCGCTCGCCTGTTCGGCCCTCTCTACTCCGGGGCCCTGGATAAATTCCGGATGAGCTGGCCGTAAAACTTGATCACCTCAACGAAATTCTCGGTCGAAACGCGTTCGTCAGTGCCGTGAACGCGTTTGAAGTCCTCGGCCTTGAGCCGGTAAGGCACGAACCGATAACCGGCGTCGCTGACTTCCCGGAAATGCACGGTGTCGGTGCCGCCCAGCACCATCCCCGGCGCCACCAGAACATCGGGAAGAACTTCCCGGATCGATTTATTGATGGCGGTGAAACTCCGGGAATTCACGTCGGCCACCGGCGATGGATTGTTGAGAATGACATTCATGACCTCGACCTCGATATCGGGGTCGTCGATCACACTGATCGCGTGATCGCGCACGATCTCGTAAGTCTCGCCGGGAATGATCCGGAAATTGACCACGGCCTGCACTTCGCTCGGCAGCACATTTTCCTTGATCCCGCCCTGAATCATGGTCGGCGCGGTTGTTGTTCGGACCAGGGCATTTGAAGCCGCTGACTTCTCCATGCGATCAAGGATCAGGGGATCGAACAGCCACCGGTTTGCAAACAACACTCGTTCGATGAAATTCATTTCCGGCGCCAGGTACTCGAACATCGTTGCCGTCGGCCCCGCCAGGGCGGCGGGCCTTTGGTGTGCCTCAAGCTTCGCGATGGCCCGCGACAGCGCGCCCAGCGCGGTCCGCCCCGGGGGCATCGACGAGTGGCCGCCCTGCGCCCGCGACGTGAGTTTCAAGGACACGAAACCCTTCTCGGCCAGGGCTACCAGCGCCACCGGCTCGTCGACGCCGGGCAACATGCCTGACGTGATCGACATGCCTTCGTCAACGGTAATTTCGGCATGAACGCCTCGCTTCGCCAGCAGCTCGGCAATCTTGCGCGCGCCCTGTCTTCCGCCGATTTCCTCGTCATGGCCAAAGGCCAGATATATTGTTCTCCGGGGCTCGAAACCCATGGTCACCAGGGCCTCGACCGCCTCCATGATCGCGATCACGCTGCCCTTGTCATCAAGTGCGCCACGCCCCCAGATGTGGCCTTCCGCGATGACGCCGCTGAACGGGGCAAACCGCCACTTATCCTCGGTCCCGGGCTCGACGGGCACCACGTCCATGTGTCCCATCAGCACCACCGGTTTCAATGACGGATCGCTTCCCGGCCATGTAAACAGGAGGCTGTATTCGTTCACGATGTCGCGTTTAAGGGTGGCATGGGCAGCGGCATAGGTGGCGGCCAGAAATTCATGGAAATCGAGAAACGGCCGCGCCTTGAAGTCCGCCGGATCCTGATGCGAAATCGTTTTAAATCGCAATGCCTTGCCGAGCCGCCGCGCCGCCGCTTCGGCGACCACCGGTATGGTGTTCACGGTTCCGACCGATATTTGCCTGGAGTTCAAGGCAAGCGCATTGAAGACAATGACGGCGCCCAGCGCCGCCAATATAATCGCAATGCCCAGGATGGTCTTTTTCATCTTCCCCCCTTCGGGCCGTGAACCGGCGCCGCTTTCATTGAAGACGACTTGTTCGCCATCAGGTCAAATTCAGCCACCCCCGGAGCAAACGGCCGACGACCAACCTATCCTGAAGTATGGTGATGAGTTACGCAACCCCAACGGAGAGCCGGAGCCGGGGAATCAAGGCCCTACATTTCCGGGGGGCTTTTCGCGCCGTTGCCGAGCGCACGCTGCATGAGCACGATATCGAGCCAGCGGCCATGCTTGAAGCCCACTTTCTCGAACTGGCCGACGCGTCGGAATCCGACCGACTTGTGCAGCGCAATCGATGCCGTGTTTTCCGAATCTCCCACAACCGCGACCATCTGCCTCTTTCCGGCGGCCTCACAGCGCCGAGCCAGTTCCGCCATCAGCTTCCGGCCAACCCCGGCGCGACGCATATTGTCGGCGACATAGACCGAACTTTCGACCGTATAATCATAGGCCGCGCGCGGTTTATGGGTTTGAGCATAAGCAAAGCCCACGACCTTTTCCCCGGACACGGCCACGAGATAAGGCAGGCCCAGCGCCAGCACCCTGGCGCGCCGATCCTTCATTTCCGCTTCGCCGGGCGGCGTTATCTCGAAACTCCCGGTCCCCTTTTCCACCTGACGGGCATAAATAGCGGTAACGGCTTCCATTTCGTCTTCAAGGCACTCACGGATCGTTACCGTTTTGGACATCAGATCAGCTTCCCACAACTTCGGGCTGTTAGCAGGCTTCCTTCGCGGACGAACAAGTGGGGAGGTTAAAGGGCCGGGCCCATTTTTGCCCTGTCGTCGACGACGGAGTTTAGCACAGGCCGGCTGTCACGGCAGTGGTCAATTCAAAATCATCGCCTGAAAATGAGGATGCCGGGCTATCTATGCGGTTCTGACTTGTGCCAGAAAGGTGTCGACCTCGCCATGGATGTCGTTTGCGATATGGGCCAGATCAGCGACCGCCGTCTGCACCTGTTCCGCCGCCGAGCCGGTCTGGCCGGTGTCATCCACGACCGTTTCGATTTTTGAGGTAATTTCGCCGCTGGCATTGGAAACATGCTGAATATTGTTGGCGATTTCGCCGGTCGTGACTGTCTGTTCTTCCACTGCCGCCGAAATTGTCGTCGCAATGTGATTGATCTCGGTGATCACCGTTTCAATTTTCGTCATGGCGCCCGCTGTTTGATCAATCGAAGACTGCATGTCCTTGATTTGCAAGGCGATGTCGCCTGTCGCTTTTGCCGTTTGATTGGCCAGGTTCTTCACCTCGGCGGCAACCACAGCAAAGCCCTTACCGGCCTCGCCCGCCCGGGCGGCCTCGATCGTGGCGTTAAGGGCGAGCAGGTTTGTCTGCTCGGCAATGTCGCTGATCAGCCCGACGACATCGTCAATCCGGGCCGCCGCGTCCATGAGCGACTGCACGGTCTCGCCAGTATGCCGTCCCTCTTCGACGGCCTTGGCGGCGACGTTGTTCGATTGCTGCACCTGCCGGGAGATTTCGTTAATGGACGCTGTCATCTGCTGGGTTGCAGCCGCCAAAGTCTCGACATAGGACGAGCTTTCTTCGGAGGCATTCAAGACAACCTTGGACTGTTCGTCGGTTCGTTTCGCGGTTTCGACCATTGTGCCGGCCACGCCCCGCATATGGGTCGAAGACGAGGTCAGGCGATCCAGGATCATGACAACCTTGCCTTCGAAATCACTGACCATGTCACTGATGCGGCGGGCCCGTTCTTCACGCTCGGCCGCCTCGGCGTTTTTGGCCTCGATTTCCCGTCGCTCGCGCTCGTCCCGCTCTTCCTTGATCTGGCGATCGCGCGCTTGCTGCTCCGCCTCGACCTGTTTGGCCTCGGCCGCCAGCATGTCCTTTTCAACGGCGGTTTCCTTGAACACTAAAACCGCGCGCGCCATTTCCCCCAACTCATCCCTCTTCTCGACATTAGGTATGGCGACTTCCTTGTCGCCTTGGGAAAGCCGCAACATCGCCTCGGTGATTTGCTTGAGTGGCCCAATCAACGAGGTCGCGATGATGATCGCCACACCGACCGTGAAAATAACGCTCAGAACGATCGTGAACCACGACGTCGACAGGACTGTTTGGGTGCGCCTCAGCACGATCTTCCCGGCCGTCTCGGCGCGTGCGCGGACCTCCTGGTCGATCGCAACAAGAATTTCGTCAACGGCGCCGACATGAAGGCGCGCCTGGTCCATGATCTCGTTGCCCGCGTCGCGCTCATCGAGCACATATTCGTCGAGCGCCTCGAACGATAAGGACTGGAGTTCGGCCACATGTGTTTCAATGTCGCCCGCCTGTTTCGGCGCAAACGATCGCATTTGCGACAGATGTTCCCCAAGCAGGCCATGAGTCTGCTCTGCCATCTGCTCCGAGTGTTCCGATAAACTGGTGACGAGATCTCCATACCAGTATTTTAGATCACCGAAAGCCTTTGTTACGGCCTGGATGGTTTTGAGTTCGCCTAGACTGTGCGTCTGATTAACAATGGCGTCGTTGCTGTTGGAAATTTCCGAGCGCATGAACAGGTTGGAGCCGAGCGTCACAATAAGAAGTGTCGCCAACAAGGCACGTATTTTGGCCCGTACGCTCAACGAGCCAATAGCTGTCGGCAAAATGCGATCGAACTGTTCTTTTAGCTGTGCCAACATGGTTTTCAGGCTCAATTTATTGTCAGACGATTGTCAAAACTCGAGGAAAACTCTCACTTCCGCGGGCAGCGATGCGACCTCTGGTTTGCCGATCACGCCGAACGCGCCTTTCTTGTTTTTCACCTGACGGATGAGAATCCTGGTCGACCCGACCTCACGCGGCGGGGTCTCGCCGGTGGTCTGCTTGAGCCTGAGCCAGTGGGCGTCCAGTTCAGTCCGGCTCATACCGAGAATGTCCCGCTGAAAGCTCAACTGTGCCTCGCTGTCGGATTTCCGGGCGAATGGAACGGCGGTCTCATTGTCCGGCCATGTGGTTTGTTGTTTGAGAAACTGGCGCTTGATGAGTTTCTTAAGGCTCTCATCATCCCCCGAAGCAGGGTTTGCCGCATTGACGATCACGACATACTCACCAGCTTGCGCACCATCGGCCTGGGGCAGCAAGCCGCCCAGCGCCAACGCCGCCAGAATCGAACAGACTTTCCCGAATTTTTTAAGCAATCCTTCCTCCCCCGCCCGACTAAAAGGAAAACGTCGCCAGCAACTGATAAACCTGAGCATCCGCGGACCGCAGCGCCTCCTGTTCATCGAAATGCTGGAAACGCAAAATGCCGCGCAGGTGGGCATTCCGGATCGGGCGGAATGCCAATCCGATCACGTTTTCGATCTGATCGCCGCGCCCCAGGCCGTTGTCGAGGAAATCGAACCGATAGAACGCCGTCCACTTGTCGTTGAACCGCCAGGCGGGCTGTGTGTATCCGGCCCATCGGTTAGCCCCGGCGGCTTCTTCAGTAAAGAATATTTCCGATTTCCAGGAAATCGGCCCCTTGTCGTAAAGGAGATCAAACCCGAAAAGATGGAAATCGGCGTCGGCCACACTCGACCGATCGCCGCGAGAGTAATTGACGCCCGCGGTGAGGCCGGTTTCACCAAAGGTATAGGCAAAACGGCCGCCGTAATTGACGTCTTCGGGACTTCCCGCGAAATTGCCGGCATACAGATTGTACTGGAAGGTGCCCTTGCCGCTAAATCCTGTAAAAACCTTGCCGTGAACATTGACGCCGGTCATGAAGTTGGCGAACAGGGTCTGACCGCCAAATGGCCGCAGAAACATGGGCTGTTCGGGATCCAGCAACAATGCCGGGAAATGCTCGACATTTATAATGCCGTGGGGCGTAATCCACCGGCCCAGTTGCACATTCAAGGCATCCGTATGGCGGTAGTTGGCCCAGGCGATCACGGTCGGTGATTTGGTTGCAATGGTGAATGACGGCTCGCGACGCCCCTCAGGGTCAATGTAATTGATGTCGGATTCGCGTATAAAGGCCTGAGCCAGGAACGCCGACCATTTGGACCCCAGTTCCGCCCGCGCAAGCAGTTCAAAAACCTGGCGGTTAAAGCTGCCGGCGCTTCCGTCCTCGCCGTCAACATAAGTAAAGGCTGTGTGCAAAAAACCGCCAATATCCAGCGATTCAGCGTCGAAGGCATTGACAAGCGCCCGGCTTCCGACTTTGTCTTCGAGGTCAAACACCACCTCTTCGACATCGCCCAAACGCTCATCCACGGTTTCGACCGAAGCCTCAACCTGATCCAGACGCTGGCCAGGAAGGGCTGCCGCGGCGTCGGCCGAGCCCGCCCGGTCATTTTTTAATTGTTCGATTTCCCGGGTCAGATCGGAAATGATCGTCAAGGCCTGATTTAACCTGTTTTCAAGGGCCTCGATCCGCTCCGCATCCGTTTGCGCCATTGCCTCACTGGCGCCAATGGCAAGAACCGCACATAGAAACCCACGAAGAATACCCCCCCGAACGCTCATCCAAACACCCCAGCAACTGATCTCCAACCGGCACTTTTGGTCGTTTTTTTGCGATAGGAGACTGCCCGTAGCCTTATAGTGTCAGCACACAGACAATCCCATGCTCAATATTGGGGAATCATGGAACATAATAATTAAGAACACGTAAACAAAATGTCTGCCTTTATTTGTAGCTTCGGACCTGCCCAAACGTATAGACAGCAATTTGCAATAATATATTCCCAGGCATTAGCCCCCATCTTATTATGATCAATTCCGAGACTGCCCCCACCTCAGAAACCGTACGTCGCCGCGCCGGGACGGCGCGGATCCGACGCGCCGTAAAACACGCCGTCGACCCAGGTTATCGATTCCGTACTGCCCAGGCCCCGGGTGAATTTAACCGTGTGGCCCCTGGACTGGAGCAACCGCACGGTATCGGGACTGACCCCGGGTTCAACGAATAACTGGTCGGGCAACCACTGATGATGGATCCGGGGCACCGACGACGCGGCCGCGATGTTCATGCCATGGTCGACCACGTTCAGCAGCACCTGAAGGACGACGGTGATGATGGTGCTGCCGCCCGGTGAGCCGGTGACCAGAAACGGCTTGCCGTCCTTAAACAGCATGGTCGGCGTCATCGAGCTCAGGGGGCGCTTGCCCGGCTCGATGGCGTTTGCGGCCCCGCCGATCAGTCCGAAGGCGTTGGGCGTGCCCGGCTTGGCGGAGAAGTCATCCATTTCGTTGTTAAGCAGAAAGCCCGCGCCGGCGACCGTGATGCCCGAACCGTAACTGAAATTGAGCGTATAGGTGTTGGCGACCGCGTTTCCGGCCTGGTCCATGACCGAGAAATGGGTGGTGTCGGGACTTTCCCGTGGGGGCAACCGTCCCGGTTTGATGTCGCTTGAAGGCCGGGCGGTGTCCGCCGAAATGCCGGCCCGAAGACGCTCGGCATAGCTTCGCGATGTCAGGGCCTGGACTGGAACGTCATAAAAATCGGGATCACCGAGATATTCGCCGCGGTCGGCATAAGCGAGCTTCATGGTCTCGGCCAAATAGTGCAGCGTCTGGGCGCTGTTGTGGCCGGTCCGCCGGAGCGGAAGGCCCTCAAGGATATTGAGCATTTGAATAATGTGGACACCACCGGAACTGGGCGGCGGCATGGATATCACGTCAATCCCGCGATAAGCGCCGCGAACCGGCTCCCGCTCAACGACCTTGTACGCCGCCAGATCCTGTAGCGAGACCAGGCCGCCATGGGCTTTCATCTCGGCAACGATCTTGTCGGCCACCGCCCCCTTGTAAAAAGCGTTGGCGCCATGGCGGGCGATCATGCGAAGCGTCCAGGCCAGATCCGGCTGCTTGAAAAGATCGCCGGGCCGGTAGGCCTCCCCACCCGGTTTGAAGAATTTTTCAAGAGAGGCCGGATTGGCGCGCAGCCGCTTGCCCCGGCCGCCAAGCGAATCCGCGAGGGCATGGGTTATGACAATGCCGTTCTCGGCCAACTCGATCGCCGGAGCCAGAACCTCGTCAAGCGGCATGGTGCCGTGCCGTTCCAGGACATGAGCAAGGCCCGCCACGGTGCCGGGGACGCCGGCCGAGAGATGGCTGAAGCGGGTCAGGCGCTGGTTCACCTCGCCATCCGGATCAAGAAACATGTCGCGCCCGGCCCTTGCCGGGGCCTGCTCGCGATAGTCGATGGCGATGGTCTTGCCCTCTTCGGCCAGGTGGACAAGCATAAAGCCGCCGCCGCCCAGATTTCCCGCTTTCGGCAAGGTGACAGCGAGCGCAAACCCCACGGCCACCGCCGCGTCCACAGCGTTACCGCCCTTTTTCAGGATATCCAGTCCCACCGCGCTGGCCACGGCCTCCTGGCTGGAAACCATGCCGTTCAGCCCGACCACCGGGTGGAAAAGCTGGTCGTAATCCAGGATCGCCCGGTCCGCCGCCCGAACGGGCAGGACCACTAGAAAAACCGCAACAAAAGTCCAGATTCTTATTCGAAACATGACACCGGCCCGCATGAGGAAACACGTGGTGATCATATTCGTTTTCCAAAACGACGCCAGTTTGTATTTACAACCGCCCCGGCGGCAGGAAACCGGAGGGCTGGTCCCATGATCGTTCAAAGCGCGCCGGCCGGCGAACCGCATTTCGTCGTCATGATGCGGGACCATACGGAACTCGCGGCGCAGTTCGCCCGCGCCTTCGGCAATGACGATTTCGAGCCGGTGGAGCCAGGCTCGGTCGTGATCGATCTTGTCGTTCACCACGATCAGGGTTGGGCCGAATGGGACGCCGCCCCGAGGATCGACCCGGATACACGTCTGCCATACAGCCTGTCCCGCACCCCGATCGACGTGGTGCTGAAAACCAACGTCGCCTCGCCCGACTTCAACGAACGCCGGCACCCCTATGCCGGTCTGTTAAGCAGCATGCATGTCTGCGGGCTTTATAATGGAAGGTTTGGTCTGACCGGCCCCGCCCTTCTCGACCGGGTTTCCGCCGAAGCGCGTCCGGGGGTCAACGCCATGCTAGAGGCGGAAGGAACGCGCCAGAAAAGGTTGAGGGCGGGCCTGTCCACCGATCCCGAGACCATGCCCTGGGTCCGCGCGCCGCACCTGTTCCAGAACTACAAGCAGCTCCAGTTTTTCGATACCCTGGCGCTTTATTTCAATATGAGACACGAAGGGGAGCGTCAGGACACCAGCTTTTCCCATGTCCCATTGTCAGCCGACGAGGACGTCCCGATCACCATTTCACGGCTTGGTTCAGGAACCTATGGATTGTTTCCTTACCCGTTCAATAAAAAGCCGCTGGTCGCATCTTTCGCCGGTCGTTACATGTTGCCGCTGGAGCCTGACGACAGCCGGCCCCTGTCGACCGTCTTGCGGAGCATCCACCTGGATCGGCAGTCCGTCACCCTGTTGCCCGGTCACTAAGGCCCGGCCACCAAGGCCCGGTCAATTCGGGTTTCGGGATTTGGCCGCGGCCCGGGCCCGCAAATTGCCGGCCGCCTCCATGACGTGGAAAATATAATTTTCCTCGACCACGCCGGTCAGAAGATGCGCCAAGGGCCCCTTGGAATAAATGGGCACATCGTCGCCGCCATGGGTTTCGGCCCGAACCGGAACCGTGGCCTGCTGCCGGAAGTCGATGTCGGTGGTATCCACGCCGGTCAGATCGGCGCGCTCATGAACGCCGACCGGGACGGTCTTGCCGTTGGCATAGCTCAAGGTGGTGTAAGGCTTGCCGTCTTTTGCAAGCACCAGGCCTTCGTCATTGGCCGCAAGTCCGAGAATTGGGTTTCCACGCTTTGAATAGCCCGCCATCGTCAGGGTATGGGCATGATCGGCGGTGACGATGATCAGCGTTTCCCGGGGGTCGGTCTTGCTGAGCGCGGTGGTCACCGCATTGGCGTATTCCACGGTCTCGATCAGCGCCCGCGCCGCATTGCCGTCATGATGGGCCCAGTCGATCTCGGCGCCCTCGACCATCAAAAAATATCCGTTCGGATTTTTCGACAGGATGTCGATGGCCCTGGCCGTCATTTCACTTAAAGAAGGCTGCCCCTCGGGATCGCGCGCCCGGTCGGCCTCATATTTCATGCCCCCCGCCGCAAACAGGCCCAACACATGATCGACGGCGCCTGGCTCAATCGTCGCCAGTTCGGCGGCAGTGGTGACATAGGCGCTGTTTTGGTACTTGCTCGACCATTCCCGCGTCAGGTCCCGGCCGTCCGCGCGCAACGCCGGGGCGGCCCTGCCGGGCGCGCCTTCACTATCGGCTGGCGTCGGCAGGAAATGACTGCGTCCGCCGCCAAAAGCCACTTCAAGACCATCGCCATGGGGGAATTCGATCAGTTGCGCCGCGATATCCCTGCATCCGGCGGCCCGAGCCTCCTCAGGCATGGCGCGATCAACGCCCCAGTTGCGTTCCGGCGTATGAGCATAAGAGGTCGCCGGCGTGGCATGGGTGACCGGCGCGGTGGAGACGACCCCGGTCGACAAGCCGGCCCTTTCGGCCAGTTCCAGGATCGTCGTCAATTTCGCCGACTGGCTCGACGCGCAATCGCCCCGCTTGGCCGTCGCGCCGACGCTGATAAAGCCCATCTTGGTTTTCACCCCGGTCACGATCGCGGAAGCGGTGCCGGCGGAATCCGGCGTTTGCATGTCGGTGTTGTAGGTCTTGGACAGCGCCAGATAGGGAAACTTCTCGAAGCTGAGAAAATTCTCCTCGCCGGTCGCGCCGCGCTGTTGCCCCTCGTAAATTCGGGCGGCGGTGACCGTCGTCACGCTCATGCCATCGCCGATAAACAGGATGATGTTCCTGGCGGGCCCGTCTATCGCCTTTTGCTCCCGGGCGTCGGCGAGCCTTGCCTGCGCCGCGACAAATGCCGGGTCAAGCTGCTGCGGCAGGTCGGCGGGGTCGACATCAGAGGCATTACAGGCCGTGACCAGCCCCAGCGAAAAAATGGCCAATGTTCCAACCAGCGCCCCTTTTGATAAGGCTTTTTTGTCGCTCCGCATCAACCCATCCCCCTTGGCGGTTTTTTTGGTTCAGCAGCACATGGCCGCGACCGCCAAAGAGTGGCGCAAAATGAAATCTCAGGCAACCGTCCAATGCCGCGCCCCTCACCCAGTTTGTCATCATCGGCCGATGTTTGTTCAGTGCACTCAGCGTCCCGCCGATCACCGTGAACCACATCAACCCGGTCAGCGCCCACCCGGCGATGGCAATTACCGTTTCCATATCGAACTCCTCAATGTCGCTTCAAATCATATGTTCCCTGTTTGTTCTGATGGTGAACGTAACACGGTTCCCCCTCAATGCCAAGCCCTTCGCGGCGGTCTCGCAGCTTGCGCTGAACGGGATGGCGTCGTAGCCTTGCCGTCGATTGCCTGAAACAGGATAACCAACCGCTTCCGGGAGGGATAAAATGCTTGCGAGAACCATGGGTCTGATCGCCGCCGCGCTGCTTTTGCTGGCCGCGCAGCCCGCTGCATCTGCCGAACAGGACAACAAAGGCGCGCAAGCGGCCTCGTCCACCAAGCCATTGGTTTTCGTGACCCGGCATTCGGGGCGGTTCAACGGCCAGACGGTGAAATACACCGCCACCGCCGGCGAGACTTATCTCAAGGACAGCGACGGCAAACCCACGGCCAGCATCTTTTCGGTGGCTTATGTGAGAGACGGCGTCAGCGACCCGACCAGACGCCCGGTTGTCTTTATTTTCAATGGCGGGCCGGGCAGCGCGTCGCTGTGGCTGCATATGGGCGCGTTCGGGCCGCGCCGGGTCGATGCGCCGCCGTCGAATGCCGAGGATGACGGCGCACCGCCTTTTCCGATCGTCGATAACCGGGCCAGCATCCTCGATATCGCGGATCTGGTGTTCATCGACCCGGTCGGCACCGGCTTCAGCCACGCACTGGGCGAGAAGGACGGCAAGGATTTCTGGGGCATCACCGAAGACGCGCGCTCGGTCTCGCAATTCATCCGGCGTTGGATCACCACCAACAAGCGCTGGAATTCGCCCAAATATCTGGCCGGGGAAAGCTATGGCACCTTCCGCGCGGCCGCCGTAACCCACGAGCTTGAAGGCGGCCTGAATGACGTGGCGCTTAATGGCATCATCCTGATTTCGACCGTGCTCGACCTTACCGGCTCCGACACCCGGCCCGGCAACGAGGCGCCCTATGTGTCGTTCCTGCCGACCTATGCCGCCACCGCCTGGTATCACAACAAGGTGGCCGACCGGCCGGAAACCGTTGAGGCCTTTATCGAAGAGGCGCGCCAGTTCGCCCTGAACGACTATGCGGTCGCGCTCCTGAAGGGCAGCCGTCTCGACGGAGAGACCCGCGCGGCGATCATCGCCAGGCTGGCCCGCTTCACCGGGCTGAGCGAAACCTATATCGACCGGGCCAATCTGCGGGTTTCGCCGGCACGCTTTCAAAAAGAGCTGTTACGCGACCAGGGCAAAACCGTCGGCCGCCTCGATGGCCGCTTTACCGGCATCGACTATGACGACGCCGGCGAACGGCCCGACGCCGACCCGTCATTTTATGCCATCGACGGGGCCTATACAGGCGCGGTCAATCATTACCTGGCAACCGAGCTCAATGTCGAAATGGACCGCCAGTTCGAACCGTTATCGTTTGCCGTCAACCGGGGCTGGAACTGGAACATCGACGGCGACCGGGGCCGGCCGAGCTATATCAATGTCGCGCCCTATGTCGGCACCGCGATGCGCCAGAACAAGCATTTCCGGGTGCTGGTGGCGAGCGGCTATTACGACTTCGCCACGCCCTTTTTCGGCGCCGAGAATTCCATGGCCAGAAACGGCATCATGCCCGAACGGGTAACCATGACCTACTACCCGGCCGGCCACATGATGTACGTCCACGCCCCGTCGCTCAAGCAATTGAACGCCGACGTGCGGGCGTTTATCGAGGCTGGGAAGAGGTAGGCGGAAGCGCATGTTAAGCCTGACTATTATTGCAATAGTGGTCTTTTACATTTTTTGGATGACCGTGTTGTCGCGGCGCATCATGCGTCGAATACCGAACAACATGATCACACGGCGGCGAAGGCTTCGCGCATGATGGCTTCGAGATGTTGGCGGTCGATATCGTCGAAAACCCCGGGTTCGGTGGCATCGACGTCGAACACCGCGATCAGGTCGCCGGATTTGTCGAACACTGGCACCACGATTTCCGAGACCGAGCGCGGATCGCAGGCGATGTGGCCGGGGAACGCGTGAACATCGGTTACAATCTGGGTCCGGCCGCTTGCGGCGGCGGCGCCGCACACGCCCCTGCCAAACGGAATGCGCAGGCAGCCGAGCGTCCCCTGATAGGGGCCGATCACCAGTTCCTCCGGCTTTTCAGGATCGACCATGTAAAAGCCGGTCCAATAATAATGGTCGAACGCCTGGGCAAGCAGGCAGCTCACCGTGGCCATGCGGGCGACCACATTGCTCTCGCCTTCCACCACCGCTCGAATTTCAGCCGCGACCGTCTCATATCGGCCGGCGATGCCCTCCCGGTCCATCATTTCACCCATGTTCGGTTTTCTAGAGATTGTCGATCTCGTCAGCCAGCGACCGGTTCTTGTCGGTAACAATCCGCTCCAGCACCTTGATGCGCTCCTCAAGCTGGTCGATTTTCTGAAGCTGCCCGGTGACGCCCGCCTCATCGAGGTAGCCTTCAAATTTGTCCGGATTGCCGCTCTGGTGCTTCAATTTGGAGCGAATCACCCCACCGATGACGGTGATCAGTACGATCGCAACGACCATTTCAAAAGGATTCATTGACGCTTTCCTGCTTTTCGCTGTCGCCCTTTATGCCAAGCCCTCAGCCCTATCATTTGGGGCAACGGCGATAAAAAAGCAAGCACGCGGAGGGCGCGCTTCCTGGACAGCACCAACCAGCCTGCTCACATCGTCGGCGAAAATAAATGAAGCTGCTTTTCTGTCGCTCGTGTTATAGGCCAGTGCTATAGGTTTGTCAGTTCACGCGAGGGACTGACGGACGGGATTTGGCACAAGCGGGTTTAAGCGAGCAGATGGACGTAGCAACTTTTGCGGCCGGCTGTTTCTGGGGCGTCGAGGCGGCGTTCCGGAAGGTCGACGGCGTAAAATCGACCACGGCGGGATATGCCGGCGGAAATACCGACGATCCCAGCTATCAGGATGTTTGCACCGGCGCCACCGGTCATGCGGAAGTGGTGCGCGTGGCATACGACCCCGAGGAAGCAAGCTACGACCAGCTTCTGGAAGTGTTCTGGAAATGTCACGACCCAACTCAGCTCAACCGCCAGGGACCGGATGTCGGCACCCAATACCGGTCCGCCATTTTCCATCACACACCCGAACAGGAGCAGGCAGCCCGGGCGTCAAGGGACGCGCTGGCCAAATCCGGCCTCTATGAGCAGCCAATCGTCACCAAAATCGAAGCCGCCGACCGGTTCTGGCCCGCCGAGGACTATCACCAGCAATATCTGGAAAAACGCGGCCTCGCGACCTGCCGGATTTAAAACGCCGAAACCTCAAGCCCGATAGCTGTCGCGCCGTTGCATTTCCTGATGCCAGCGCTTGAGATTCCGGGCGTTTTCCGGAATCGGCCGTTTGATCCAGGCGGCAAAATCCACCGCCACCACCGCGGTGATATCGGCCATGGAGAAGAAATCGCCGGCCACGAAGTCGCTGTCCCGCAGGCGTTGATCGAGCATCGCCAGAAAATCCTCGGCCCTTTGCAGGCCCTGCTCGGCCAGTGCCGGGATTTGGTCGAAATTGCGCGGACCGGTGACCGCCCTGCCCTTCATGCGTGGGGTGGTATTGCGAAATGCGTCGCGGATCGCCAGGAGCCCCTCGATCTCGACCCGCGCGTTCCATTCGGCAACCATGGCCCGCTCGATGGATGAGACGCCCAACAGCGGCGGTTCGGGACAGGCCGCTTCAAGATAGGCGGCGATGCCCGCGTTCTCGGTAAACCGGGTGCCGTCTTCGAGTTCCAGAACCGGCGCCGTACAGCGCGGATTGATTTCCCGGAACCAGGGTTCCAGTTGTTCGCGATTGGCCAAATCGACCTGAACGATCTCGATGTCAAGACCCTTTTCCGCGATCAACATGCGGGCGCGGCGCGGGCTGGGCGCCGGCTGACAATCATAAAGCTTCATGGCTGCTGCCTCTTTCTCTTGTGGTGGTTCAGACCCTAAACTCCAGGCACCGGGACTGCCTGGGTGGCTTTGACTTCCTCCATTACCACATAGGTATGGGTTTGCGAGACACCGGGTAATTCGGCCAGCCGGTCCCCGAGGAACCGGCGATAGGCGGCCATGTCGGCGACCCGGACTTTCAACAGGTAGTCGAAGCCGCCGGCGACCATATGGCATTCCTGCACTTCCGCGGTTGCCGTCACGGCCGCCTTGAACCGTTCGAACACATCGGCCGTCGTGCGGTCGAGCGAGACCTCGATGAAGGCGATCAGGCCGGCGTCCAGCTTTTCAGGCGCCACCAATGCCGCGTAACCTGTAATGAAGCCGTCGCGCTCCAGCCGCCGCACCCGCTCAAGGCACGGTGTGGCGCTCAGATTGATCCGGCGCGCCAACTCGATGTTGGAAATGCGGCCTTCCGTCTGGAGGATCGACAGAATTCGCCGGTCAAGCTGGTCGAGTTCTCTATAGGAGTGTCGCGCCGCCATATCAAATTCTGAATTCCCGCCTGTTATCCAGTCTTTATCACGGACATCGCCCCTATATAGACACATATCCTGTGACAGGGAAACTATGATCGGTCACCCACTGGCTCAGGAATATCGGCATGCCCACCGCCCATCGCGCACCCTTGCCCACATCGTTGAAAAATGATCTTAACGCCTTGCGCACCGCCGTCCGTGCGGCCACACGCACTGACGAGGCAGCTCTGGTCAATGAAATGTTGACGCAAGCTCCCCTTTCGAAGAATGACCGTGCATGCGCCGTCGACCGTGCGGCGACACTCGTTGAAGCGTCCCGCGCCATGCGGCACAAACGCGGCACGCTTGACGTTTTCCTGCAGGAATTCGGCCTGTCCAATCAGGAAGGCGTCGCGCTGATGTGCCTGGCGGAGGCGCTGCTGCGCATTCCCAATCCGGACATTGCCGACGAATTGATCGCCGAGAAAATCAACTCCGGCCGATGGGCGGAACACAAGGGCAGGTCGGAGTCAACATTTGTCAATGCCGGCACCTGGGCGCTGATGCTGACCGGGCGGTTGATCAGCCTCGACCAGGACATCACGGCGGACGCGGCCGGTTGGGTCAAGAAAATGGCGCACCGCACGGGCGAGCCGGTTATCCGCCGCGCCATGCTGACCGCCATGCGGATCATGGGCGGGCAATTCGTCATGGGCCGCACGATCGGGGAGGCGCTGGCCCGCGCCGCGCGCGACGCCCGCCGGCACGAAAGCTACTCCTTCGACATGCTCGGGGAAGGCGCCCGCACCTATCGCGACGCCGCATCTTATTTTGCCGCCTATGAAACCGCGATCGAGAATATCGGCAAGGCGGCCGAGGGCGAGAGCGTGTATGAGCGGCCCGGCATCTCGGTCAAGATTTCGGCGCTTCACCCACGCTATGAATTCGCTCAGGCCGACCGGCTACTCGGCGAGTTGATGCCCCGGCTGACCGCCCTGGCGCGGCAGGCGGCCCAATACAATATCGGCTTCACCATCGATGTTGAAGAAGCCGACCGTCTGGACCTGTTGCTCGAAATCCTCGAAACATTGGCGTTCGATGACAGCTTGACCGGATGGAACGGCCTTGGGGTCGCGGTGCAGGCCTATCAGAAGCGTGCGCCGGCGGAGATCGACTGGCTGATCGCGCTTGCCCGCAAGACCGGCCGGCGTTTGATGGTGCGCCTCGTCAAGGGCGCCTACTGGGACAGCGAGATCAAACACGCCCAGGAGCTTGGGTTGAGCGACTATCCGGTCTTTACTCGCAAGTCGTCGACCGATCTGGCCTATATCGTGTGCGCCGGCAAACTGGCGGCGGCGCGGGATGCCGTTTATCCGCAATTCGCCACTCATAACGCCCACACCATCGCCGCGGTCTTGGAGCTGGCCGGCGACGCCCGGGATTTCGAGTTCCAACGCCTCCATGGCATGGGCGAGCTGCTTTATCGCGCCCTGGCGGATAGTCAGGACCAGCCCCACCGGGTCCGGGTCTACGCACCTGTAGGCGCGCACGAGGATCTGCTGCCCTATCTGGTGCGCCGGCTCCTGGAAAATGGCGTCAACAGTTCGTTCGTGAACCGCTTTATGGATGCCGAGGTCCCTGTCGCCGATCTGGTGGCCGACCCGATCGACCTGGTCGAGAGATCGGAACACCGTCGCCACGCCTCGATACCAGTACCGCCCGAGCTTTATGGCGAGGATCGCAAAAACGCCCTCGGCATAGACCTCAGCCATCCCATCGGGGTTCGGGATTTGATCGCCCGGATAGACGCGGCATCGGACCAGCCATGGACCGCGGCCCCGATCGTCGGCGGAAAAGAAATGTCCGGCGAGACCAAACCGGTATTCAACCCTGCCCATGCCGACCAGACGGTGGGAACCATTATCGACAGCGCGCCCGACCAGGTCGAACTGGCGGTGACGTCCGCTTTGGCCGCGCAGCCGGCATGGGACCAGCTGGGCGCAACCGGGCGGGCTGGGATATTGCGGCGCATGGGCGACGCGCTGGAGGCCGACACCCCCCGACTGATGGCGATGCTGATCAAGGAAGCCGGCAAGACGATCCCGGACGCCTTGGCCGAGGTCCGCGAAGCCGTCGACTTCTGCCGCTATTTCGCGACCCAGACCGAACAATATTTCGCCGCGCCGCTCAGAATGCCCGGCCCCACCGGCGAGACCAACGATCTTTATCTGTTGGGCCGGGGCATTTTCCTGTGCATCAGTCCCTGGAACTTTCCGCTGGCGATCTTTACCGGACAGATCGCGGCGGCGCTGACGGCCGGCAATGCGGTACTCGCCAAACCGGCCGAGCCGACGCCGTTGATCGCCGCCCAGGCGGTCCGGCTGTTCCATCAAGCCGGCGTGCCCGGCGATGTGCTGCATCTGCTGCCGGGACGCGGCAGTGTGGTCGGCGCAAAACTGGTGGCGGACGAACGCATCGCCGGGGTCACGATCACCGGCTCGACCGAAACCGCGCGGGCGATCAACCGCACGCTGGCGGCGCGGCAGGGGGCGATTGTGCCCTTGGTCGCCGAGACCGGCGGCCAGAACGCCATGATTGTCGATTCAACCGCGCTGCCCGAACAGGTGGTCGACGACGTCGTGCGCTCGGCTTTCGGCAGCGCCGGGCAGCGTTGTTCGGCGCTCCGGGTGCTGTTTGTCGAGGAAGATGTCGCCGACAAACTGATCGACATGCTGATCGGCGCGACCGAGGCATTGGTTGTTGGCGATCCGGCCAATCTGTCCACCGACATCGGCCCCGTGATCGACCAGCCCTCGCGCGCGATCCTGGAGGCGCACGCCGAGCGCATGATGCGAGAGGCGAGACTGATCGAGGAATATCGAATTGACACCTCGTGCGCCGACGGCGCCTTTTTCGCGCCCCGCATATTCGAGATCGAAAACCTGTCGGCCCTGACCCGGGAGGTATTCGGACCGATCCTCCATGTGATCCGATATCAAAGCAGCAAGCTCGATGACGTGCTCGCGCAAATCCGGGCCACCGGCTATGGCCTGACGCTGGGCGTCCACAGCCGCATCGAGGGCCGCGCCCGCTATATCTTCGATCAACTCGGCGCCGGCAACACCTACGTCAACCGCAACATGATCGGCGCGGTCGTGGGCGTCCAGCCGTTTGGCGGCGAAGGCCTGTCCGGCACCGGCCCCAAGACCGGCGGTCCCCGCTATCTGTTCCGCTTCGCCAAGGAACGCACCCTAACCATCAACACCACCGCCACCGGCGGCAATGCGCAGCTGTTTTGTTTGGACGAGGGGTAGGTTGATATTGGGCAATCATGAAAGCAACTGCCGCCCGTCATTCAATGCGCTGCACCTGACGCCGAGCCTGCTTTGCCGCGCGGCGACGGGCCGCCATGACGTTTAGGACCTCGACCGCCGCCGAGAAGCCGATGGCGAAATAGAGATAGGCCCTTGGGATGTGGAAATGCAGCCCGTCGGCGACCAGCACCACACCGACCAGCAACAGGAAGCTGAGGGCGAGAATCTTGGTTGTCGGGTGACGTTCGATGAAGTCGCCCACCGAGCCGGCCGCAAAGGCCATGACGGCAATGGCAATTGTGATCGCCGCGATCATGATCGCGTAATTCTGGGTCATGCCGACCGCGGTAATTACGGAATCGAGCGAGAACACCGCGTCGAGCAGCATGATCTGGACCACGACCCGGGCAAAGCTCTGATAGCCTGCTCCGCCGTGACGCCCGGCCTCGCCTTCAACCGCGCTGTGCATCTCGCGCGTCCCCTTGGTCAGCAGGAACAGGCCGCCGGTGATCAGGATCAGGTCTTTCCACGATACCGCGTGACCGAGAATTTCAATGATCGGCCTGGTCAGACCCGCGATCCACACCACGCTGGTCAGCAGCAGGACACGCATCCCGAACGCCAGGGCCAGCCCGATGCGCTGGGCCGCGGGGCGGCGTTCACGCGGCAGGTCGTCGGTCGCCACCGTAATGAAAACGATATTGTCGATGCCGAGAACAATCTCGATGGCGGTGAGCGTCAGCAGGCTCGCCCAGATTTGAGGATCAAACAGCCAGCCCATTGCCACCGCACTCCGTCACCCATGAAATCCAACAATGCGGCAACAGTTATAGCGGCGCGGAAGCGGAAACGCGACCGTGCGTTAGAGAAAACACGAGGGCTGCCATAAACCGGCGGCAATTTACCGGACGAACCTAATGAACGTGACGGGATACCGCCTGCAAAACCTCGCCTGATAATTCGTGCGATGCGTGCTGGGCAAGGTCGCTGATCGACAGAACGCCGACCATCTTCTGCTGATGCGACAGCACGGGCAACCTGTAGAGCTTCCTTTCCTCCATCAGGTGGGCGACATCGGCCACGTCCTCATCGTCAAAGCAATAGACGACGTCCTTGCTCATGATCTCGCGCGCCGGTGTGGTCGCGGGATCCATGGCATGGGCCATCGCCCGGCAAGCGAGATCGCGGTCGGTCACGATGCCGATGATTTTGCCGCCCTCCTCGACAAGAAGGCTGCCGAGATTCATATCCCGCATCTTGCGCGACACTTCCAACAACGTCGCGTCCGGGGCTACTGCCTCGACTGTCGACGTCATGATTTCCTTGACATACATTGAGCGCCTCCACGATTGACCAGAATCCGACCTTTCACCCCCCGGCGCCAGCCCGGAGACCGGCATCTGGAGTTTCCGAGGATAACAACAAAAGCCTAACACCAGCCGGCAGGTAACGCATTGACCCCAATCAAAAGCCACCCCTGATTCCGACCCGGCCACAGTTGGAATATTGCGAAGCCCCCGGAAATGTACGATAGTCGCCCTCATTCGGGCGGATGAAAACGGGGCAAGGTTTATGACCATCGAAATCAACAACAGTCTGGACTTAAAGGCGCTGGCCAAGGATTTTCAGCGCAAGGGTCGGCTTCAGATACCGAATTTTCTGACTTCCGAGAGTGCGGAACGGGTTTTCAACAGCCTCAACTCGACGACCCCCTGGCGCATTGTCTTTTTCAACGGCCAAAAAGCGGTTCAGTTGTCGTCCGCCGAACTCAACGCGGCCACCCGCGAGCAGCAGGACAATCTTGAAAGGGGCATTCTGGCTCGGGCCCGAAACGAATATCAGTTCATCTATTACACCTACCCCATCGTTGAGACCTATTTGGCCGGGCAGGACCAGGGGCACCTGCTGCACCGGTTCCTGGAATTTGTAAATTCGGGCCCGACGCTCGATTTGATGCGCACGATTACCGGCATTCCAGAGTTAATGCGAGCGGACGGCCACGCCACATTCTATAATCCCGGCCACTTTCTGACCGAGCATACCGATCAAGATACCACCCAGGGCTGGCGCATTGCTTATTCGCTTAACCTGACCAAAGGCTGGATGCCGGACTGGGGCGGGTATCTGCAATTCTACGACGAGGACAAGAATATCGAACAGGCGTTCATGCCGGCCTTCAATGTCCTCAATATTTTCGCCGTGCCGCAAACCCACGCCGTGAGTTACGTGGCCCCGTTCGCGGGCGCGCCACGCTATGCGATCACCGGCTGGTTCATGGACAAGGCGCCAGCCAAACCTGACTAGCAGGCTGCTGAAAAAGTCACCCGCGCCCTGATATCACTCTGTTTTTGGTCGTGTATTTTCAGTGTTTCCGGTTGAAAGGCTGTTTTCCGACGGACATGGCCCGCTCGGTTGGTCTTTTCGCCGCTTGCCGGTTTTCCATCAGCGCATGGGCCTATGCCAGGGCCTATGAGAACTCCGAGCAAAGAACCCGGGAGTTGCCGCACTGGCTGCACCATTACAATTGGCATCGTCCCCATGCCGGGATAAAAGGGAATACACCCATCAGCCGATCAGGCCTGGACCTAAACAACGTCGTGAGACTCCACATCTAGAGCCGATTGGCTATTCGGCGCCGCTCTCGCCGGGGCCGCAATAGGCCTTGTAGCCTTCGCGCTTACCGACGACGGCCTGGGCGAAATCGCCCCAGCCGCGCCAGGTAAAAGCCAGCTTTTTGCCGTCGGAAAACACCAGGTAGTGGTCGTCGCACCATTCCTCGGCCATGGGAATTCCGGCCGCGCGGTTTTCCAGCCAACCGCGGGCAACTTCAAGATAAGCGGCGATGGAGCGCTCGGATCCGGCGATATATTCGGCCCATGTCGGGTTGGTCGGGTCGCCGCCACTCAGTACGATCCAGTCGCCACTTTGCAAGTCCTCAGTGCCATCTTCCATGACTTCCCGACAATTCAACTGGTCGTTCATTTTTGCTCTCCGCACTGGCGCCGGCTAGCCACCCCGACAGAAATTAAAGCTGGTCGATCTCCCGTCTGAGTTGGAACTGGGCCGAAGTGACGTAGGCCTCTGCCGCCCTGAGCCGTCGCTCAAGCTCCCGGAACCGGTGGCGCAGATCGCGCGCGGTGCCGGCCGGGTTCGTGCGCACGTCCCGCCAGAACACTTCCTCGTGCGGCTCCTCATAAAGGTCGCGCGGCTTATCCTTGAGCACGAAACCCAAAATCAGGTAACCGAAAAAAATGGGTGCGTGGAAGAAGATCAGGGCCAAAACCGCGACAATGCGAA
>JBHHWG010000034.1:0-27448 GCA_046756385.1 Sphingomonadales bacterium | reverse complement strand
TTAACGACTTGCCAGGACAACATCTAAACACCCTCCTTTTGATCCAGATTAAGTTGAAAACCCTCTAGTTGAGGACGGCAAAGCCAATATAGGGATCAAAGTCCAGACGCTGAATTCTGAAATTATATTTGTCCATAAATTCCAGCATGGCCTGGGTTTCTCCTGGCCAAAGCGCATTATCCAATTCATCAAAGGCGATAATGGCGCCTTTTGGCATGCGCGGCAAAAAATGCTCCAAAGCAACTTTTGTTGGTTCATACAGATCAAAGTCCAGATACAACAGGCTCACCAGAACATGCGGGTTCTTTTCAATGAAATCTGGAATGGTTTTGCAGGCATCCCCTTTGATCAATTCAAGTTTGGGTACGTGCCCGATAAATCGTGTGCTGTCGTGAATTTCGGCCAGTTCCAGTAATTCATCGTAGGCACTTGCGGCGAGATCACCTTTTTTTACATGCATACTGGTTTTCGAACGGTCTTTTTCTGACACAGAAGGGAAGCCCGCGAATGTGTCAAATCCATAAACCCGGCGCATCAAATTGACCGGTTCCAGAATCGCGGAAAGTTTACACCATGTCGAAACGCCAAATCCGTGATGAACGCCACATTCCACAACCGAACCCTTGACATTCACAACCTGTTTGAAGATTTCGTACAGGGCCATGAAACGGGTCAGGTTTTGTCGTCGCACATACTTGGGAAAATTTTCCATTTTGGTTTCCCAAGGCGTGGGATTGCGTTCAAAACAGGCTCTGTTCCCGGGCGCTTCGAGTTGTTCGGCTTCTGTACGCAGGCCGCCCGCAACACTGATTGGCTTTGGCTTGGATATTTTTGCTGTTTTGGATGTCATTGGTAAAAACCTTCAATCAGGTCGCAAACTCTGTGTACTTCATCCACGGTCACTGCAGTATTCATGGGTAATAGCATAAATTTCTGACTCATCCGCTCCGTATAGGGCACATCGGTGTTCAAACCAAGCTTTTCAAACTGGTGGATGGTGTAGCCACCCCATTGCAGGATGGTTCCCACCCCGTGATCCGCCAGATGCGTGCGCAAGGCCTGCCGGTTTTCGGCCTCAACCTCATAATTCTGGTACACGTCATAATGATCTCCATGGCTATCAGGCGCGGGCGGCAGCAGTAACTGAGTACAATTCCTGAGGCGGTCATTATAAATGGTGGCAAGTTTCCGACGCTTCTCGATGGCTTCTTCGTACCAGCTCAGCTTGTACAACAGGACGGCGGCATGGATGTTATCCAGTCGTGCATTAAAGCCGAACAGGTGTACTTTGCCATCCGAGCCGCGGCCATGGTCCCGAAATATTCTAACCCGTTCAGCGACTTTGTCGTCATTTGTTACCAGGGCGCCACCATCGCCAAAACAGCCCAGCGTTTTAGAGGGAAAGAAACTGAAACTGCCGGCAACACCAAAGGTTCCTGCGCATTGCCCTCGAAATTTTGAGCCCAGGGCCTGGCAGGAATCCTCGACGATTTCAAGGCCGTGTTTATCTGCAATCTGACAAATTCTGGCCATATTGGCGGTTCGCCCATTCAGCTGTACCGGTAAAATAACCTTCGTTTTGTCCGTTATTGCCGCTTCCGCTGAGACAGGATCGATCAAATGATCGGCACCGCAATCAACCATAACCGGAGTGCCACCTGCATGGTGAACGGCCGCCGCGGTCGCAACGAAAGTGTGCGACGGGACCAGCACCTCATCACCTGGACCAACGCCCGCCGCTACCAAGCCCGCCAAAATGGACATAGTGCCATCGGCCATGCCGACGGCATGGCGCGTCCCGACATAGTTTGCCAGCCTCTCCTCAAACTCTATAAGGTCGGGGCCCATAATATAATGGCCACGCCTCAACACATCCTGAATGATGTCGAGATATTCGCCCTCGCGGGCGGCAAACAACGCCGGGTAATTGAAAAACGGGATTTCTTGTTTCATAGTGGACCATGTTTTGAATAGGCAAGTTTAGGTTATTGGTATGGGTGATATTCGGGCAATCCCAGAGTAGAGGGCCGTTTTATCAACTCACAGGCAATATGGAAGCCAACCTTTTCCACACCTTTTCTTGAAGCGATATTTTGTTCTTCAACAATCATGTAAAAAGGCATTGTGTTTTTGTGTCTCATGATTATTTGACTAATGACATGGGGATATATGCCCTGTCCCCGAGCTAAGTTTGATGTCATACACCCCCCAATCTCAATGCCGCGCGCATTTTCGTCCAGCCATGGAAGGTGAATTTGGGAGGGCATGCTGTTGCTGACATGGACAATTTTTTGGCCCCTTGTTCTGTAAATATAGAAAATCGAGTTTTTCCGAGTTTTTATTAAACATATAAAAGAAAAAAATAATCCAATAAAAATGTCCCTGCGAAATAATATCAATAACTTTATGGTCGTCGGTAAATTAAAGGGATGGTGTGTGCTAAAAATACCGTATAATTTGGGCATGGATGTTTTTGGCAAGCTGTTCTTGTCGAATTTATAAAGAAGAAATCGCCTAGAATGCTTTTGTTTTTTCATTTCTTGTCATGCTCGCGTTTTCAGCTAAAACCATTTTAAATAATTCAAGCATGGTGGTTCCCCCATGTTCAAGACTCATTTCCCGATGATAGAAGTTCAGAGCATTTTGACCGTAGTTGCTGAGTGTCTCGGGTGACGCGCTATAAATTTCGGTCATGGCTTGTGCCATCGAAATTATATCATCAGGGGCACAGACAACACCAGCCTGGGCCTTGCGGACAATCCGGGCCGTATCACTGACCGCCGCCATTAGCATCGGTATGCCCATGGCCAAGGCGATTTGGGTTTTACTGGGCACGGTCCAGCGTAACAGGGGCACATCGCTCAGATGTATCAACATGGCGTCAGACAAAGCGGATATGGCCGGCATATCTTGATAGCTCTGACGTCCTATAAACTTGACATTTGTGGCGCCCAATTCTGTGGTTATGTTTTTGAGCGCCTGTTCCTCCGTGCCGGTGCCAATCAGTACCAACCGTAAATTCGGGCAGGTTTTTTGCACGCTGTGCGCTGCACGAACAGCAATTTCGAGATTTTGAAAAACGCCGAAATTTCCAGCATAAATCAGGTTGAAATGATTCAGGTCAATGCCGAGCTTTTTGGCCAGTTCAGGCTCTTTTGGCATTGGCTTGAAGGTCTTTTCATCGGCCCAGTTATAAACGACCTCGAGCTTTTTTTCCGGCACGCCGCGTTCAATCATTACCTGCTTTGGCGCGTCCGCCAGAACCGTAATTTTGGCAGCCCGCTTATGAACCAGATTGCACCATTTCGTCAGAATCCATTCAAAAATCTGTTTTTTTCGGCCACTGCCGAGCATGCCAGATTCCACTGCGGATTCCGGCCACATATCGGAAATGTGGTAAATAAAGGGAATGCCGCGTAAATATTTCAGGAAAAAGGCTGGTAATCCCAATGTCGGTGGTGGACCAATGACAAAGGCAATGTCAGCGGCCTGTGCCTTGAATACACCGATAAATGCGGCGGCCATGGCAAAGGAAATATAATTTACAAGACGTCCAAGTGATGAGCGGCTATGGCTCGGATAAAGAGGAACCCGGATCACAGGGATCCCGTCCATCGTTTCTCGCTGACAGAATTGTATTTTATATCCGTCATAAACTTTGCCGCCAGGGTAATTGGGAAAACCGGTGATTACCTCAACGTCATGCCCTTGCCTGACAAGCCATGATGCCAGGGGCAACCCCCTGATGGCCCCAGGTTCCGGATCAAACCACTGGCTCAGCAACAAAATTCTCACGATTCCCCCTCTCTAAAATGATGAAGACGTTCCATTACATGTATTTGTTAAGCCATCTATCCAGAATCAGTAACCCGAAAACCTCCCGGGAAAACTTGGTGTCTGCCGTAAAATTGATCTTTTCAATATTATAAAAATGCTTGAACCTGGATTCCATGATGGTTTCACGAATACGGTCTGCCGATGCGTTTACAAAGGTTCCAATGGGGGTGGTGAACCCCATTTTGTCTTTTCGATAGATAATTGAACGCGGCAGAATTCCCTCTGTAATTTCGCGCATAACACTTTTCAGATCCCCCCCTTCCAGGGATGGCAGCAAATTGACCCCTTGCAAGTGCCGCACAATTTTCTGGTGAAGCAGAGACGGGCGCGATTCCACGGAATGGCGGCCACCCATTTTGTCATCAATATTGAGAAGGCCGGCGAGAAAGTTTCGCTGGTCAAAGCGCAGCATTGCTGAGAGCGGATTATTGTCCATGGTATCAAGGCACTGATCAAATTCCGACAGAAAGCGGTCCTTTGCGCCTGGATCATAAAACGCATAAAGGTCTGTTGCTCCCTTTCGGTGACATTCCTCGAATCTTTCGGCAAAATTGTCATATTGCCTAACGCGATTGAACATGCCGAGATAACTGTCTTGATTGCATTGACCCATGGTCAATGCGTAACGAACATATCCTGCGAACAATTCATCTCCGCCCGTTCCTGTCAAAATAACCTTGTAACGTCGCTTGACCTGGGCCAACAGATCGTCCAAAGGGAAAATAACAGAGCCGATGGTCAGCTCATCAAAATCCGAAACAATGTCGTCCAGTTTGTCAACAATGTCAAAGTCGTCTACGGCATTGACGACAAAAAGCCTGGTGTCAAGTCCCTCGACAGCACGGCGTGCATGAACGGTTTCATTGCAGTCCGGATCTGAAAAATTACAATGATAGGTAATTTCAGGTTCGCAGATGCGCGTAATAAAACTAGAATCCAGGCCACCACTGCAAAAGGTAGTAAAAGAGGTATCGCTGATTGTGCTTTCCAGAATGCTGTGACGGATCAAATCACGGGTTTCATCGATCCAGTTTTGGGTTGCCGGTATTTTATCGTCGCAGGAAGCAACCAGAATGTCTTCATAACAGTGTTTTGTGATCTGATTGCTTTCAACCGGGATTTCGACGATATGCCCAGGTAAAACCTTGCGGATTTGGTTGAGGAAAGTCTTGTCACCTAAAGTGAATTGGTAACGCGTATATTCAGATAATGCAGCAAGGTTCAGATCTGGTTTTTGATCAACCGCATGCAATACTGTTTTAAAGAGAGATGATATACAAATACCGTTTTCATCATGCCAATAGTAAAGAGGTTTAATCCCCAGCTGGTCACGACATAAAATTAATTTATTGGCACGCTTGTCATAAAGGACAAAAGCCCAGAAGCCGCTGAGATCAGCAAGAATTTTTTCGCCCCATTCCGTCCAGGCGTAAAGCAACACTGTGGAATCATTAGCGTTTTTCAGGTGGTAACCTTTTGCTTCCAGGCGGTGCTTGATTTCGATAAAATTATAAATCTCTCCGTTATAAACCAGCACGTAACGCTCATTTTCCATGGGCTCATTGCTGTCATCATGAAGACCCAAAATCGACAAGCGTGTATGCCCCATATGAACGTGGCTGTTGGACCAGAAACCAAGCGCATCGGGGCCCCTATTTTTTAATCCATCCAGCATACGATGGTGAAAACTGGCATCACGTCTTGTGCTGACAAAAATACCACACATATCAAATTTCGTCCCTGTATGTTTTATATGCGGTATCAACCTGCTGGATATTATCCCTGAACCACTGGACCGTTCTCTTAATACCCTCTTCAACCGTTATAGCCGGCTCAAAGCCCAAAAGGTCACGAGCCTTACTGATATCCGCCTGCCGGGTTTTACTGTTGTCCCAGTCACGCCTTGGCCCGTAAACAATTTTACTGGAAGAACCGGTCGCCGCAATAATCATCTGCGCCAGATCCTGTATCCGTGTTTGTTTTCCCGTTCCAAGATTAATGGCCGCACCATGTGCTTCTGGGGTTTGTGCACAACGTATTAGTCCATCGACCATGTCATCAACATAAATAAAGTCACGGGTTTCATTGCCGGTGCCGGTAATGGTTAAAGGTTCATTATTCAAGGCCAACCAAATAAAATTAGGGATAACATTTCTGTATTTCCCGGGGACTTCGCCCGGACCAAATGAATTGAAAAAGCGACAACGGACGCTGCTAACCCGGTCAAGATAATAATTGCAATAAAATTCACCCAGGGCTTTTGTAATTTGATAGGGCGTATCCAGGTGTAAACTAACGGGCATGTCTTCCCGAATTGGTCCGCTGATCCCATGGCCGGCGATAGAGCAGCCCGCTGAGGCGTAGACAAGCCTTTTTGCGTTATTTTCGGCGGCCCACTTGAGAACATTCAAAGTTCCCAGGCCGTTTGTGTGCAGATCTTGCTGTGGATGATCAACACTGTTTTGATTGGCAAAAAACGCCGCTAAATGGAAAATATGGCAACCTCTGGCCGTAAAATCTGATGAGAAAAAATCAACGATATCTTTCTTGATAAAGGTAAGGCGTGTGTCAGGCGGCAAAAGCCATTCATATCCGGAAGACAAGTCATCAACAACAATGACTTCCTTTGTCTCACCTCGGAGAATACGCCTCAAAAGAGCAGAGCCAATTGCGCCGGCCCCTCCTGTTACTATAACCTTGCTCATCATGTTGTTCATTTATCTGTCCAATAATGTCTCTAGAGTCTGACCCGAAACGAATTGAGTGATTTCAATATCTTGCGATCCTCATTGTCGCCGATTGGCTGCCGATCACCCCGGCTGACGGGCTGGCCTCGGGCCCCGCCATTTCATGCGCCTGCATGTGACAGCCGGTGGCGGCGATATACAGCAGCGCGTTCACAACCTCGCGCAAATCCGTGGTCCGGGGACGCTCGATAGGGCGGGGCCCAGGCAGATGCGGCGCAATTAGCCCCCATTACTCATCCGTCAGGTCACTTGCATAGCGAGGATTTGAATGGGCACCCTCAGGCCAAGTGATTTCAGTCCACGTCTTGTGCCTCCATGATTGATCAACACAATCACCGAATCACAAGCGACTGATATCACTCAACGCTTTCTCGGTCAGACTCCATGCGATTTTGTTGTCGCAACCGTTTCAAAATAACAACAAATACAGCAACGCCGATCCCGAACACAGCACCGGAAAAAATGAATAAGAACAAGTCCGGCCAAATGTATTCATTTCTGGGAGGTGCTACGGCGCGATCAATTGTTCTAAAGGCATATTCCTCTCGGATATTAGCCAACATTTCACGCTCAATCTGTCTTTCCAGAAGATTGGTGATCGCTTTACGCAGTTCAGAATTTTGCGCATTGAGCAGCTGTTCGTTAAGGTATTTGATGCTTTCCCGTGTTTCTCGAACCGCCTTATCCCGTATAAATTCGTTTACCTGCGAGACGAGTAGATTCGCCCATTTTGCAGCTTGTTCACGATCTTTCCACTCAATGGATAAATGAATTAAGCCAGTTCGGGCATCATCACGAATATGTCTGATCTTTCTGTCAAAGCGCTTATAGGCATGCCACTCCGTAGGGATATCGTCCTCGTCCATCTCTTTCCAGCTGTTTGTCTCCGGATTCCATTTTCCGGCAAATATCTTTCGCAACAGCTGCTCGGTGCGTAAAAATTTTTTCGTAAATGTTCTAGAGCGCAGTGTGGCCAGATCCCGTGCCCGGGCATCATCTTCACTACCGAGGTTAACTCCCGCCGCTGCGGCAAGCCCACCCAAACCGCTGCCGATTGACCGTTGTTGATCGCTTCCGGGTTCTGATACATATGACAATAAGACTTCCACACGATACCGGGGTGTAGCCAAAAAAGACAAACCAATAGCAGTCAATATAAAAAACGCCATAATTGCAAATATCAAGCGACTGTCTTGCCGCAAAAGCAGAATCAGCCTTTCAACACTTACACTGGTATTGTTTTGAGGGTATAAAGGAGTAAAAGGTTTTTCCTTTTGATTATAACCTTCAGTGGGGGAGTTTTTAACATCATCGTCGTTCATTTCACATACTTCATCAACAATTTATTCCCGAATTATGCAGAGCTATGGACAAAGCGCCGCACAGATATCGATCAGCCGAAAATAGCACTGATAACCTTGTCCTGGTCTTCAAATGATAAATAGGGGTGCATGGGCAAACTGATCACATGCTGTGACAAATCTTCGCTGGAGGAACAACCTCCGGGAACCACCGGAAAGTCTTTATAGGCTGATTGTTGGTGTAAGGGTAACGGATAATAAATAGCATTAGGAATGCCAGCGTTACTCAATTTTTCCTGTATTACAGTCCTGTCCTCAACGACCAGAGTATATTGCGCCCAGGCAGATGCAACGTCATTTCCAAGCTCTGGCACCTGGGCAATTCCACGCAATGCATCATGATAACGCGTTGCAATCATCTGACGTTTTTCGAGTTCATCCGGGAAAATCTCTATTTTCTGGAGTAAAATCGCAGCCTGGATAGTGTCGAGACGAGCATTCAAGCCAATCCGTGCATTGTCATATTTATGGCTGCCCTTGCCGTGAACGCGGATGGAGCGAATAATTTCAGCCAATTCATCATTATCCGTAAAGACCGCACCACCGTCACCATAACACCCCAACGGTTTGGCAGGGAAGAAACTGGTGGATGTTGCATCACCCAATGTGCCAACTTTGCGGCCCTTGTAGGAGCCGCCAAATGACTGAGCGGCATCATCAATGACAAAGAGCCCCTCCTCTTTTGCAATTTCACAAATAGCATCAAAATCAGCTGGCTGGCCAAATAATCCGACAGGGATGATGCCTTTAGCGTTCAAACCATCTGTTTTTGTAAAAGAAATAGCCGCTTTCAGACTTTCAATATCTAAATTGAACGTCTGTCCGTCAACATCCACAAATACAGGGGTGGCGCCGGCAAGGGCCACAACTTCAGCAGTTGCCGCAAATGTGAATGAAGGTACAAAAACAGCATCGCCAGGACCAATTCCTTTTGCCATCAACGGCATCGTGATGGCGTCTGTGCCGCTGGAGCATGTAATGACATGTTTGGCGCCGCAAAATTCCGACAGCCTGACTTCAAGCTCTGCGACTTCCGGTCCCATAATATATTTGCCGTGGTTGATGACTTTCAAAACGGCATCATCAATTTTACGACCAAGGCGTTGACGTTGAGCTTCCAGGTCAATAAATTGCATTTTATTTACTCTAGAAATATGAAATTATTTCTTCGAGGGTCCCCTCAGCTGTTTGATGATATTTTTGGCCTGTGTCAGGACATGTCATATCCCCACCCAGCTTACGCCCGGCATGGCTCACCCAGCCAATTCGTTTTGCTGGAACACCGGCCATCAAAGCATGCGCCGATACATCCTTAGTCACCACTGCTCCAGCAGCAATAAAGCAATACTTACCCAATGTTATCCCGCAAACAATAGTGGCATTTGCCCCAATAGTCACCCCACGCTCAACATGCGTGGGTAGAAACTCGTTCTTACGTTCGATTTCAGCCCTTGGGTTGTTCACATTTGTGAAGACACACGAAGGTCCGCAAAACACGCCATCTTCCAGCGTTACACCCTTGTAGAGGCTGACATTATTCTGAACCCTGCAATTGTTGCCAACGACTACGCTGGGACCGACAACAACATTTTGACCGACCACGCAGTTTTTGCCGATTTTCACATTTCCCAGAACATGGCTGAAATGCCAAATCTTCGTGCCGGCGCCAATGGTGGACGGCTGGTCGACATACGCCGTATCGTGGACAAAACAATCTCGGACTGTGCTGCTCCCCGGCTGGTCGCTCGTGGTGCCGGACTGATCTTTGCCACCATTTTGCAAAGCGTTGGTAGCCGCGTCCAGCACCCTCAGAACACGCAGCCCCTCTTCACCATCAGTTCTGGAACGCTTGCCCGAAGCGACGCAGTCAAGGAAATGAGCGCACTCCAGTTTGAGCGGCTCGTCGACTGCAACTGGAATTTTCTTGGCGTCAGCCTTAACCGGCTCCGGCACTCCATTAACCCAGCTTATTTCATGGTCGTATCGGAGAAGCTTACTGTCCCAAGGTTGAGTATCGTCAAATACCAACATGCCTTTTTCGCCAATTGCAACCAGGCGCTGCTCCTTGAAGGGATGTAGCCACGACACGAAAATGTGGGCGCCTTGACCTGACGCGAACTTCAAATGTGTAATCGTCGTATCCCAAATTCGGCCATGCAGAAATCGCGATCCCTCGGCTGAGACTTCGCTTGGCTCCTCGCCCACGAGGGAAAGGATCATTGAAATATCATGCGGCGCGAAACTCCAAAGGATGTCCTCTTCGCGCCGAATCTTGCCCAAGTTGACACGGGTCGAATAGACGTACTGGAGCCGTCCGATTTCACCCGACAGCACTAGTCGCTTGAGCTTCAGAAATACAGGGTGGTATTGCAGGAGGTGCCCAACCATAAGTGTCCGGCCGGTTTCCTTGGCCAGCTGCACGAGTTCCTCCGCGTCATGCGGGCGAAGAGCGATCGGCTTTTCTACAAAAACGTGCTTGCCGGCCAACAGCGCTTCGCGTGCCATGGCGGCGTGTTGCGCGGCAGGCGTGGCCAAGGCGATGGCGGGAATGCTTTTGTCTGCCAGCACGGCATCCCAACTTGCGACGGAAACCCCATACTCATCGGCCATTTTGCGGGCGAGTTCTTCGTCCGGATCGCAAATCGCCGAGAGCGCCCCAAGCGAGGCGAAATTCCGAGCCAAATTTTTGCCCCAATAGCCGCAGCCAACCATGGCAACGATAGGGATGGAATTATCGCCAGGGCTGTCTTGCATAGCCTTTCCTCTTTTAATTGTAGAATCGATCATTCCTGCGGAACTTCCGAACTTTGTGTCGCAGGGGGTTAGCTGTGGCGAAAGCATTCAAAAAAAGAAGTCTGGTGCTTTTAGTAGAAAAACTGTCGTATCGCAATCGGTAAGTTGAAGCTGTGTCGCGCTGGATGTGGCTGCCCATGTGCCACCGGTTCCCGCGTCAGTCGCGGAACTGCTCGCGCAGGAGGCGTTCGGCGAGGTTATGGCTGGCGTCGAACAGCAGCGTCAGGCCGAGGGAGCGGTCTTCCTCGATACAGACATATTTGACGTCGCGGACTTCGCGGTTGTCGGCCACCGCGCTGACCGGGCGTTTTTCGCTTTCGATCACGTCGAACCGGACCTTGGCGTCATGGGGCAGCAGGGCGCCGCGCCACCGGCGGGGCCGGAATGCGCTGATCGGGGTCAGCGCCAGAATGTGGGCCTCGATTGGCAGAATCGGGCCGCGCGCCGAGAAATTATAGGCCGAACTGCCGGCCGGCGTCGCCACCAGCACGCCGTCGCACGCCAGTTCCTCCATGCGCACCGTGCCGTCGATGGAGATGCGGATTTTGGCGGTCTGGCTGGTCTCCCGCAGCAGCGACACTTCATTGATCGCCAGCGCCTCGTGCCCGGCGCCGTCATTTTGCACCGCCCGCATCCGCAGCGGATGAAGCTGCGCAAGCTCGGCCTTCGCCAGACGTTCGAACAGATTGTCGGGCGCATAGCTGTTCATCAGAAAGCCGACGGCGCCGAAATTCATGCCGTAGATCGGCACGCCGCGGTCGAGATTGCGATGCAGGGTTTGCAGCATAAAACCGTCGCCGCCCAGCGCGACGATTATGTCGGCGTCGCGGGGCTCGACATGAGGATAGCGCTCTTTAAGCTCGTCGCCGGCCCGCTGGGCATGCTCGTTGGCGCTGGCAATGATCGCGATACTGGAAAACTTCATGCCGCCTCGGTTATCGGACTTGACTGGGCGCCGACCAGTATAGCGGCGCCGATCATATTCACCAGCCCCGCGGTCGGATTATGCCGCGCTGGGCGGGCTGCGCTCAACCTCCGGTCACGTTCATGTGGCGGGCGAGGGCGGGCTGTTCGTGGCGGCGGTCGATCACGAAATCATGTCCCTCGGGCTTGCGGCCGATGGCCTCGTCGATTGCGGCTTCCAGCGGGCCGTCGCTCTCGCTGGCCCGGAGCGGCGACCGCAGATCGGCGCTGTCGTCCTGGCCCAGACACATATAGAGCTTTCCAGTGCAGGTCACCCGCACCCGGTTGCAGGTCTCGCAGAAATTATGGGACAGCGGGGTGATGAAGCCGAGTTTGCGGCCGGTCTCGCGCACCGTGACATAACGCGCCGGTCCGCCGGTGTGATAGTCGCTTTGGTCAAGGGTCCAGCGCTCGGCCAACTGGGCGCGCACCATGGAAAGCGGCAGATAGCGGGTGGTCCGGTCGCCGCCGATGTCGCCCAGCGGCATGGTCTCGATCAGCGTCAGGCCAAAGCCCCGCTCGCCGCACCATTCGACCATGCGGTCGAATTCGTCGTCATTGACGCCGCGCAGCGCCACCATGTTGATCTTGACCGCCAGGCCAGCTTCTTGCGCCGCGTCCAGGCCGGCCATGACTTTTTCGAGCTTGCCCCAGCGGGTGATGGCGTGGAATTTCTCCGGGTCCAGGGTGTCGAGCGAAACATTGATCCGCCGGACGCCGCATTCCACCAGTTCTCCGGCATGGCGATGAAGCTGGCTGGCGTTGGTGGTCAGGGTCAGCTCGTCCAACTGGCCGTCTTTCAGATGGCGGCCCAACATGCGGAACAGGTTCATGATGCCCCGGCGCACCAGCGGTTCGCCGCCGGTAATGCGCAGGCGGCGCACCCCCTTGCGGACAAAGGCCGAGCACAGCCGGTCAAGCTCCTCCAGCGTCAGGAGTTCGGGTTTGGGCAGGAAGGTCATGTCCTCCGACATGCAGTAGACGCAACGGAAATCGCAACGGTCGGTCACCGAGACTCTCAGGTAGTTGATCGTGCGTCCGAACGGATCGATCATAAGGCTCATCGCCGGCGGTCCTTGGCTATTGCAGTATTTATACATCGCATATATCGCCCGCACGCACCATTCTTTCCGTCGCGTGAAGGGCGAATCCGGTGCGGCTTGACGGGCCCCGAGACGGGCTCGTACCCTACTTTGCAGACAGTGATGACGGCAGACCATAATGGTTTGTGGAGCCATCGCCAAGACCCAGGCAACCGCGCCTTCAAGGCGGTGGCCTGGCCGGGGCGGCGGTTCAGTTGCAAGGGAAATCAATGGGGCAATTTGGGGTAGGGCAGGCGGTGCGCCGGACGGAGGATTTGCGGTTCGTGACCGGGCGCGGCCGCTATACCGACGATTTCAATCTGGCCGGTCAGGCCCATGGCGTCGTGGTGCGTTCACCGCACGCCCATGCGGTGATCCGGGCGATCGACCTGACGACGGCGCGGCAAGCGCCGGGGGTCATCGCCATTTACACCGGGGCGGATATGGAGGCGGCCGGCGTCGGTCACCTGAGTTGCCTGGCCAGTGTTGAGAACAAGGGTGGCTCGGCCATGAAATTGACGCCGAGACCGGCGTTGACGGGCGACAGGGTCCGCTTTGTCGGCGACGGTGTCGCTTTTGTGGTCGCCGAAAGCGTTGCCGAGGCCCGCGACGCGGCCGAATTGATCGACGTCGATTATGAACCGCTCGACGCGGCGGCGAGCCTAAAGGCGGCAAGCGCGCCGAACGCGCCGGTGGTTTGGGATCACGCCCCCGGCAATCTGTGCTTTGACTGGGAGATGGGCGACGCCCGGGCGGCCGGCGAGGCCTTCGAACAGGCCGCTCACGTGACCCGCCTCGAAGTCCGCAACAACCGGCTGGTGCCTAACCCCATTGAACCTCGGGCGGCGATCGGCGCATACGACAATTCCGGTGGTGGCGGCGCGGGGCGGCTGACGCTTCACACGTCGTCGCAGAGCGCCCATGGTTTGCGCCAGGTGCTCGCCAACGAGATCTTCAAGCTGCCCGAAGACCGGATCCGCGTCATCACACCCGATGTCGGCGGCGGCTTTGGCATGAAAGGGTTTCTTTATGCCGAACAGATATTGGTGCTGTGGGCGGCGCGCGAGCTGGGGCGGCCGGTCAAGTGGACCGGTGAGCGGTATGAGGCGTTCCAGAGCGATAATCACGGGCGCGATCTGATCAGCACGGTCGAGCTGGCGGTCGACAGGGGCCATCGGATCATGGCGCTCAGGGTTTCGGGCGCGGCTAATTTGGGGGCCTATTTGTCGCCTTATGCGCCGTTTATTCCAACCCTGGCGGTGGCCCGGGTGTTGGGCGGGGTGTACCGGGTTCCGGCGATTTATATCGAAGTGAAGGGCTATTTCAGCAACAGCGTGCCGGTGGACGCCTATCGCGGCGCCGGGCGGCCGGAAGCCGCCTATCTCACGGAACGGGTCATGGACGCGGCGGCGCGGGAACTTGGCCTTGCCCCGGATCAATTCCGGCGGCTGAATTTTATCCCGACGGTGGCCATGCCCTACCGCCATCCCTTGGGTTTTGTGTTCGACAGTGGCGACTATCGACGCAACATGACCGACGCCATGCATCACGCCGATTGGGAAAACTTCGAGCGACGCCGGCGCCAGGCCCGGACCCGCGGCATGCTGCGCGGCATTGGCATGTCCTGCTATATCGAGAGCACGCTTGGCGCGCCGTTCGAGAGCGCCGGCATTCGCTTCACCGGGGACGGTAAAGTGATGTTGGAGGTCGGCACCCAGTCGAACGGCCAGGGTCACGAGACGACGTTCGCGCAACTGCTGCATGATCGGCTCGGCGTGCCGTTCGAGGCCATTGAGCTGGTCCAGGGGGATACCGATCTCATCGCGACCGGCGGCGGCAGTTCGGGCTCGCGCTCCCTGCATTTGCAAGGCGGCGCGATCGCGGCCGGGATCGAAGAGGTCGTGCGCAAGGGAGTTATATTGGCGGCGCACGAGCTGGAGGCCGCGGCCGCCGACATCGAGTTCGAGAACGGGGCGTTCAGAATAGTCGGCACCGATCGCCTCGTCGGCGTCATGGAGCTTGCCGAGCGGGCGCGCGATCCGTTGCGCTTGCCGGAAGGCTTAAAGGACCGTTTTGAGAACGGGCTCGACGCGGTGGGGAATTTCGAACCGGACGCGCCGACATTTCCCAATGGCTGCCATATCTGCGAGGTCGAAACAGATCCCGACACCGGCGTGCTGACGATTGAGCGCTACACGGTGGTTGACGATTTCGGCCGCGTGATCAACCCGCTGGTGGTTGAGGGACAGGTTCATGGCGGCGTTGCCCAGGGCATTGGCCAGGCGCTGATGGAGGATTGCGTTTACGACGAGGCCAGCGGCCAACTGATGACCGGTAGTTTCATGGACTATTGCATGCCCCGCGCGGATGACCTGCCGTTTATCGATTTCAGAACCAACGAGGTGCCGTGCACCACCAATCCATTGGGGGTCAAGGGCTGCGGCGAGGCCGGCACAATCGGCGCCATGCCGGCGGTGGTCAACGCCGTGCTCGATGCCCTCGCGGACCGAGGGGTGAGCGACATCGACGCGCCGCTTACGCCACAGCGCATATGGCAAGCCCTTCGGGAAGCGAGCCGGGGCCGGCTCTAGGCCGGAAAACGGTCTAACCGTTCCCCACGAAGTGATCTCTATTCGCCCACGGGTTTGACATATTTATGAACCAGGCGCCAGGTTTTGCCCTGATAGGGGGTGTTGCGCCAATAGACCGATCGGTCGTCCGTGCGGAAATGCAGGAGGTCGCTTTCGGCGGCGAGGTCAAAGCCCTGTCCTGTGATGTCGAGCTTTGTGGTCGCCGGGTCGACTCGATGCAAAGGCGCGCTGTCAGCCCGGCTGGCGCCGTCGGGGGCCGCGTGTTCGATGATCCCCAGTATGCCGCCTGGCTTTAAGGCTGCGCGGATCCTGGCGAGGATTGCCTTGGTGCGCCCGGGCAGCGCCTCGCCCTCGTCTGGGTTGTAGTGCATGTGGTGATAGATCAAGAATATGAATGCGGCGTCCAGCGTTGCATCCTCAAGATCGATATCGGTCATGCTGATCAGATAGGGTTCGACATTGGCGAGCCGTTCGGCCAGCGGCTCGAACGAGGTTTTCAGGAAATTGTCGTAAAAATCGCCGGGCGTGTTCTGCGCCAGCACCTTGCCCCCGGGCCCGACGGCTGCATCGAGGATTTCGGTATAATACCCGCTGCCCGCGCCGACATCGAGTACTGTCATGCCGGGTTTGACCCCGAAAAACGTCAATATTTCGGTGGGTTTGCGGCCAGCGTCGCGGACCCGGGCCTGTTCGCTTCGCGCGGGATTGGCGACAGCGGCTGCAATGGCCGAGGAAATGCCTGAGGCACCATCGCCTGGTGCTTGAGCCGGAGGGCGCCGCTCGTCAACCGAAGTGGTGTCGGCAGCCTGTTGGTTGTCATCGGCAGGGGAGCACGCCGCGGCCGCAAATCCAATTAGCAAAGCTTTGAAAATGGTTAATGGACGGATCATGATTAACCTTTCCGTGGTTCCGGAATCCTGCGCGAAGACACGTATCGCTGGCAACAATACAACGATTTTGCTTCCAGGGGAATCGCCAAAAAGACAAAGGCATGGTGCTATTTGACGACCTGATTCGCGCCGGGACTGTATGCAAAGCCGGATTTGCGTCATGGTAAACAAAAAGTTTACCAGCTATAGATAAAGATAGGTTTTTCATTCAGGAGGCGACAGAATGACGCCGGTGATGGAACGGTTGGCGAAGGAGCATGCCAGACTCAGAACGCTTCTGGAAATATTGGAGCGCGAACTGGCTGGCGGGCCGGCGGCGGACTTTGATGTCATTTGCGGCATTCTCGATTATATGCGGGAATATCCCAGGACGTTCCACCACCCCCAGGAGGACGCCCTTTACAGGATTTTAAGCCGGCGGGCGCCGTACGTCGCCGAAGCGGCCGGTGATCTCCTCAAGGAGCATGACGAGTTGGCCTGCCTGACGGACGAAGTAGCCCGGCTGGCTGAAAAAGACCGGGCCAATCAGGATCGCCCTTCTGCCCACTTCAGGGAGAAGATGTTGCATTACCTGGAACTGTACCGCGAGCATATGCGGATCGAGGATGAGCTTTTTCTCCCCGCCGCGGCGCGCTTCCTGACAACAGAAGACCTGGCGGAAATTGAGGGAACATCGCCTGTTTGCGGCGGTCCGCTCCCGCCCGTCACATCGTTTCCATTAGCTCGGAAAGTGCTCTAACTGTCGAAAAACGCCGCGGTCAAAGGTTGGCGAACCGCGCGCAAAGCCGGAAACAGCCCGCCGACCAACCCAACCGCAACGGCGAGAGCCAGGCCCTGCCAAATAAGCGAGCGGGAGATGTGCAGGCTGAATACGACCTGGGTGAAGCTTTGGCCCAGGGTGGCGGCGGTGAGCTGGTTGAAAAGCAGGTAGGCCGCGAGGCAGCCCAACAGGCCGCCGACCAAAGCCAGCACCAGGGATTCGATCTGCGTCCCGACAAAGGTCGCCAGCACGCCAAACCCGATTGCCCGAAGGGTGGCGATTTCACGCGTACGGGCGGCGACCGAGGTGTACATGGTGTTCAGTGCGCCGGCCAGAGCGCCCAACGCCATTGCGATGGCGAGCGGGTAACCCAGGACACGGATGACTTTGGAAATCTGTTCCGATTGTCCGGCAAAATAATCGGCCTCCGTCTCGATCGCCAAATTTAGACGCGGGTCAGCCTCGATAAAGGACCGGATGGCCGACACATCCCCGGGCGTCGCCAGCTTGACCCGCAGCACCTGAAAGAGACGGCGGTTGAAGAGGCTTTGGATGATCTGGGCGTCGCCCCATAATTCTGATTCGAAAACAGAACCCCTGGCGGCGAAAATTCCGACCACTTTCCACCGCGTCTTGCCGAACGCGACTGTCGAGCCCAGTTCGAGCCCGCTGAACTCGGCCAGCGCCTGGCGCCCGACCACAATTTCGTTGCGTCCCGGCTCAAACATGCGCCCGGCGATGATTTCCGTTTCGTGGCGCAGTGCAATGCCGGCACGATCCATCCCGCGAAACGGCAAATTAACCGCAAGCCCGGTGCTGCGCTTGATCCCGTCGACCACGACATAGAGTTCTGAAGAAGCCAGCGGCTGTCCGTTCCGTCGGGCGATGCCGGGTGCCTCGACGAGGATGCGGATTTCCTCGCGGCTCAATGTGCTGTTGATTTCGGCCTGGGAGCCGGCCCGCAATATGAGCGCGACGTCGTTCGATCCGCTGCCGGCGACGGTTCGGTCGAACCCTTCCGCCATCGACAGGAAGGCGAGCATCACCGCCACCACAACCGCAATGCCGAGCACGGTGGCCAGCGATGGCCAAAACCGGTGTCCGATACCTTTGATGTTCATGACGCTCACCGCGGAAATCTGGGACAATGTCGAGGCCATCTCCGGCTACCTCCTGCCCAGCGCGGTCACGACGCTGACGCGGATAGCGCTGAAGGCCGGCAGCGCGCCGGTCAAGACGCCCAGCAGCACCATGACGCCAAGGGCCTGGGCCGCGATGCCCGCGGTCACGACAATGGTCGGCAGAAACCCGCCCACGCTGTCTCTTATGCCTTCAACGATCAGCCAGGCGGCTGCCGTGCCTGGGAGGCCGCCGACCAGCGCCAATAGCAGGGACTCCGCCAACACCAACCCAAAGATCGCCGGATTTTGAAAGCCCAGGGCCTTCATGACCGCAATCTCGTTCGTGCGTTCCCGCAGCGCCAGCATCATGGTGTTGCCGGCGATCAGCAGTATCGTGAAAAACGCGGCGGACACCACCGATGCCACGACGAAGCTGATATTGCCGAACTGCTCGATAAATGCCTGGTTGAAGGCCTTCTCGGTGGAGGTCTTGGTCTCGGCGGGGGCGTTGTCGAACTGCGCGTCGATTGCGGCGGCGACTGATTCGTTGAGCGCCGGATCAACAACCGCGATCACGATCCAGCCCAGGTTGTCGCGCCCGAAGCTGCGAGCCTCATTGAAATAGTCGTAGTGAAAAAGCAGATAGGTGGTGTCGATTTTCTCATCCTTGCCGGCAAAGATTCCGTCGATGGTGAATTCCCAGGTCTGGGAGCCGTTCTTTTGGATCCAGATATTGCTGGTGATCGGAATCGTATCGCCGACTTTCCAGCCGAAACGGGTGGCCAGGCCTTCGCCGACCAGCGCGCCGCGGCGATTATTAAGCCAGCGCTGGCGCTGATCGCTTGGCATATACAATTCGGGATAGACATCGAGGTAGGTAGCCGGGTCGACGCTGAAAGACGGGAAAACCTGCCGCGGATCCTGATAATAGCCGCCGAACCAGGACGCAAACGTGGCGCTGCGCACACCCTTCAGCGCCTTGATCTTGTTGTAATAGGCCATTGGAAGGGGCTGGATGAACGAGATCTTGTTGACCGTGACCAGCCGGTTGGCGCCCGCCAACTCGACGCCCGCGTTCAGCGCGTCCTTAAAGGCCGTCAGGACGCCAAAAATCAGGAATGCGACAAAGATCGAGAAGATCGTCAGCGACGTCCGCAGCTTTTTGCGGCCGAGATTTTTTACGAGGAGTCTGAGATAGCTCATGACGACGCCCCGTCGGTGAATATGCCCTTGTTGAGATGAAGGGTGCGCCTGGCATGGGCCGCCGCTTCGGGATCGTGGGTCACGAGGACGATTGTCTTGCCGAAGTTCCGGTTCAGCAGTTGCAACGTCGACAGAATTTCATCCGACGTCGCGCGATCGAGATCGCCGGTGGGCTCGTCACACAGTAGCATCCGGGGATCGGAAACGATCGCGCGGGCGATGGCCACCCGCTGCTGTTGCCCGCCCGACAGTTCTCTTGGGTAATGACCCGCGCGATCGGCTAGGCTGACGATCGACAGCGCCGTCTTGACGTGGTCCGCGCGCTCGGAGCGGCGCAACTTCGTCAACAGTAACGGTAACTCGACATTCTGCGCGGCGGTCAGCGCCGGCATCAGGTTGTAAAACTGAAAAATGAAGCCGATATTGTGGGCCCGCCATCGCGAAAGCTGGCCCTGGGATAAAATATCGAGACGCTGGCCGCAGCATCTCACCGTCCCGGAGGTGGGCCGGTCGAGCCCGCCCAGCAGGTTCAAAAGCGTGGTCTTGCCAGAGCCCGAAGGCCCCATGATCGCCAGGAAGTCACCGCTGTCTATGGCCATGTTCAGGCGCTCAAAGATCCGGATCGGCACCTTGCCTTTGTTGTAACTTTTGGAAAGTTGGTCCAGTTGGACCAGCGTCTCGCCTGTCATGGAGCATTACTCCCTCAAAAAAGCGACCTTGACGCCCATGTCCGGCAAAATGCGCCGGTCATTTTGTTCGATGCCGATCCGCACCCTGACCGTCGCCTTTTGGCGATTTGCGGTCGGTACGATGGCGATCACGGCGGCGGGTATCCGCCAGTCCGGGTAGGCGTCGAGGGTCGCTTCGACCAATTGACCGGCGAACACCCGGCCGATGAAGGCCTCGTTGACGTCGACCTCGATTTCCAGCGAACTCATGTCGACAACAGTGCAAATTCCAGTCCGGGTGAAGCCGCCGCCGGCTGAAATCGGCGATACGATCTCGCCGGGCTGGGCGGTCTTTTCCACCACCACGCCCGAGAACGGCGCCCGCACTAAATGATCCTCAATGATTTCGGCCCGTCGGGTCACCTCAAGCCGGGCAATGTCGCGGACGGCACGGGACCGACCCAGCTCCGCGCTCAAGCTTTCGACACCGGCCTCGGCACGCGTGAGGGCGGCCTCGCTGGCATTATTCTGATGCGCAAGTTGACGGATCCGGCGCAGCACCCGCCTGGCCTCATTGAGGTCGGCTTCGATGCCTTGAAGCGCCGCGCCGGCTGCCACCACCCGGGCCTCGGCGAGGCGAAGGTCGACCTGGGCCAGCGCGTCGTCGAGACGGGCCACCACCTGACCTTGTTCAACCGCCATCCCCTCCTCGACCAGAACCTCGGTGATCCTGCCGGTGATCTCGGCCGATATGGTGGCCATGCGTCGCGCGGTGATGTAGCCCGACGCGTTCAATACCTGAGTGTCGGGGGCGACGGCGGTTTCTGTAAGGGTCGAAGGATCCTGGCGGTCCGCGTTCCCGGGCGGCGATGCAGCCGCGGGCGCCGAACCGGGGCTGGGCTCGTCGTCAACCAGGGCCCCGGTCCCGACCAAAAGCGCCACGGCGACAACCGAGGCCGCCGCCATCGACCACAGGGCGACCGGCCTGCGCGTGCGCGGTGGGTTCCGATCAAGCGTGAGTTGCCGCAGCATTGCGTGTTTATCGGGCACGGTTCCCATCCCCCTGCCTAAAGCAAGGCTACTGAAATTCAGTCCGATAGGCCAGCGGTTTCCCGGGTCGCGTTGAGAGGGGCGGGGAAACGGGGCTGAAAGCAAGAACGGCGTGCCGCTTTCGGGACACGCCGCTCTGAGGCAGGCCGGGGGGATGCCTGCCTGTTTTGGGTCCGTTCGGCCGGGGTTATTCGTCAGGAATTACCGCTGTTGCTTCGAGTTCGATCAGGCCGGGCCGGTCAAGCAGGTCGGCGACGAAAATCATGCTCATCGCCGGATAGTGTTCGCCGATAACGCGGCGCCAGATCTTGCCCAGTTCACGGCGTGCCGCGAGATAGGCTTCCTTATCGATGCAAAAGGCGGTGATTCGGCAGATATGGGCGGGTTCGCCGCCGGCCTCGGCCAGAACCGTTACAATGTTCCTGAGCGCCTGCTCGAACTGGGGCGCGAGTTCCTCGGACTGGAACACCTCGTTCTCGTCCCAGCCGACCTGGCCGGCGATGAATATCATGCGGCCGCGTGCGGCGATGCCGTTGGAATAGCCCTTGGGCGGCTTCCACCCTTCCGGTTGCAAAATATCCATTGCCGCCTCCTATTCCACAATCATTGCCGGGTCCATGTCATCGGCCCAGTCCTTGGCGGGTTCGGGTTGCTGGGCCAGTAACTCGCCGACCATCTGGACATGGCGCAGTTCTTCCCTGGCATATTCCCCGGCCAGTTTGCGAACTGCCTCCTCAGTCGCCGATTGCGCCAGTTTGCTGAAGAAGGCGTAGGCGCGCTGTTCGCTGACGAGCGCCAGCCGAAGCGCGTGATAAGGAGTCATCCGGTAATGGGCTTCGGTAAAGTCAATGGCTTCCGGGCTTTCCGTGCCGGTCCAATTGAAGTCCCAAGGTGCGATCCTGGGGATGTCCAGGGTCTGCATGCTGGCTTCGATCTTTTGGGCGTGCCGGCGTTCAAAATCCCCCAGCCGCCGGAACAGGTCGGCCACTTTCGGATTGTTGTGCACCGCCATTTGATCGGCGAGATCCTCGTAACGCTCCCACGCCTCGGTTTCGATGGCATGGGCGTGGGCCAGGAACTCCTCAAGGCTCAAATCCTCCAGCGCCACCGGATTTTTCGCCTGGTCACTCCCGGTCATAACGCGAAACCCCGTTCGATCGCCGCGATCTCGACCTCAGGGTCGCCTACCCGGGGCTGAAAAGGCGCCCGGTTGCCTCTATAGAGAATGCCGACATTGAACTGATCGTCAGTCATGATCCGGCGCGCGGCGCGGCCCGGACTGTCGGTCGGCTCCACCGGGGCGGGGCGGACCTGACTTTTCCAGTCCTTCTGTTCGGGCCGGTAGGTCACACAGGGGCTCAGGATCTGAACAAAGGAGAAGCCGGGATGGCGGATCGCCTCGACCAGGGTTTTGGCGGTGCCGTTGGGATCGCCGGCAAAGGCGCGCGCCACGAAATTGGCGCCCGAGGCCAGGGCGATCACCAGGGGATGGAACGGCGTCACCCCGGTGCCGCCCGGCGACAGTGCGCTGTCCCAAAGCGGATCGGTGGTCGGCGACGGTTGGCCCTTGGTCATGCCATAGACCTGATTGTCCATCACGATATAGGTGATGTTGGCGTTGCGCCGGCATGCGTGCAGGAAGTGGTTGCCGCCAATGGAAAAGCCGTCGCCGTCGCCACCGGCCACCAGCACGGTGAGGTCGGGCCGCGCGATCTTGAGGCCCGTGCCAACCGCCAGCGCGCGGCCATGGACCCCGTGAAACCCGTAGCAATTGGTATAGGCCGCTATTCTGGAAGAACAGCCGATGCCGGAGATCAGGGCGACTTCCTCCGGGGCGAGCGCCAGTTCCGCCAACGCCTTGGTGATGCCCAGCAGCACCGAATAATCTCCGCAACCGGGACACCAGACCGGCTTGTAATCGGACTTATAGTCTCTGGCCTTGCGCACGACGGCTCTATTCGTCGGAACATTCATGGTCAAACCCACTCTCTAATCGCGTCGTAAATATCGCCCGCCCGCATCGGCAGCGGCCCTGGTCGATGGAAGGCGCCGACATCGTCCGGCAAGTCGTACTCGGCCCGCAGATACCGGTGGAATTGTCCCGAATGGGACTGTTCGACCACTAACACGCGCTTTACGCCGTCCAGCGCCTCGGCCATCTGCTCGGGCCTCGCCGGCGCGATCAGCCGCACGCCGATCAGCCGCGCCGATACGCCGTCAGCGGCCGCGCGGGCCAGCGCTTCTCGCGCCGGTACGGTGCTCGAGCCCCAGGTGATGATCGCCAGTTCGCCTTCCCCTTCGATTTCGGCCCAATGCTGGCCATAATCGAAACCGGCAAGCTTGCGATTTCGCTTGTCGAGTTGGGTGGCGTGAACCTCGGCAAGGGTCGAGGGAATGCCGCGTTCATTATGTTCCAGGCCATCCGCCGTGTACTCGTTCCCCGGGGTGCCCGGACATGCCATCGGCGAGATGCCGGAAGCGGTGTTGGCATAACGCAAGTACGGCTCCCCGCTCTCGGCCGCGGTTTCGCGCTGGGCGACGAACGCGATATCCGCCGGCCGGTCGAGCACGACCTGGGCCTGTCCCAGATACTGGTCGGAAAGCACGATCGCCGCGGTCTGCATGGCGTCGGCGAGATGGGTCGCCCACTGGGTCGTGAACAGGCAGTCGGCCACCGAGAGCGGCGCCACCACAAGATGCGGCGCATCGCCGTGAAAGCCGTAAACCGCGATGTTGAGGTCTGATTGTTCGGATTTTGTCGCGATGCCGGTTGACGGTCCGCAACGCATGACGTCGACGACAACAACTGGAACCTCCGACGCAATCGCGAGGCCGATCGATTCCGTCATCAGTGAGAAACCCGGACCTGACGTGGCGGTCAGCGACGGGGTTCCGCCAAACGAAGCGCCGATCACCATATTCATGGACGCCAGTTCGTCTTCGGCCTGGACCAGCGTGCCGCCCACCTTGGCAAGCTGCGGCGCCATCCATTCCATGAGATCGGTCGCCGGGGTGATCGGATAGGCGGCGACGAAGCGCACGCCGCCGCGTATGGCGCCCAGCCCGGCGGCTTCGTTGCCGGTTATCAACCAGCGCCCGTCGCTGTCCAGGATGTCCCCGGCAAGCCGGGGCGCGCCTGAAATGCCCTGGGCCGCGACGGCGCCGGCATTAACCGCGGCTTCGCCCGTCGTGACTGCGCCAAGGCCCTTTCGCGCCAGCCTTTTGCCGATCAGTTCATCGACGGTTTCCAGGGGAATTCCAATCAATTTGGCCACGGCGCCAAGCGCGATCATATTGGCGCGCGCCCCGGCCACCTCCGTGATAAGGGCTTGTATGGGAAGATCAACCACCGAAGCGCCGGAGTTTTTCACCGTATCGGGAATGTCCCCCGCGTCGGGATCGGCGATCACCAGGGTCTCGACGGCGAGGGGGATTTCCCCGGCGAAGCGGTCGAAATTGCTCCAGTCAATCGCCAGTAAAATGTCGAAATGATCATCATGGGTTTCGACGGGCCGCGTTGACAGACGCACCAGGGCGGCCGCTTCCCCGCCCCTGATCTGCGGGCCGAAGGAGCGCGTCATCACGCCGTACCAGCCTGCCTTGGCCGCCGCTTCCAGCAGAAGTTTGCCGGCGGTCATCACGCCCGCTCCGCCGCTGCCGACAAGCGTCACCGAGACCGATGAGCGTACCAGATCATTATTCATCGGGCGCCAATCCTTGATTTGTCCCCTAAATTAAGGGGGGCCGTTCCGGCGCTGGAAGTGATACATGAAATATAATACATACTGACTTCGCTCCCCGCGTCATCATACTCCGGGCAGGGACATACTGCCAGCAAAAGCTGGCTTCCCAATTGACATATGTCAAGGACGGCGATGCAACAATGGAGCATGCTTCACAGTGTCACAACGAGGACAGGGGAACATGAAATATAGTGCATATCGATGGGCGATGACGGCGGTTGGGGAGCCGTTCGAGAGGGAGGAGTTCGATCCGTTTCCGCCGGCGGCCGGCGAAGTCGTGGTCGAGATTGCCGGGTGCGGCGTGTGTCACACCGATCTCGGCTACTGTTTTGACGGTGTTCGAACCAATCTGCCGCTGCCGTTGGTTTTGGGTCATGAGATCAGTGGCCGGGTGGTTGCGGCCGGTGACGGGGCCGGGGAATGGATCGGTCGCGCGGTTGTTGTTCCCGCCGTCGCGCCGTGTGGTGAGTGCGATCTGTGCTCGCGCGGCCACGGGCGGATTTGCCGGGCCCAGAAAATGCCGGGCAACGACATTCAGGGTGGTTTCGGAACTCATATCACGGTCCCGGCACATGGTCTGTGCGCGATTGACGAGAATCGTTTGGCGAAATCCGGGTTGTCCCTGGCCGATCTGTCGGTCGTGGCGGACGCCGTGACCACCCCATATCAGGCGGTTCGGAATGCCGGCGTCAAGGAAGGCGATCTGGCGATTGTAGTCGGTGTCGGCGGTGTCGGCGGCTATGCGGTGCAGGTCGCCAACGCTTTCGGCGCGACAGTGGTCGCCATCGACATCGATCAGGAGAAGCTCGACAAGATCTCGGAGCACGGCGCGGCTTTGACGCTGAACGCGCGTGAGATCCAGGGGCGCGATCTGAAAAAGGCGATTGGGGCGTTTGCCAGGGAAAACGGGCTGCGTCCGACCGAGTGGATCATTTTTGAATGTTCGGGCACGACGGCCGGCCAAAATACGGCGTTTGGGCTTTTGACCCATGGCGCGGCATTGTGTGTCGTCGGCTTCACCATGGGTAAGGTCGAGGTCATGCTGTCCAAGCTGATGGCGTTTGACGCCCGCGCCATGGGCAACTGGGGTTGCCTGGTGGAATTGTATCCCGATGCGCTCGATCTGGTGCTCGACGGCAAGGTCAATCTGTCCGCCTTTGTCGAGCAAAAACCACTGGACGATATCGACGAGGTGTTCGCAGCGGTCCACGCTCATGAAATGAGCCGCCGCGCGATCCTGGTCCCGAATAAATAAGGAGCTACCAAGAAATGACCGCGGATAAGGTTGTCGAACTCATTGATCATAATCTGACGGAGGAACGCGACGTTGGGGACGTTCTTTACGAAAAGCGTCCCGCCAGGACCGCCAGCGGCGACGTCGCCGAAGGACTGTATAACGTCTGGATTACCCTGAATAAACCCTCCCAGTACAACTCCTATACCACCGATATGGTCAAGGGGGCGATTCTCGCTTTCCGGCGCGCCAGCGCTGCCCGCGACGTTGTGGCCGTGGTGTTCACCGGCGCTGGCGACAAGGCATTCTGCACCGGTGGCAACACCAAGGAATATGCCGAATATTACGCCGGCCGGCCGCAGGAATACCGCCAGTATATGCGGCTGTTCAACGACATGGTGTCGGCCATTCTGGGCTGTGACAAGCCGGTGATTTGCCGGGTGAACGGCATGCGGATCGGCGGCGGTCAGGAAATCGGCATGGCCTGTGATATCTCGATCGCCCAGGATCTGGTGCGGTTCGGGCAGGCCGGGCCCAAGCATGGCTCGGCCCCGATCGGCGGCGCCACCGACTTTCTGCCGGTCCTGATCGGCGCCGAGCGGGCGATCGTCTCCGGCACGCTCTGCGAGCCGTGGTCGGCCCACAAGGCCTGCCAGGTCGGGATGATCACCGAGATTGTTCCGGCGCTCAAGGTTGACGGCGAATTCGTCGCCAATCCGCTGGTCGAGACCGCGCGCTATGTCGATGAGTTTGGCCGCATCGTGCTCGGTGAACCGAAAACCGGCGCCGCGCTGGCGGAAGGCAAGGCGCTTCTCAAGCGAGGGACGGTCGACCTGTCCCTGCTCGATCAAAAAGTTGAGGAATATTGCGCCAAGTTCGTCGACACTTTCCCGGACTGCACCACCAAGACCCTGGAGGAGTTGCGCAAGCCCAAGATCGAGGCGTGGAACGCGAACAAGGAAAATGCCCGCGCGTGGCTCGCGCTTAACATGGTGACCGAGGCTCAGGCCGGCTTCCGGGCGTTCAACGAAGGGCCGCGCCATAATCGCGAGATCGACTTTGTCAAGCTGCGCCTTGCGATTGCCGAGGGTGTGGCATGGGATAAAGAACTGCTGGACAGCGTTCTGCCCGCCAAGGAAGAAAATTGATGGCCTCCCCACTCAGTGTCCGGCTGGAGCGGGACGGCGCACTCCTGGCGTTGAGCCTGGCCCGCCCCAAGGCCAACATCGTCGATGCCGAAATGATCGGGGCCTTGAGCCAGGCGTTGACGGACCACGCCGGTCACAAGGACCTGAAAGCGGTTCTGTTGTGCGCTGAAGGGCCTCATTTCAGCTTCGGCGCCAGCGTCGAGGAGCATATGCCGGACCAGTGCGCCGCCATGCTCAAGAGTTTGCACGGGTTGGTG